>NZ_JBQSYW010000010.1:0-141468 GCF_052379725.1 Brachybacterium sp. 107 | reverse complement strand
GTGCACCGGAAGCTGACATCTGGATAACCCCCGTCACGAACGGGCGCCAGCAGCACCGCATCGCACGGTCCGGCCTCGTACGCTCGGATCATGACTCTCGCCGGCGTCCTCGCGTTCCTGGGGCTCGGCGCGATCACCATGGACGTGCTCGGCGGCGTCATCGCGACCGGTATCCTCCTGCGCGGTGGGCGGCTTCGGCACCTGCTCGCCTTCTGCGGCGGCTACGCGCTGGTGATCATCCCGGTCAC
This sequence comes from Brachybacterium sp. 107, assembly GCF_052379725.1. Taxonomy (NCBI): domain Bacteria; kingdom Bacillati; phylum Actinomycetota; class Actinomycetes; order Micrococcales; family Dermabacteraceae; genus Brachybacterium; species Brachybacterium sp. 107. Next base: position 141,220 of record NZ_JBQSYW010000010.1, on the reverse strand, counting down.
CGCCCTCCTGCACCCCGTGCTCACCGTGCTCGGCACGTGGCTGCGCCCGATCCTCCACTCGAACAACGCGATCGGCAGCATCGAGGTGGTCGCCGGCCTCGCGCTCGGCGCGCTCGCGCTGCACCAGTGGCGCTCGGTGCATCGGCAGCCCTCCGCCCCCGGCCGGCTCAGCAGTCGCAGCACGCCGTCCCGGCTCGCGATCTGGCCCCTGCTCGCCGCCGGCCTCGCCTTCTCGATGACCGCTCTCGCCGATCCGGCGTTCACGCTTGCGGTGGGCATGGCCGCCCAGGAGGAGTCGCTCCCCCTGCGGATCGGGCTCCTCGTGCTGTGGCACCTCATCTACCAGGCGCCGCTGGTGACCCTCACGATCATCGCGAGCACCGGGAAGCATGATCGCCTGGTGCGGCGCCTCGCCGACTGGTTCGTCGAGCGATGGCGCGCGCTGCAGGCCGTGCTCGCCGTGGTGCTGGCGCTCATCGCGCTGCTGGTGCTCGGGGACGGCACGATCTCCCTGATCGGCGCGCACGTGCCCTGGCTGCGGCAGCTGCTCTCGCTGCACTGAGCGCGCGGGTCTGCCGTCAGTCGATGATCTCGTCATCCCCGCTTCGGCGCAGCTCGGCGAGGCCCTCCCGCATGGCGTGCACGCTCTCGGGGCTGTGCCCGGTCCAGCCCTCGAGCTCGCGGACCACGCGGACCGGCTCCTGGGTGCGATAGGAACGTGTCGGGTTGCCCGGGAACCGCTTGTCGGTGACGTTGGGGTCGTCCTCGATCTCCCCTGTCGGCTCCACGACATAGATGCGGGGCTGGCCCTCGCCCTGGGCGAGCTGGGCTCCCCAGGCCGCGGCGGCCAGAGTCTCGGTGAAGTAGACGTGGCGCATCGCCAGGCCGTCTCGATAATTCGAGGGCTGCTGCGGCGTGAGCAGCTCCCCGGGCTCCAGCGCGGCCTTCGTGCCGTGCAGGTACACGCCCTCGTCGAACACCTCGAAGGGTGCAGGCTCTGTCATCGTGCCCTCCCTCTGGATCGGCGTCTGCAGGTCCCAGAAGTCTGCTCCGGGAACGTCGCGCGCGCCACCGCGAAGCGCGAGGAAATTCTCCGTAGCTCCTCCGTCTCGGCGCGGTCAGCCCGCGAGGTGCTCCCCCAGGGCCGCGAACTGCTCGCGGGGGGCGAAGCCGGTGGCGTGGATCTTCGCGAGGTCCAGAGCGGAATGCCGAGGTCGTGGGGCGATCCCCGTCTTGCCCGCGTAATACTCACCCGTGCTCACGGGCGTGACGCGACCCCGCTCGTGGCCGGTCAGGGCGAACACCTCGGCGGCGATGCGGGCCCAGCTGACCGGCTCCCCCTCGTTCGTGACGTTGTAGATCCCGGCAGCGGGACGCACGGTGAGCAGGTGATCGATCGCCGCGGCGAGATCGGCGGTGAAGGTGAGCCGGCCGATCTGGTCGTCGACCACCGTCGGGTCGATGCCGCGCCCGGCGAGGCCCGCCATGGTGTCCACGAAGTTGCCGCCCTCGCCGATCACCCAGCTGGTGCGCACGATGTAGTGCTCCCTCAGGCTCGCCACGAGCTGGTCGCCGGCGGCCTTCGTCTGCCCGTAGACGCCCAGCGGGCTCGGCGCCTCGTCCTCGTCGTGCACCTCGGCGCTCCCGTCGAAGACGTAGTCGCTGGAGACATGCACCAGCGTCGCCCGCTGCGCACGGGCAGCCTCCACCAGGCGTCCCACCCCGGTGACGTTCACCGCCCAGGCCGCGCGGCGACCCTCGTCGGACTCCGCAGCATCGACCGCGGTGTACGCGGCGGCGTTGACGATCGTCCCGTACGGCGAGAAATCGAACGCCGCGACGCTCACGGGATCGGCGAGATCCAGCTGCTCGCGGGTCACCACGTCGACGTCGGACAGATACGTCCAGCGCGCCGCGAGCGCACGCCCCAGCTGCCCTCCCCCGCCGATCACCAGGGTGCGGCGCGGCGGCACCGGCGTGACCTCCGCCAGACGCGGATGGGCGAGGTCCTTCGCGGAGAGCTCCGACTGGTCCAGCGGGATCGGCCACGGGATCGACGCGGTCTCGTCCGCCAGGTTCAGGAACGTGTACTGCGACTGCGCGGCCTCGGACCAGTGGTCGCTGACCAGGTAGGTGTACGCCGCCGGCGCCTCCAGGGTCTGGAACGCATTGCCCACCCCGCGCGGCACGAAGATCGCCACCTCCGGCGTGATCTCGTGCCAGTACGTCGCCCCGAAGCTGTCCCCGGCGCGCAGATCCACCCACGCCCCGAACACGCGACCGGTCGCGACCGAGATGTACTTGTCCCACGGCTCGGCATGGATGCCCCGGGTGACGCCCACGGCCTGGTTGAAGGAGATGTTGTTCTGCACCGGGCCGAAGTCCGGCAGGCCCGCGGCGACCATCTTCTCCCGCTGCCAGTTCTCCTTGAACCAGCCCCGGTCATCCCCGTGCACCGGCAGATCCACCACGAGCAGACCCGGGATCTGGGTCTCGTGCACGCCGAGCTGGGTCATTGCCCCACCTTTGCGTACTTCGCCTCGGTGGCCGCCTTCTGCGGGCGCCACCAGTCCTCGTTCTCGCGGTACCAGGCAACCGTCGCCGCCAGGCCCGCTTCGAAGTCGCGGAACGAAGGCTGCCAATCCAGCTCGGTGCGCAGCCGCGTCGAATCGATCGCATAGCGCAGGTCGTGGCCGGGACGATCGGTGACGTGCTCGTAGTCCGTGCTCTCACGCCCCATGAGGTCCAGGATCAGCTCCACGACCTCCTTGTTGCTCTTCTCCCCGTCGGCCCCGATCAGGTAGGTCTCCCCGATCGTGCCGCGATCCAGGATCGTGAGCACCGCGCTGGAATGGTCATCGGCGTGGATCCAGTCGCGCACGTTCTGCCCCGCCCCGTACAACCGGGGCCGGATCCCGTCGATCAGGTTCGTGATCTGACGCGGGATGAACTTCTCCACGTGCTGGCGCGGCCCGTAGTTGTTCGAGCAGTTCGACAGCGTCGCCTGCACCCCGAAGGACCGCACCCACGCCCGCACCAGCAGATCACTGCCGGCCTTCGTCGCCGAGTACGGGCTCGACGGGTTGTACGGCGTGGATTCCGTGAACCGCTCGGGATCATCGAGCGCCAGATCCCCGTAGACCTCGTCCGTCGAGATGTGATGGAACCGGGTGCCGTGCTTCCGCGCCGCCTCGAGCAGCGTGAACGTGCCGATCAGGTTCGTGGTCAGGAACGGGCTGGGATCATCGAGCGAGTTGTCGTTATGGGACTCCGCCGCGTAATGCACCACCGCGTCGGCCTCCGCGACCAGCGGCTCCACCGTCGCGGCATCAGCGATGTCCCCGACCACCAGACGCACCCGGCCGCTCGGCACCCCGGCCAGCGACTCGCGGCTGCCGGCATAGGTGAGCTTGTCCAGCACCGTGACCGTGTCATCGGTGTGCGCCATGACGTAGTGGACGAAATCGGAGCCGATGAAGCCGGCCCCTCCGGTGACGAGCAGATGACGCGACATCGAGGATTCCTCCGCGGTGGGTGGGTGGCGGGCCGACGGGTGGTGCGGACCGAGGGTCAGACGGGCCGATCGGCCCGTTCGCGACTCAGGACGTCCAGCAGGTAGCGGCCGTAGCCGGACTTCACGAGCGGTTCGGCACGTTCCCGCAGCTCCTCGTCGCTGAGGTATCCCATCCGCCAGGCGACCTCCTCGGGCGCGCCGATGGACAGGCCCTGGCGCTGCTGGACGGTGCGGATGAAGTCTCCCGCGGCGGCGAGGTCGTCGAAGGTGCCGGTATCGAGCCAGGCGGTGCCGCGGGTGAGCACCTCGACCTGCAGCATGCTGTCGTCGAGATAGGAGCGGTTCAGGTCGGTGATCTCGAGCTCTCCGCGCGCGGAGGGCTGCAGCATCTTCGCCCGCTCCACCACGGTGGCGTCGTAGAAGTACAGGCCCGGCACCGCGTAGTTCGACCGGGGGCGGATCGGCTTCTCCTCGAGCGAGATCGCGTTGCCGTCGCGGTCCATCTCGACCACGCCGTAGGCGCTGGGGTCGTTCACCCAGTAGCCGAACACGGCCGCACCCTCGAGGTCGTGGAAGCGGCGCAGCTGCTCACCCATGCCCTGCCCGTAGAAGAGGTTGTCCCCGAGCACGAGCGCGGCCGGCTCACCGGCCAGGAACTCCTCGCCCAGCACGAAGGCGCGGGCGAGACCGTCGGGATCGGGCTGGATGACATAGCTCAGCGACACCCCGAAGCGGCTGCCGTCGCCGAGGACGCGCTGGAACGCGGGCTGGTCATCGGCGGTGGTGATGATCAGGATGTCGCGGATGCCCGCGAGCATGAGGGTGCTCAGGGGGTAGTAGATCATCGGCTTGTCGTAGACAGGCATGAGCTGTTTGGAGACGCCGATGGTCAAAGGATGCAGCCGCGAGCCCGTGCCGCCCGCCAGAATGATGCCTCGCATACTACGGAGTATGTCACGCTTTGTCCGTTTTGCACCCTTTTCTTCACGCGGGGATCTCGAGGTGCTTCGAGGGAGGCGACGGGCAGCGACAGATCCCGCGACCCGGGGATGCGGCTGCTCCCGCCACTCCTGCCGTTCCCGCTGCTCATGCTACTCCCGCGCGAACACCCCCACGGCGTCCCACGCCGCCCAGCCGCCTTCGGCCAGCTCGAGCTCGAGGACGTTGACCCCCGCCTGCAGCAGCGAGGCCGGGAGCGCGTGCTCGTGGAAGGAGCGCCGCAGCGTCGAGCCCGGCACGGTCGCGTCCCCCTCGCGGGAGCCGCGGGTGCTGCCCACGGGCAGCTCGATATCGGTGACGTGCTCGTCGTTGGCGCTGACCCGCAGGATCCCACCCAGCCGCGTGGTGTCCACGAGCCAGACAGCGAGGTCGAGATCGGCCTGCGGCGCGTCGTCGAGCGTGAGCGTCCAGCGCGCCCGGTAGGGCTTCTTCCCCGCCCAGGCGTCGCCCGGGCCCGGCAGCAGGTACGGCCAGGCGGTGCCGGGCTCGTCGGCACCCTGCTCGTACTCGATGACGGCGCCCGGGAACTCCGCGGGGATCTTCGCATACGAGCTCGGCGCCAGGTGGTGCTCGAGCGTGCGGCCGTCGAAGTCGCCGATCCGGGCGATCTCCCGCCCGGTGGCGGTGACCGAGGGCAGGGAGCTGCCGGTCAACGGCACGCTGGGGCGGCCGCGTCGGCCGGCGTCGGAGACCGCGAGCACGGTGTAGGTCCAGGTCTCCCCGGCCGGGTCGAGGTTCGTGTGGGCGAAGGTCGGGTAGACCGTCTTGGCGATCAGATCGCTCTCCCGCGGCGTGCCCGGGGCGCTCTCGCCGCGAACCGCATAGACCCGGAAGTGGTCGATCAGCGGATCGAATCCCAGGGGCTCCCAGGACACCTGGGTCCTGGCCAGGGCGGGTTCGGCGTGCAGGCCGGTGATGGTGTCGGGGCGCGGGCTCATGGCTGCTCTTCTCTGGCTGGTCAGGCCGGGATCAGGCGGGGGTCGCCGGCGGGCGTGGTGAAGCGCGCCGAGAGCTGCTTCGGGGCGGTGTCGTCGGCCTCGATCCACTCCACGATGTAGAAGCTGGAGACCAGCTCCTGGGGCGTGAAGCGCAGGTGGATGTAGCCGCGTCGGCCGTCGTAGTGCTTGACGTACTCGTGCTGCGTCCAGTCGTCGGTGTAGTTGTCGGTCTTCGCGCCGTCGCCGTCGGAGCCCACCGAGGTGCAGATCAGCTCCACCCCGATGGTGCCGCTGCCCGGATCCGTGAAGTCGGCCAGCAGCTCCGCGGCGACGTGCTTGTGGATGTCGCCGGTGAGCACCACAGGGTTGCTGCTGGCGACCATCGCGTCCAGCAGACGCTGCCGGGCCGCCGGGTATCCGTCCCACATGTCGGTGCGGTCCTCGGTGATCGCGGCGACCACCACGCCATTGGCCATCACGTTCCACAGCGCCGGGGACTGCTCGAGGCGCTCGGTCACCCAGGCCTCCTGCTCCGCGCCGAGCATGGTGCGGTCCGGATCCTGCTGGTCCTCGGCGCCCGTCGGCGCCGGGTCCCGGAACTGGCGGGTGTCCAGCAGCGAGAACCGCGCGAGGGAGCCCACGTCGAACCCGGTGGTGATGTCGGAATCCGGACCCTCCGGCAGCGCCTCGATGTCCAGCGGCATGTTCTCGTAGAAGGCGCGGTACGCGACGGCGATGCGATAGGCGAACTGATCCTCCGGGATGCCGGTGCTGGAGCCGCCGCCCACGTAGTCGTTCTGCACCTCGTGGTCGTCCCACACGGCGACCGCCGGCACCCGGGCGTGGACCGCCTGCAGGTGCGGATCCAGCTTGAACAGGGCGTAGCGCAGCCGGTACTGCTCGAGGGTCTCCGTCTCGACCTGATGCGCGGGGCCCACCTCGGCGCCCTGGCGCCAGAGGTTCGCCTCCGTGATGCCGTACTCGTAGATGTAGTCGCCCACGAACACCACCAGGTCCAGCTCCTCCTCCGCGGCCAGATGCTTGTGCGCGGTGAAATGCCCGTGGTACCAGGCCTGGCAGGAGACCACACCGACGCTGAAGGACTCGACCTCCGCGCCCTGCGCGGGCAGGGTCCGGAAGCGGCCGACGGGGCTGTTCGTGCGCCCCACCGAGAACCGGTAGTAGTAGTCCGTCGCCGGGTCGAGGCCCTCGACCTTGGGGTGGATGGCGTGCGCGAGCTCGGGCTGGGCGAGGGCCTGCCCGCGGGCCGCGATCTGCCGGAACTCAGGATCCTTCGCGACGTGCCAGCGCACCGTGACATCCCGCAGCTCCATCCCGCCGTGGCCGTCCTCGGCGAGCGGCTCCGGGGCCAGCCGGGCCCACAGCACCGCGCCGTCGGGCCGGGGCGCCCCGCTGGCCACGCCCAGGGAGAACAGGCCCTCGGGCTGCGGCCCCTCCTCGGCGCTCGCGTTCGGGGCCGTGATGCCCAGGGCGATCACGGCGGCGGAGGCACCGCTGGCCTGGAGCAGCCGGCGGCGGCTGACGGGGGCGGTCGCGGTGGCAGTGGCGGGCGCGGCGGATGCCGGCATGGGGTCTCCTGGGCGTGGGGGTGTGGGAGAAGGGATTCGGGGAGGTCGCTCGAGCTCTCCGTGTCGAGCGTGTCCACGTCCGATCCGACCACAGGGGGGTTTCGCGCGCATGACGAACGAGGAAAGTCCCGTGAATGGTTTCGGGAAGCTCGGTGCCCCGAGCCTCACCCACCGCGGCCCGACTCCCGGACTCGACGACACCGGCCCGAGCACGCGATTCACGCCCAGTTCTCCGGCGTATCCTGCACGGATGCGCCTCTCCCCCGCTCTTGTGCGATCCCTGCCCAAGGTCGTGCTGCACGACCATCTCGACGGCGGACTGCGCCCGGCGACCGTGCTCGAGCTGTGCGCCGAGCAGGGCATCGCCCCACCGCCGATCGCTCCTGCCCACGAGGCGGACGGCAGCGTCGACGTGCCCGGCGGCGCCGAGGTCCCCACCGCCCGCGACGTGGCCGACTGGTTCCACGACGCCGCCGACTCCGGGTCCCTGCCCGCCTACCTCTCCACCTTCGACCGCACTCTCGCGCTGATGCAGACCGCCCCCGCGCTGCGGCGCATCGCCCGCGAGTTCGTCGAGGACATGGCCGCCGACGACGTCGTCTACGCCGAGACCCGCTGGGCCCCGCACCAGCACACCGCCGGCGGACTCACCCTCGACGAGGCCGTGCAGGCGGTCCAGGACGGACTGGACGAGGGCGTCGCCGCGGCGGCGGATTCCGGCGCACGGATCGTGGTGGGTCAGCTGCTGGCCTACCTCCGCCACCTCGAGCCCACCGACGACCTGGTCGAGCTCGCCATGGATCGGCGTTCGAGCGGCGTGGTGGGCATCGACCTGGCCGGGCCCGAGGAGGGCTTCCCGGCGTCCCGGTTCCGTGCCCAGTTCGACCTCGCCCGCGATCACGGCATCCACGTCACGATCCACGCCGGGGAGGCCGACGGCCCCTCCTCGATCGCGGATGCCCTGGACTGCGGCGCGCAGCGGATCGGCCACGGCGTGCGCCTGATCGAGGACATCGACGGCCAGGAGCTCGGCCCCGTCGCGGCGCGCGTGCACCGCGAGCAGATCTGCCTCGAGGTATGCCCCAGCTCGAACCTGCAGACCAGCGACACCACGGACGTCGCCCGTCACGCCGTCGGGCCGCTGCACGACCTTGGCTTCACCCTCGCGCTGAGCGCCGACAACCGCCTCATGAGCCGCACCTCCACCTCCCGGGAGATGACCCTGGTGACCGAGACCTTCGACTGGACGCTCGAGGACCTCGAGCAGGTCGTGCTCACCGGGCTCGAGGCAGGCTTCGCCCCCGAGCCGCACCGTCGGGCGCTGCGCGAAGAGGTCGTGCTGCCCGCCTTCCGCGCCGCCCGCGAGGCCTGACCCCGGCAGTCCCGCGCTCGCGCATCCCCACGCCCCGAACCGTCCCGCACGGGCCCGGAGTTCTGCGCCTCGGTCCGAGGTCAGAGGCTGGAGGCGCGGACCTCGAGGCGGGGCGTGAGCACCTGCTGGTGCGGCACGTCGGGTTTCCCCTCGACCAGGTCGAGCAGGGTGCGGCCGGCGAGGCGGCCCAGCTCGGTCAGGCCCATGTCCACGGTGGTCAGCGGCGGGCGCGAGGCGAGCGCCATGACCTCCCAGTTGTCGAAGCCGGTGACCCGCACCTGAGCGGGGACGTCGATCCCCTTCTCCCGGAGGCGATCCGTCACCCCGCGCGCGATCTGATCCGAGCCGCAGAGGAGTCCGTCGAGATCGGGGTGGGAGGCCAGCAGCATGTCCACGGTGGCGCGGCCCCACTCCTCGGACCAGTGCCCGAAGAGGGTGGGCGCGACCAGGGCATCCCCCAGCGTCTGCTGCACGGCGAGCGCCCGGGCGTCGGCCGAATGGTGCCGCTGCGGTCCGGTGACGTGCGCGATGCGCCGCGAGCCCATGGCCAGCAGGTGCTCGGCGGCCATCGTCGCCCCGGCGCCCTCGTCGGCCACCACCGCGTAGTCGTCGGGGTCCTCCGAGGGGGAGAAGGCGTAGACGGTCGGGATCGGCAGGGAGATGGAGGGCCGCGGATCGGTGGTGCGCCCGGTGATGATCAGGCCGTCGACGCGCCGCTCCTGCAGGGACTGCAGGTAGTGCTGCTCGCGCAGCACGTCGTCGCGGGTGTCGCACAGGATGATCGCCATCTTCCCCGCGGCGAGCGCGTCCTCGACCCCCATCAGCAGCGGAATCGTGAAGCGGCCGAAGCTGTCCGTGGTCAGCAGGCCCACGGTGTAGGTGCGGGTATCGGCGCTCCCACGGCCGGAGGCGCCGACCACGAAGCCGAGCTGCGCCGCCGCCTCCTTGACCCGTGCCCGGGTGTCCTCGCGCAGCTGCCCGGTGTCGTTGAGCGCTTTGGACGCCGTGCTCATCGAGACCCCGGCGAGCTCGGCGACGTCGGCGATGCGGGGGGAGGGCATCGACGGTCGCATCGGCGTGGTCTTCACGGGGCCTCCTGGGCTCGTGCATGGTGTGCGGTGTGCGGTGTGCGGTGGCACGCATGGCGTGCGGTGACGTGCGTTCCAGGGCGGGGGTTGTCCCGCTGGAGGGAGCATGCCATTATCGACACAGAAACTTGGTTTCCGCACTTTCCGCAACGAAGCTCACCTGTGAGGTCCTTGATGACGACGTCCCCGAACACGCTTACCGCCCCGGCGGTCCCCACTGCTCAGGCCGCCGTCACGCTGCGTCCGCTGCAGCCGGGCGCCGCCCGGATCACCGGCGGCTTCTGGCACACCCGCCAGCAGCGCAACCGCACGGCCGGCCTGCGCTCCGGCTATGAACAGCTCGAGGCCTCGGGCACGTTCCGCAATTTCCGCATCGTCGGCGGCACGGAGCAGGGCGAGGCCTCCGGGATGATCTTCCAGGATTCCGACGTCTACAAGTGGCTCGAGGCGGTCGCCTTCGAACTCGGCCGCGAGGACGATCCCGAGCTGCGCGGCATGGCCCGGGAGGTCACCTCGATGATCGCCGGCGCGCAGCAGGAGGACGGCTACCTCAACTCCGTCCACACCCTGCGCCACTCCCCCGACGAGCACTACTCGCACATGGCCTGGAACCACGAGCTGTACTGCTACGGCCACCTGATCCAGGCCGCCGTCGCCCTCTCCCGCAGCGCCGGCGAGCAGGAGCTCCTGGACGTCTCGCTGCGGATCGTGGAGCACCTGCGCACCGTGTTCGGCCCCGAGCTGCGCCACTCCACGGGCGGCCACCCCGTGATCGAGATGGCGCTGGTGGAGCTGTTCCGCCTCACCGGCCGCGAGGAGATCAAGGACCTCGCCCGCTTCTTCCTGGACACGCGCGGCGGCGAGGAGCGCTTCGACGGCGTGAACCCCGGGCCGGGCTACTTCTCCACCGCGGTCCCGGTGCGCGAGGCCCGCACCGTGGAGGGCCACGCCGTGCGCGCGCTCTACCTCTTCGCGGGCGCCACCGACCAGGCCGTCGAGGATGACGACGCCGCCCTGCTCGCCACCACCGAGTCCGTCTTCGCCGACCTGCTGGCCTCCAAGACGTACGTCACCGGCGGGATGGGCGCCCGCTGGGACTGGGAGGCCTTCGGGGACCCCTTCGAGATGACCACCGACCGCGGCTACGCCGAGACCTGCGCCGCGATCGGCGCGATCCAGTGGGCCTGGCGACTGCTCCTGGCCACCGGGAAGAGCCATTACGCCGACGTCATCGAGCGCCTGCTGTTCAACGCCTTCCTGCCCGGTGTCTCCCTCGCCGGCACCGAGTACTTCTACGTCAACTCCCTGCAGCTGCGCGAGGGCGCCACGGCCGACGAGGGCCGCTCGATCGCCCACGGCCGACGCGGCTGGTTCGACTGCGCCTGCTGCCCGCCCAACATCATGCGCACCTTCGCGAGCCTCGACCATCTCGCGGCGACCGCGACCGCCGACGGCCTGCAGCTCCATCAGTTCGCCTCCGGCACCTGGAGCGCCGGAGAGGGGACGGACACCCTGAGCGTCCGCGTCACCACCGACTATCCGACGGACGGCCGCGTGCACGTGGAGGTCCTCGAGGCCCCGGCGACGGAGCGCACCGTGTCGCTGCGCATCCCGGCCTGGTCGCGCGGTACCGCAGAGGTCACCTTCCGCGGGATGGCGGCCGCGGCGCCCGAGCAGCCGATCACGGTGCCGGCCGATGGCTCCCCCGCCGAGGTCCGCGCGGTCCTCACCGCCGGCGACGTGATCGAGCTGGACCTGGATCTCTCCCCGCGCTTCGTCGGCGCCCATCACCGCCTCGATGCCTCCCGCGGCGCCGTCGCCCTCGAGCGCGGCCCGCTGGTCTACGCGGTCGAGAACGAGGACCAGGACGGTGCGGCGAGCGTCGACGACGCCGCCGTGGATCCGCACCAGGCCCCGTCGGCCGGTGATCCGCTCCCCGCCCTGGACGGCGCCGTGCCGCTCGCCGTCAGCGGCAGCGCTGTCGCCGTCTCCGCCGCGGCCGCCGCCTGGCCCTACCCGGTCCACGGCAGCGCCGATGCGGAGGTCACCCGCACGCCCACCACCTGGACCGCGATCCCGTACTACGCCTGGGGCAACCGCAGCGTGGGCCCGATGCGCGTGTGGCTCCCCCTCGAGGCCGACTGATGATCTCGCGGCGCGCAGGCCTGCGCCGCCCCTGGTGAGGCGCAGGGAACAGAACTGCTGCGGTCCGGTCGGGTGCAAACGGCCCGGGCAGTGGCAGGATCAGCGTCGTGCCCGAGAACTCCTCGCGCTCGCCCCGCTCCGACGAGCCATCTGACCCTGATCACGAGCAAATCCCCCAGACCGACGACCACGAGTCACCGGTCCCTCCGTCGACCGACACCGACCCGGAGCACCCGCACCGCGCGCAGCGCGCGTCGGCCGCACGTCACGCCTCGGGACCGCACCCCGCGCACGCACCTCATCCGCACCAGCACCCCCATCACCACCTCGACCAGCGCGGCATGCCCCGCACCCGGGAACCGCTGGCGATCCTGATGACCGGTGCGCTCGGCGTCGTATTCGGGGACATCGGCACCAGCCCGCTGTATGCGCTGCAGACGGTCTTCAGCACCCACCACAACGCCGTCGCCCCCTCCGAGTCCGACGTGCTGGGCGTGATCTCCATGGTCACCTGGTGCCTGCTGATCATCGTCAGCGTCACCTACATCGGGCTGATCCTGCGCGCCGACAACCAGGGTGAGGGCGGCATCCTCGCCCTCACCGCGCTCGTGCTGCGCAAGCTCGGCACCGGCGGCTCGCTCATCGGCTCCCGGGAAGCGGCGGTCGCGCTCGTGCTCGGCGTGGTCGGGGCCGCCCTGTTCTTCGGGGACTCGCTGATCACCCCTGCGATCTCCGTGCTCTCCGCCTTCGAGGGCATCGAGGTGGCCAGCTCGGTCCCGAACACGGTGATCCTGCCCGGCGCGCTGATCGTGCTCACGGCGCTGTTCGCGGTGCAGCGCTGGGGCACCGCCCGCATCGGCCGCTCCTTCGGGATCGTGATGGTCATCTGGTTCCTGACGCTCGCGGCGATGGGTCTGCCGCACGTGCTCGCGAGCCCGTCGATCCTGCGGGCGCTGTCCCCGCACTACGCCATCGCGTTCATGATCGACCGACCCGTGGTCGCGTTCATCGCGATGGGCGCCGTGGTGCTGACGATCACCGGCGCCGAGGCGCTGTACGCGGACATGGGGCACTTCGGCCGACGGCCCATCGCGCTGGCCTGGATCTGCCTCGTGCTGCCCGCACTGCTGCTGAACTACTTCGGCCAGGGCGCCCTGATCCTCGCCGACCCCGCCGCCGTCGCGAACCCCTTCTTCTCCCTCGTGCCCGACGCCCTGCGCGTTCCTCTGGTGGTGCTCGCCGCGATGGCCACCGTGATCGCCTCCCAGGCCGTGATCTCCGGTGCGTTCTCCGTGTCCCGCCAGGCCACGCGCCTGTCCCTGCTGCCGCGGCTGAAGGTCACGCAGACCTCCGCCGAACACGGAGGGCAGATCTACGTCGCCTCGATCAACGCGCTGCTGTTCGTGGGCGTGGTGGTGCTGGTGGTCGTCTTCCGACGCTCCGAGGCGCTCGCCGCGGCCTACGGCCTCGCGGTGACCGGGACGATCATCCTGGTGCTCGCCCTGTTCCTGCTCTACGCCCGACGGATCCGGAAGTGGCCCCTGTGGCGCGTGATCACCATGGCCGTGGTCGTGGGCGGTCTGGAGCTCGTGCTGCTCGCCGCCAACGTCGTGAAGATCCCCGACGGGGGCTGGCTGCCGCTGGTGGTCGCCGCCGTGCTCACCACCATCATGCTGGTGTGGAAGCGGGGCTCGCGGATCCTGTTCGGGCGGCGCCGTGAGATGGAGGGACCGATCGCGGACTTCGTGGCCGGGCCCGCCCGGGCCGTCCCGCGGGTCCACGGGCTCGCCGTGTACCCCCACGGGGATCCGACGACGGTGCCGCTGGCCCTGCGCACCGGCGTGGAGATGAACGGCGTGCTCCACGAGCACGTGGTGATCGTGACCATGAAGCACCTCTGGGTGCCGCGCGTGCACCACGACGACCGGGTGCTGGTCGACGTGCTGGGAGACAGCTCCGACGGGATCGTGCAGGTCACCTATCAGGTGGGCTTCCATGACTCGCAGGACGTCCCCGCCGCGCTGCGCGCCGCCATCGAGCTGCGTGGGCACCTCCACGACCACTGCGCACCGGACTGCACCGAGCACGTCCCGGAGCTGGTGCTGGATCCCGAGGACGCCGTCTACTTCCTGTCCGTGTTCCGCATCGAACCCGGCCAGGACAGCTCCATGCCGCGCTGGCAGAAGGCGATCTTCCGTCAGCTCGAACGGGCCTCGGCCAACCGCACCCACGTGCTGCACCTGCCGCCCACGCGCACCGTGGTGATGGGCGCGGAGACGGTGCTGTAGCGGCCCGAGCGGGCCCTGGCGGGGCGAGCCCTGGCGGGCCGGGGCGAGGCGGGGCGGGCCGGGCCGGGGCGGGGCCATCCGGGGCGCGTGCCCGCTCAGCCGATCGTCGGCTCGAGCTCCTTCCACAGCGGCTCTGCCATCTCGCGGCTGAAGTGCGCCGTGAGGTGGTGGCCGTCGCGGTACACCAGGGTGTTCCCGATGATCGCGGGGCAGTTCTCCTCGTTGCAGAAGTACCGCTTGAGGTCCAGGAACGTCGCACCGCTGTCCGTGGCGGCGGCCTCGCTGGCCGTCACCAGAGGGGCGTCGAACGCCTCGCCGACCGGGATCGCGCACTCCTGGGCGTCCTCCAGATGCGCCGAGAGGCACACCGCCGAGGTGCTGCCCTGGTTGGGGACGTCGGCGAGCACGTCGACGGCCGGCCCGTCGATCTTCCCCATCGTGGATTCCAGCCCGGCCTGCCACTTCGCCGGGAAGTCGTCGTCGCCGCCCACCAGCTCGGGCGGGGCGCCGGGGTAGTTCGTCAGCAGCACCAGGTCGGGCTGCTCGGCGTTGATCCGGTCGATCACGCCGGCACGCCACTCATCGCACTCGGTGTACGGCACGCCCTCCTCCAGCTGCCGGAGGTCCGCCGAGGTGCACGAGCTCTTGGTGTTCGTGTCCAGGCGGATCTTCCCCTGGTCGGCGAGCTCCGCGAGGGCCGGATACCAGCTGGCCGCGTGCGAGTCACCGAACAGGAACACCAGCGGGGCGTCCTCGTCGTCCCCCACCTGGCAGCCGCCGGGGTCGGTGTCGGCCTCCGAGCGGTGGCAGCCGTCGTCGTAGATCGTGGGGTTGTCGTCCTCGGCCTCCTCGAGGGAGGGCGTGAGGTTCTCGGGCACGAAGTCGGTGCCCTTCGGGTTCGGGGTCGGCGCCTCCGCGGCCGCCGCGACATCGGTCGCCGCCTCCTCCTCCTGGGTCAGGAGATAGCTGCCGCCACCCGTCGCGATCAGTGTCGCCGACGCCGCCAGGGCCACGGCGCCGGTCCACAGCTGCGAGCGCTGGCGCAGCGGGGCGAAGGCGATCACGGGGCGCTCCACGAAGCGGAACAGCAGCCAGGCCAGTGGGAAGGCCACCGCCCCCAGGAGCAGCTTGACCCCCAGCGGCAGCGGATCCTCCTCCCCGGCGACGACCTGCGGGATCACCTGCAACGGCCAGTGCACGAGATACAGCGAATAGGAGATCGCACCGACAAACTGCATCGGGCGCACGCTCAGCAGACGATTCGCGTTCGCGCCGCCGGGCGCCGCACCGCCCACGATCAGCAGGGCGGTCGCGATCACGGGCAGCGCCGCGGTGTATCCGGGGAACGGGGTCACGTCCGTGTACAGCAGACCCACCGCCACCAGCAGCGCCAGCCCCAGCCAGGACAGCAGCCCGGTGCGGGCCGAGCGCAGCCACGGCGCCCCGGTGCGCATCAGGAACGCGATCAGCGCGCCGGCGCCCAGCTCCCATGCCCTCGTGGGCAGGGCGAAGAAGGTCCAGGGCTGAGAGATGGCCATGCCCACCACGCACAGCACGAACGAGAGCGCCGTGAGGACCGAGACGATGATCAGCAGGCGCCGCTCGCTGCGCCGGCACAGCCAGAAGCCGAGCGCGAGGATCGCGGGCCAGAACAGATAGAACTGCTCCTCGACGCCGAGGGACCAGTAGTGCTGGAAGACCGACGGGCTGGTCTCGGCCAGATAGTTCGTGCCCTCCACGGCGAACAGCATGTTGGGCACGTACAGCGCGACGGACACCGCGCCCTTGGCCACCTCGTTCATCAGCAGCGGAGGCATCCAGATCCAGGCCGCCAGCACGGTCAGCAGCGCCACGAGCAGGGACGCCGGCAGGATCCGTCGGGCGCGCTTGGCGTAGAAGCTCCCGAAGCGGATCCGCCCGTGGGTCTCCAGCATCTCCAGCAGATGGGTGCTGATGAGGAATCCGGAGATCACGAAGAAGACGTCGACCCCGACGAAACCACCGGTGATCAGCGGGACCCCGGCGTGGTAGAGCACCACGAACAGCACGGCGATCGCCCGCAGTCCCTGGACGTCGGGGCGGAATCCGGACTTCGTCGCGGCGGGCGTCCCGGCCGCTGCTCTGGCGTCAGCGCTCACTGGTGTCCTTCCCGTGGATGTCCTCGGGCCGTGGAGTATATTCCGCGCCGCGCGCTCCAGGGGAAGCGCAACGCACGGTCGCGTGACGAGTCCCGCGTCGGTGCAGGATCCGGCAGATCGGTCCACGGTCGGCGGAGTCCGACGGCTCGGACGGGTCAGGCGGCCCGGCGGATCACGCGGCCCGGCGGATCACGCGGGCGAGGATGTCGAGGTACCTCCGCGCGAGGACGTCGTCGTCGGCGTGGTCGGAGACCCAGGCTCTGCCGCTGGCCCGCACGCCCGCCTGCGACCGGTCCGCGGCGAGCCCCCGCCACAGGTCCGCGAGCGCGTCGACGTCCTGCGGGGGCAGCACGTGGCCGGCGCCGGCCGCCCGCACCACGTCGGCCGCCTCGCCATCCAGCAGCGCCGTGATGTGCCGCCCGGTCGCGAGCATCTCGTAGAGCTTGGAGGGAACGGTCCACTGGAACGGCGCCCAGTCCCGCAGCGACACCACGACGGTGTCCGCCCAGTGGTACTGCGCGCCGACCTCGCGGTGCGGGATGCGCGGCAGCACCTCCACCGGCGCGTCCAGCTCCTCGGCCAGAGCGGCCAGGGCCGACGCCTCGACCCCGTGGCCCACGAGACGCACCTGCAGGTCCACACCTTCGCGACGCAGCTGCGCCGCGGCCCGCACCACGGTGTCCAGTCCCTGCGAGCGCCCCATGTTGCCCAGGTACAGGCAGCGCAGCTCTGGATGGTCACCAGGCAGGTGGTCGTGACGCGGGGTGACCTTCGACAGATCGGTGCCGTTGCGCACCACGTCGATCTCGGTGACGCCGCGCTCCTCGAGCACCTCGGCGAAGCGATCCGTCGTGGTCACGACGGCCTGCGCGCCGCTCTGCCAGCTGGTCACCTGCTGGTGCACCACGCCCTTGGCCAGCGCGACCGCCCAGCGCATGCTGGTCCGGGCGGCGTTCCGAGGCGGGGCGTGCACCGCTTCGGCCACGAGCGCGCCGGCCGGGCCGACGTGCGTGACCAGATCCGGCCAGGCATCACGCATCTCCACCACGAGCGGAACGTCCCACAGGGAGGCGAGCGCGCGCCCCACCATGAGCGTCGGGATCGCGGGGGCGGTCGCGATGACCACATCGGGTCGGGTATCGGGCCGGGAGAACCGCCGACGCAGGCGCCACAGCGCATCCGCGGCGGCCACCAGGTGATCGGCGGTGCGGGTGCCGATGTCTGCGAAGTGCGGGAGATAGGCGGTGCGCAGCACGGTCTCGCCATGCCGGCCCACCTCGACCCCGCCCACGCGATGGGTGCGCCGCTGGGTGCTGTTGGGCCGTCCGCTGGGATAGTGCGGCACCGGCGCCGCCACGGTCACCCGATGGCCGGCGGCGATGAAGCGCTCGATCAGGGCGGACCATCGACGCTGAGGCGCCCCGAACTCGGGCGCGTAGTAGTGCGTCAGCAGCAGGATCCTCATGCGGTCGCGGACTCCTCGAGCCCGAGCACCTGGTGCGCCTCGCGCAGCAGCTCGGGGGTGAGGTGGCCGGTCTGCGGCGGGCGGATCCCGGTGCGAGCGGTCTCGGCGGAGATCAGCAGACGGATCGACTGCGCGCTCTCGTCGGGCTCCGCAGCAGGCAGCTCGGCGATCGCGGCCGACGGGATGACCCCGTGGCGGGAGCTGAGCTGACGACGCACCACGGAGACCGCCGCGAGCTCGCCGGTGGCATCGTGCAGGTAGATATCGCGCACGCGACCCACCGTATCGCCCTCGCTGCCGAGCACCGCGAGTCCCGCGAGGGCGAGCAGCCGCGCCCGTGGTCCCGCAGCGCCGGCTCCCGGATCACCGTGAGGGGTCGCCTCGTCGGCCTGGCCGGCTCCGTCGGCCTGGCCAGAACCGTCGGCCTGGCCAGAACCGTCGGCCTGATCGGTTCCGTCGGCCTGGCCGGATCCGTCGGACCCGGCCGTCCCCTCCGTGGCTGCCGTGCCTCCGGATACCTCCGCCACGCTCGCGCCCGCCTCAGTCGACGATGCAGAGACGCACGAAGTCGTGCACGTCGCGGATGGGGTCGGCCGTGCGGTCCTGCTGCAGCTCACGCACGGAATGCTCGCGCACCGTGAGGCTCAGCAGCAGCGAGAACAGGCTGCGTGCCATGAACGCCGGCTCCACGCCCTCGAGCAGCAGACCCCGCTCGGCGTGCCCGGTGAAGACCTGTTCGAGCACATGCTCGTGCACCAGGCGCAGCCGCGAGATGCGGTAGCGGCCCGGATGATCCGGGTTCACGGTCTCCGCGGCCAGCGTGGCCAGCAGCGCCATCGAGTGCTGCGTGGGGTTCCACGGGCCGGCCAGCGCCGCGAGCAGCGCCTTCGGGGATCCCTGGAGCGACTCCACGGAGTCCAGCAGGCCCTGGGCATGGGCCTCCAGCCGGTCCACGACCGCGCCCAGCAGCACCTCCTTCGAGGCGAAGTGGTGCAGCATCCCCGGATGCGAGATGCCCACGCGGCGCGAGATGTCGCGCAGGCTCGCCCCGTGATAGCCGCGCTCGGCGAACAGGGCCGCGGCACCGTCGAGGATCGCCTCCCGTCGGGCCTGGCCCGGGGTGGTCGACAACGGCGCCTCGACGACCTCGGGCTCCTGGAGGACCATCGCGAGATCAGGGGCGGCATCCCCGGTCGTGGCCGGCGGCGCCACCGCCGAGACCTCGGCCGGAGCGCCGACGATGGTCCGCAGATCGGTCCCGACCTCGAGCTCCGCGGCCGAGATCGAGTCCAGCGTGCGCAGCGCCTGCGCCAGGGGGTCCACGCTCATGTTCACCGAGTTCCCGTCGAACGATTCATCGCCGGCACGATCGGAGAAGACGGCGGACAACGGCGATGGCCCGGTCCCCGCACCCGGGGGGCCACTCGTCGCGGCAAGCGTCATCGAGGTTGTCCCTTCGCGATCAGTTCGGCGATCTGGATGGCATTCAGGGCAGCGCCCTTGCGCAGATTATCCGCTACGACGAAGAATACGAGACCCTTTCCGCCCGGAACCGACTGATCCTGACGGATCCGGCCCACGAACGTGCCGTCCTGGCCGGCGGCCTCCAGGGGGTTGGGCAGGTCCACGACGGTGACGCCGTCGGCCTCCTCGAGCAGCTCACGGGCACGGTCGGCGGTGATCTCGCGATCGAACTCCGCATGGATCGCGAGCGCATGTCCGCTCATCACCGGCACGCGCACGCAGGTGCCCGCGACGGGCAGCTCGGGCAGGCCCAGGATCTTGCGCGACTCATGGCGGAGCTTCTGCTCCTCGTCGGTCTCGCCGGAGCCGTCCTCGACCAGGTTCCCGGCCAGCGCGAGCACGTTGTAGGCGATCGGCTTCGCGTAGACGGCGGGCTCGCCGAGGTCGACGGACGACCCGTCCAGCGCGAGCTTCTCCACGTCGTCGGCCCCGGCACGGATCTGCCCGGCGAGCTCTGCGACCCCGGCCACGCCGGACCCGGAGACGGCCTGGTAGGTGGCGACCTTCAGCCGCGCCAGACCGGCCTCGTCGTGCAGCGCCTTCAGGGTGGGCATCGCGGCCATCGTGGTGCAGTTCGGGTTCGCGATGATCCCGCGCGGCAGATCGGTGATGGCCTCGGGGTTCACCTCGGAGACCACCAGCGGCACCTCGCCGTCACGGCGCCAGGCCGAGGAGTTGTCCACGACGGTCGCGCCGGCCTCGGCGAAGCGGGGGGCCAGCGCCGTCGAGGTCGAACCGCCGGCGGAGAAGATCGCGATGTCGACCGCCCTGCCCTCGGACGTGAT
Organism: Brachybacterium sp. 107; assembly: GCF_052379725.1. Classification (NCBI taxonomy): domain Bacteria; kingdom Bacillati; phylum Actinomycetota; class Actinomycetes; order Micrococcales; family Dermabacteraceae; genus Brachybacterium; species Brachybacterium sp. 107. Next base: position 121,375 of record NZ_JBQSYW010000010.1, on the reverse strand, counting down.
GTCCGCGGCCGTGGCATCCTCCACCACGAGCGCGCCGCCCGCGTACTGCACGGTCGAGCCGGCGCTGCGGGCCGACGCGAACGCGCGCACCGCGCTGTGCGGCACGGCGCGCTCCGCGAGCAGGGCCAGCAGCACCCTGCCCACCTGGCCGGTCGCGCCGACGACGCCGATGACGGGCCCGTCGGCCGCATACCCGGGGGTCGCGGTCATGTCCACGGAGTGCGCGCCGGCTGCCGCGCCGGGGGTCGTGCCGGCTGCCGCGCCGGACGTGCTGGTTGCCGGGACCCCGTGCGCGGAGTCGCTCGGGAAGTCCTGCTGGAAGTCGTTCGCCACGATGGTCCGCTCCTCGGGGTTCTGGGTGCTCATCGTCCGGTCCCTCCGTACACGACGGCTTCGGTCTGCTCGGAGTCCAGGCCGAACGCCGAGTGGATCACGCGCACCGCGTCGTCGAGCCGCGACTGCTCGGTGACGACAGAGATGCGGATCTCCGAGGTCGAGATCATGTCGATGTTGATACCGGCCTCGCCGAGGCTGCGGAACAGGGTCGCCGAGACGCCCGGGTGGGAGCGCATCCCGGCGCCGACGATGCTGACCTTCCCGATCTGGTCGTTGTAGCGCACCTCGGAGTAGCCGATCGCCTCGCGGGACGCCTCGATGGCCTTCAGCGCGGCCGGGACGTCCTCCTCGGGGAGGGTCAGGGAGATCGCGACGGTGTCGTCGACCGTCGAGGAGTTCTGCACGATCATGTCGATGTTCGCCCCGGAACCAGCGACGACATCGAAGAGCAGCGCCGCACGGCCGGGGACGTCCGGCACCTCGACGACGGTGATCTTGCCTTCGCTGCGGTCATGCGCGACGCCCGAGATGATGGGGGCTTCGAGGCCGGGATCGGAATGGTCGTCCATGGGGAGCTCCTGGGTCGGGTCGGCGGCGTCGCGGCGGGCGACGTCCGCAGTGCGGATGGTGACGTCGGGGTCGATGGGGATCATGCGCTCGGGATCGTCGGAGACGATCGTCCCCAAGCGGCCCGAGTACGAGGAGCGCACGTGCAGCGGCACCCCGTAGCGGCGCGCGTACTCGACGCTGCGCACCATGAGGATCTTCGCGCCGTTGGCGGCGAGGTCCAGCATCTCCTCGCACGAGATGTAGGGGACGCGGCGAGCGGCCGGGACGACCCGGGGATCCGCGCTGAACACGCCGTCGACGTCCGAGTAGATCTCGCAGACGTCCGCGTCGAGCGCGGCGGCGAGCGCCACGGCGGTGGTGTCCGAGCCGCCGCGACCCAGCGTGGTGATGTCCTTCGTGCTCTGCGAGACGCCCTGGAAACCGGCGACGATCGCGACCGACCCCTCGTCCAGGGCCTCCTGGATACGACCGGGGGTGACGCGCAGGATGTGGGCCTTGCCGTGCACCTCGTCGGTGATCAGGCCGGCCTGCGAGCCGGTGTAGGCACGAGCGTCGACGCCCGCGTCGTTCAGCGCCATCGACAGCACCGCCATCGAGATGCGCTCGCCCGCGGTGACCAGCATGTCGAGTTCTCGGGCCGGTGGCTCGTCGCTCACCTGCTCGGCGAGATCGATGAGCTCATCGGTGGTATCGCCCATGGCAGAGACGACGACGACCACTGTGTGGCCCGCCTTCGAGTACAGGGAGATCCTCTGGGCGACACGCTTGATCGAGTCGGCGTCGGCGACGGAGGATCCTCCGAACTTCTGGACGACCAGGCTCATGAGACGGGTTCCTTCACGGTTGCGGGCATCGGGCAAAACATCAGGCATCAGGCATCAGGCATCGAGCGGGGTACTGCGTCAGACATCGAGCGGGGTACTGCGTCGGGCACCAGCCCAGCGACTGCGAACGTCACCAGGCGTCGGCCCGGGCGCTGCACCACCGGCGTCCACCCAGGGACGGTCAACGTCACCAGGCGTCAGCCCGGGTGCTTGACCAGGCATCGGACTGCCCCGCTGCGGGACACCGACGAGCGGGCCCCACATTCCGTGACCTGGGCGCTGACCTGTTCGTCGACCCAGCACACGGAACCGCCGACCAGTCTACGAGGGCTCTCGCCCAGACGCTCATGACCCCACCTATCGAGACGCACCCCCAGGTCACAGCCCTTTCGAGACGTGGCCCACCCAACACTCCCCCGCGCGCGCCGTGGCGACTCCCCGGACCACGACCTCATTGGCCTTCGCCGCTCTTCCCCACGACCTCGTCACGGCGAGCGAGGCAAAGTTGGTCGATAGCGTCCTCGATTCCCCCAACTTTGCCTCGCTAACGGGACGGCAGACCGCTCTCGGCGGCCCTGCGAGTAGGAGAGGCTTCCGTATCGCTGGGAGGAAGCAGGAGCAGCACCCGCGGCGGCAGCGGCGGCAGCAGCACCCGCGGCGGCAGCGGCAGCGGCAGCGGCAGCGGCAGCGGCAGCGGCAGCGGCAGCGGGTTGCGCGCGAGAGGCGATGACCAGAACGCCCTGGGGAGGAAGCTTCTCGCACGCCGTGGACCTCGGGATTGTGGACGGCGGCCCGCGTCAGCACCTCCTTCATCGGAGCATTCACCCATGCCTCGCCACCCCTCACCCCTGCCGCCCTCGCTGCCGTTCGCCGTGTTCACCACTGCGGAAGCGCGGCGCGCAGGGGTGAGCACCGACCGTCTGCGGGCACAGGATCTCCGCCGGCTGGGCTACGGCATCTATGTCCGTGCGGACGCCGACCTCACCGAAGCCGCGATCATCACCGCGCTGACCCGCAATGACCCGATGGCTGTGGTCCGGGGCTCGAGCGCCGCGCGGCATTGGGGACTGCCGCTCCCCCTGCCCGTCGAGACCTGGAGCGTGGAGTCGCGCACCACGTCGATTCAGATGACCGCGAATGGACACCTCAGACGCGACACACGACTGGTGCGCTGGACTCGACAGCACCTCCGGGGCGAAGAGCTCGTCGCAATCGGCGCGCTGCGGGTCACCAGCAGGGTGCGCACCTGGCTCGATCTCGCCCGGGATCTCACCCTCGACCAACTCGTCGAGATCGGCGACCACCTGGTGCGTCACCCACGCAGCAGGTTGGAACATCGCACCCACGCCTACGCGACGCCGCAGCAGCTCGGCACGGCGGCGCGCGAATACTCGGGTTCGGGAAGACTGCGCCTGCTGGAAGCACTCGAACTGGTCCGAGTGGGGAGCGACTCCCCCGCCGAGACGAGGCTCAGGCTCGCCGCCGCACGGGCAGAGCTACCGGAGCCCGAACTCAATACACGTCAGTTCGACGGGGGTCACGACCTCGGGGAGCCGGATCTCGCCTGGCCGCGGTGGCGGGTGTGCGTCGAGCATGACGGTCCGAGGCACCGCACTCCGAAGCAGCAGGAGAACGACATCGCCCGACGCGAGAATCGAGAGGCAGCCGGATGGATCGAGGTGCAGACGGTGGCCGCTGACCTCCACAAAGGATGCCGACGCGGGATACGGCGATTGGAGGAGGCGCTCACGCGTCACGGCTGGCGGCGCAGCGCAGCTGCCTGAGCACCTCCGCCGCCTCAACCCCCTCAAGACCTGGCCTCGTGCCCCGCCAGCGGACACGACTCCTCGACGACCCGACGACCCGAGGCATAGTCCCCAGCCCGTCACCCGACACGACGACCCGCAGCCAGCGAGGCAAAGTTGGGGGAATCGATACCGGATAACCCCATCTTTGCCTCTCTCGGGCGGTGCGGAGGCAGGGCTGGGCAACACTCGAGAGCGGGCTGGGCACGGCAGCACCGAGGCAGGACTGGGCACGACAACGCAGAGGCCGGGCAGGTCGCGACAGCGCCGGGGCAGGGCGAGGCACGCGGGGCGCTGGGTCAGCCCTTCTCGACGAGCTCGGTGAGGAGGGCGCGGGCGCCGTCGGTGCGGAGCACCTCGAGGGCGTGGAGGTAGGGCGTGGTGAAGGCTTCCTGGTCGACGAGGTCGCCGAAGAGCTCCTCGTCGCGGAGGAAGGCCAGCGGGTCCTCGTCGTGCTTCGCGGCGGCGGCCATGACGCGGTCGTGGAGACGGTCCACCACGGGCCACTCCTCACCGTTCTCGCCGGTCCCCTCGGCGTAGCGGGCCCAGGAGGCGACGATCGCGGCGGAGGCGGTGACGTCGCGTCCGGCCTCGAGGTTCTCCTGGATCACGGGGACCAGCCAGGTGGGGATGCGGTCAGAGGACTCCGCGGCGAGGCGGGCCAGTGTGTCCTTGACGCTCTGGTTCGCGAAACGCGCCATGAGCTCATCCTTGTAGGCGGTCAGATCCATGCCCGGCACCTCGGGCACGGTGGGGGTGCCCTCGTGGTCCATGTAGAGGGTGCGCGTGAAGGGCGCGAGATGCTCGTCCACGGCGGCCTCGTCGGCGTAGGTCTGCCCCAGGAGCAGGCCGAAGTAGGCGATGGCCTGGTGGGAGCAGTTCAGCAGGCGCAGCTTCATGAGCTCGTAGGGCTCGACGTCCTCGACCATCTGCACCCCGACCTCCTCATAGGCGGGGCGGCCGGCGGGGAAGTCGTCCTCCAGGACCCACTGCACGAAGTCCTCGCTGACCACGGGCCAGGCGTCCTCGATGCCGTAATCCTCCGAGATCATCTCGATGTCCTCGGGCGCGGTGACCGGGGTGATGCGGTCGACCATGCAGTTGGGGAAGGCGACGTCGCTCTCGAGCCAGTCGCCGAGCGTGGCCTCGCCGTGCAGGCCGTTCTCGTCGCGGCGGCGCGCGTAGGCGAGGATCATGCGCTTGGCGAGGTCGCCGTTGCCGCGCACGTTGTCGCAGGACATCACCGTGAACGGCTCCGTGCCGGCCTCGCGGCGGCGGCGCAGCGCCTCCACGACGTAACCGAACATCGTGCGCGGGGTGCCGGAGCCGTCGGCGAAATCGGTGGAGAGGTCCGCGGCGACCGCCTCGGTCTCGTACTGGAACTCGCCGGTGGAGGGGTTGTAGTTGTAGCCGCCCTCGGTGACGGTCAGCGAGACGATGCGCACCGCCGGGTCGACCATCTGGGCGAGCACGGCCTCGGGGTCGTCGGGGGCGAAGAGGTACTTGGCGATCGAGCCGATGATGCGGGGGTCGCGGGTCTCGTCGGGCGCCTTGGTGACCAGCGTGTACATGCCGTCCTGGGCGGTGAGGGCATCGCGCATGCGGGAATCGCCCGGCAGCAGGCCGACGCCGCACAGAGCCCAGTCGCGGTCACGGCCGGCGTTGAACAGCCGGTCCAGGAACATGGCCTGGTGCGCGCGGTGGAAGCCGCCCACGCCGAAGTGGACGATGCCGACCTTCCGCTCCTGGAGCGGGTACGTCGGGACGGCGACCTCGCCCTTCGCAGCGATGTCGGAGAGGGAAGCGGAGGTCAACGCGGTCATGGCTCATCCTTCGTCGGCGAGTGCTCGGAGCACTGACGATACACACTCCCGCGTCAGATGAGCAGGGGTTGACGCTCATCTGATCGAATCGACTGAGCGCCGACGATCGGGACACAGAGAGACGACGACGCCCAGGTGAAGGCGGCGAGCGGCGAGCGGCGAGCTGCCAGCGTCGAGCGGCGAGCGGCGAGCGGCGAGCTGCCAGCGTCGAGCGGCGAGCGGCGAGCGGAGCCCCACCCCTCACCCGAGCAGCGCGGCGACCTGGTCGGCGAGCTCGGGGGCGAGCACGATGTCGTCGACGAGACCGGAGCGAGCTGCGGCGACGACCGCTTCGGGGCGGCCGACGGCGGGGGCCGCAGCGATCACCCGGGCGCGTCGCAGCTGGTCGGCCCGCACACCGATCACACGATCCTCCATCGCGGAGTGCCACACCGCCCCCGAGCCGTCCAGGAGGATCCCGCACACCTCGGCGACGACGCCGGCGTCGTGCGCACGGCGCTGCTCGTCGGCCCCGAGCCGCGCCCAGAGCGTCGAAGCACCGGCGGCCCAGGCACCGATGGAGACCACGGCGACGTCGAGGTCGTCGGCCGCATCGAGCGCGGTGCGCACCTCCTCCATGGCTCGCAGTGACGAGGCGACCTGGGCGGAGTCGACGATGAGCGGGGTGGGCAGGGCCCAGACCCGACCGCCGGCCCGGGCGCCGAGGGTGTGCACCAGCGCCGAGGACAGGGCGGTGGAGAAGCCGGGCGCGCTGAGCGGGCCGACGAGCTGGACGACGTCCGCCGGGGGCAGCGCGCCGAGGTGGTCCGGCAGATGCATGAGGGTGCGCGACCAGGCGACACCGAGGCGGCCGCCCTCGCGCAGGGCGACGGGCAGCAGGCGTGCCACCTGGCGGGCGATCGCGTCTCGCATCGGCTCGCCCGGGCGGGACGCGGCAATGGTCACCGAGGAGATCCCGAGGCGCTGCGCGAGCTGCGCGTGGGTGCGTCCGGTGGCCGTCGGGTCGACGATCTCGATGCGCACGATGCCCTCGTCGCGCGCTTCGTCGAGCAGTCGGGCCACCTGGAACCGGGACAACCCATGGCGGCGGGCGAGTTCGACCTTGGACTGGCCGTCCACAAAATATCCGGTGGCGAGCTGGACCTTGAGCAGGGCCGTCGGGGGCACCTCGATCTCCGTGCCGACCTGCGGCTCCCCGTCCGACATCGTGCCGTGGTGCGCCATGGGAACCCTCCTCCAAGATCTCACGTCGTGAACATCTGCTCGCGGACTGTTGCTCACCTGAGCGTATATGACTACGCTCACTCTCAGTTGAGCAATATTCAGCGATCACATGAGTGCACGGCACCGTTGCCGAGGCACACCATCCCAGCGGGCCACTGTCGACCCCTCCTGAGACAGCCCCCGGACACCCGGGACAGCTCAGGACCAGCCCTGAGCAGTTCAGGGTCACGCAGGACCCGCCGGACCCACCGTTCTACAGCGGCCACGACGCGAGCCCCTCCCCATCTCAGGGCCCGTCCAGCCTCAGCCGTTCAGAGGAGAACAGCGCATGGGACACCTCCGACCACGACCACCCCGCGCGGCACGACAGGCCCGACCCGGAAGCCCGCCTCGGCCCCCGGACCCCGCCACGACCGCGCCCGCACTCACGCCCACACCTGCACCTGCACCTGCACCTGCACCTGCACCTGCAGGAATACGCCCCAGCCGTCGCACTGTCCTGGGCGCCGGCCTCACCGCCGGGCTCGGTGCCACAGCCCTGGCCAGTTGCGGCTCCGGCTCCGGCGGCGGCAAGGAGTCGATCGTCGTCGCGATCGTCTCGAACCCGCAGATGCAGGATGCCATCAGCCTCATCGACGACTTCACGCAGAAGCACCCCGACATCGATGTGCAGTTCGTGTCCCTGCCCGAGAACGAGGCGCGCGCGAAGATCACCGCGTCGGTCGCCTCCGGCGGCGGCGAGTTCGACGTCGTGATGATCTCCAACTACGAGACCCCGCTGTGGGCGCCCAACGGCTGGCTCACCGACCTCGAGCCCTACATCGCGAAGACCGACGGCTACGCGCCGGACGACTTCGTGCCCACCATCAAGGACGCGCTCACCGTGGACGGCTCCATGTACTCGGTGCCCTTCTACGGCGAGAGCGCGTTCCTCGTGTACCGCCAGGACCTGTTCGACGAGGCGGGTCTGACGATGCCGGAGCACCCCAGCTGGGACGACGTGCGCGACTTCGCCTCGACCCTGCACGACCCCGACGCCGGCATGAGCGGCATCGCGCTGCGCGGTCTGGCCGGCTGGGGCGAGAACCTCGCGCCGATGAGCACGGTCATCAACACCTTCGGCGGCTGCTGGTTCAACATGGACTGGGCCCCGCAGCTGAGCTCACCCGAGGTGTACGACGCGGTCTCGATGTACGTGGACACGCTGCGCTCCTACGGGCAGCCCGGCGCCGCCACCTCCGGCTTCGGCGAGTGCCTCACCCGGTTCAGCCAGGGCAACGCCGCCATGTGGTTCGACGCCTCCTCCATGGTCTCCGGCGTGGAGAACCCCGATTCCTCCACCGTGGTCGGCAAGACCGGCTACGCCCTGGGGCCGACGCTCGAGACGCCCTACGCCGGCTGGCTGTACTCCTGGGCTCTCGCGATCCCCGAGACCAGTCAGAAGAAGGACGCGGCCTGGGAGTTCATCGCCTGGATGACCCATCCCGACTACTTCCAGCTCGTGGGCAACGAGGTGGGCTGGGAGGCGCTGCCACCCGGCTCCCGCCTATCCACGTACGAGATCCCCGAGTACGCGGAGCTCTCGAAGAACTACGCGAAGCCCACGCTCGACTCGATGGAGAACTCGACGCAGGAGAACTCGATGACCGTGGAGGTCCCGTACGACGGGCTCCAGAACGTGGTCATCCCCGAGTTCCAGGACCTCGGCACGCGCGTGGGCCAGCAGTTCTCCGCCGCGATCGCCGGGCAGAAGAGCGTCGACGACGCGCTGAAGCAGTCTCAAGGGTTCGCCGAATCGGTCGCCCGCACCTACGGCTGGGAGGGCTGAGCGATGCCGACCTCGCGACGACGAACCGAGAGCACCAAGAGCACCAGAACAGAGCGGGAGGAGAGGGACCGATGAGCACAGCCACTGACACTCCCGTCGGCCGCGGACCGGACGCACCGCGCACCTCGTCGGCCCAGAAGCCCCGCGACCGTGCCCCGCACGACGGCGACTACTCCAAGGCCGAGGCGTGGCGCCGTCGGCTCCCGCTGATGCCCGCGTTCCTGTTCGTGGTCGTCTGCACCCAGATCCCGTTCCTGCTGACGATCTGGTACTCGCTGCGCTCACGCAACCTGCTGCGCCCCGAGGGCGAGAAGTTCGTGGGACTGCGCAACTACCTCGACCTCTTCGTCGACTCCACGTTCCGCACCGCGGCACTGAACTCGATCCTGTTCACGCTGGGCTGCGTGGTCGTCTCGCTCCTGCTGGGGCTGGGCCTGGCGCTGCTGCTGGATCGGAAGTTCTTCGGGCGCGGCTTCATCCGCACCCTGCTGATCACGCCGTTCCTCATCATGCCGGTGGCCGGGGCGATGCTGTGGTCGATCTCGATGTTCGATCCGACGTACGGGCTGGTCAACTGGCTGATCGGCACCGTCGGGATCTCTCCGGTGGACTGGACGAGTCAGTTCCCGATGGTCTCGGTCATCATCGCGCTGGTGTGGCAGTGGACGCCGTTCATGATGCTGCTGCTCCTGGCGGGCCTGCAGTCCCAGACCGGCGACGTGCTCGAGGCCGCCTCGATGGACGGCGCCGGCCCGGGCAAGACCTTCGTGCACATCACCCTGCCCCACCTGCGGTTCTACCTCGAGCTGTCGGTGCTCCTGGGCGCGATCTACGTCGTGAACACCTTCGACCAGATCTACCTCATGACCGCGGGCGGCCCGGGTACCGCGAGCGCCAACCTGCCGTTCTACATCTACCAGCGCGCGTTCCTCGGCTTCGACATCGGGCAGTCCGCCGCGATGGGCGTGGTCACCGTGATCGCCACGATCGTGATCGCGACCTTCGCGCTGCGCCTGATCTTCACCAGCATCAACTCCAAGGAGCAGTCATGAGCATCCTTCGTCGACGACCCGTGAGGACAGACCGGAAGGGGACGGAGTCATGAGCACCTCCACCGCTGATGCCCCGCGCCTGACGCGCCCCGCTGCACCGATCCGCCCGCGCCGACCCAAGGGCAGGACCGGCGGAATCCTGCTGACCATCCTGGCCTGGGCGGCCGGTCTGATCTTCTTCGCCCCGGTGGCGTGGATGGTGCTGACCAGCTTCAAGCAGGAGAGCCAGGCGGCCTCGAACCCGCCCACCTTCTTGTTCACGCCCACGCTGGACCAGTACGCCTCGATCATCGGCTCCTCCGGGGCGGGTTCGTACCTGCTGAACTCGATGATCGCGACCGTCGGCTCGACGCTGCTCGTGCTGGTGCTCGCGGTGCCCGCCGCCTACGCGGTGAGCATCCGGCCGGTGAAGCGCACGCAGGACTTCCTGTTCTTCTTCATCTCCACGAAGATGCTGCCGGTGGTCGCGGTGATCATGCCGATCTACGTGATCGCGGGCCAGATCCGGATGCTCGACAACATCTTCACCCTCATCGTGCTGTACACGGCGATGAACCTCCCGATCGCGGTGTGGATGATGCGCTCGTTCTTCCTCGAGGTGCCCGGTGAGGTGCTCGAGGCGGCGTCGATCGACGGGGCCTCGCTGCTGCGCACCATGCGCACGGTGCTGCTGCCGATGGTCGCGCCGGGCGTCGCCGCCACCGCCCTGATCTGCGTGATCTTCGCGTGGAACGAGTTCTTCTTCGCTCTGAACCTCACCGCCGCGAACGCCGCGACCGTGCCGATCTTCCTCATGTCGACCATGACCTCGGAGGGCCTGTTCCTCGCACGGCTCGCCGCCGCCTCGGTGCTGGCCTCGCTGCCCGTGGTCCTGGCCGGCTGGATCGCCCAGAAGCAGCTCGTGCGCGGTCTGTCCATGGGCGCGGTGAAGTAAGCGGCGAGCGGGCCGCGCACCCTGTCGTCAGCGGCAGAACTCAGCGCCAGAACTCAGCGCCAGCGGGGCAAAGTTGGGGGAATAGCCAGTCCATTCCCCCAACTTTGCCCCGCTGACGTCGATGGGTCGCCGACGTCGCTGGGTCGCCGACGTCGCTGGGTTGCTGACGTCGCTGGGGTTGCTGACGTCGCTGGGGCCGATGGGCGCGTCAGTCTCCGGGGACCTCGTTCTCGAGCTCGGCCATCCAGGCCTTGCTCGTCGCGTCCGAGGGCATCCGCCAGTCGCCGCGCGGGGAGAGAGAGCCGCCGGCCAGCACCTTCGGGGCGTTCGGGGCGGCGGAGCGCTTGAACTGGTTGGAGAAGAAGCGGCGCGTGAACACGCTCAGCCAGTGCTTGATCTCGACCCGCGTGTAGGAGCGCTTGTCACCCTCGGAGTATCCGGCGGGCCACTCCCCCGCGTCGAGATCGCCCCAGGCCTGGTGGGCGAGGTAGGCGATCTTGGCGGGACCGTAGCCGCGGCGCAGCTGGTGGTAGAGCGTGAAGTCGTGCAGCGCGTAGGGCCCGATCGAGTCCTCGGTGGACTGCGCCTTCTCCCCGGGCTTGGTGGGGATCAGCTCCGGGGAGATCTCGGTGTCGAGCACGGCCTGCAGCAGGTCACCGGTCGCCTCGTCGAACAGCCCCTCGGCGATGACCCAGCGGATCAGGTGCTGGATCAGCGTCTTGGGGACGCCGGCGTTGACCCCGTAGTGGGACATCTGGTCGCCCACGCCGTAGGTGCACCAGCCCAGCGCCAGCTCGGAGAGGTCACCGGTGCCCACCACGATGCCGCCGTGATGGTTCGCGAGGCGGAACAGGTAGTCGTAGCGCATGCCGGCCTGCACGTTCTCGAAGGTCACGTCATAGACCTCCTCGCCGCTGCCGGCGGGGTGCCCCATGTCCTTCAGCATCTGGGTCGAGGCCGGACGGATGTCGATCGTCTCGAAGCTCGCCCCGATCGCCCGCGAGAGCAACTCGGCGTTGGAACGAGTGTGCTCGGTGGTCGCGAAGCCGGGCATCGTGTGGGCGAGGATCTCGGAGCGGTCGCGGCCCAGCTGATCCATCGCCCGCGCGCAGACCAGCAGCGCATGCGTGGAATCGAGCCCGCCGGAGACCCCGAGCACGGGGCGCGTACCGCCGGGCTTGTCGCCGCCGATCGCGCTCAGCCGACGCACCAACCCCGCGACCTGGATGGAGAACGCCTCGTAGCTGTCCTGCGCGAGGCGGGCCGGATCGTCGGGCACGAAGGGGAAGCGGTGCAGCGGCCGGCGCAGCGCTCCGGTGGCAGGGTGAGGGCGCTCGAAAGCTTCGCTCACCTCGCCGCGGACGTCGCCGCCGCTGCCCGAGACGGCTCCACCGTGGAACGTCGCGCCGGACAGCGGTGCATGGGCGAACCAGCCCACGCTCCTGCCCTGCTCCTCGCCGTCTCCCTCGTCGCAGTCCTCGAACTCCTCGAAGTCCTCGCCGAAGGGCCCGAAGAGCCACGCCTCGTGCCAGGTCGAGAACTTCTCGAGCGACTCGGCGTGGGTGCGACGGTTGTCGTCGACCGTGTTCTGGCGGCGACGCTCGGCGACGATCCGGTCGAGGTCCACGTCGACGATCGTGGCGCGCGGGCCCTGCGGGAAGCGCTCGGACTCCCCCAGCAGGTCGCCGCACTCGTACACGAAGGTCTGCCCGTCCCACGCGAGGTCCGTGGTGGACTCCCCCTCGCCGGCGGCGGCGTAGATGTACGCGGCCTGGCAGCGGGCCGACGCGGAGCGCGCGAGCAGTGTGCGATCCTCCGCGCGGCCGACGGTGATCGGCGAGCCCGACAGGTTCGCGATCACGGTCGCGCCGGCGAGCGCGGCTTCGGCCGACGGCGGCACCGGCACCCACATGTCCTCGCAGATCTCCACGAACAGGCGCAGTCCGGGCACGTCCTGGACCGTGATGATCGAGTGCGGGGTGAGCTCGTGGTCCTCGCCGGCGATCCGCACGAGCTCCCCGTCGGCGTCGTCCCCGGGGGCGAACCAGCGGCGCTCGTAGAACTCGCGATAGGTGGGGAGGTTCTGCTTCGGGGCGATGCCGAGGATCTCGCCGTGGTGGATGATCACGGCGCAGTTGAAGATCCGGGAGCGGTCGCGGGCGCGCAGCGGGGCGCCGACCACGATGATCGGCAGCAGCTCGCGGCTCGCCTCGACCAGCGTGGCGATGGCCTGCTCGGCGGCATCCAGCAGCGGCTCCTGCATGACCAGGTCGTCCAGCGAGTACCCGGTCAGGGACAGCTCCGGGAACACGGCGAGGCCCACCTGCTGGTCGTGCAGGTCGCGCAGCTGCTCGAGGTGGCGCTCGGCGTTGGTGGCGGGGTCGGCGAGCGCGACCGGGAGGGTCACCGCGGCCACGCGCACGAAGCCGTGGTCGTAGATGCTGGCGTGGGGGTCGGTGACCGGCGCGTCGGCGCCTGCGGGATCCGTCGCTGAGCTCATGTGCCGAGCGTAATCGAGCAGCGGGCCCGGCATCGGCCGGATCCGCCGCTCGTGCCCCAACTGCTATACCGTGACCTGGTGAATCCTCACCAGTCCGCGCCTCGAGGGGAGAGCCGATGAACGCCCGTCGGCCCCTGCTGGGATGGCTGCTGATCGCGCCCAGCCTGATCGGCGTGACCGCCTTCCTGATCCTGCCGGTGCTGCTCGCCTTCGTGGTCTCCCTGTTCCGCTGGGACCTGCTGGGCACGCGCGACTTCATCGGCCTGGACAACTACGCCTCCCTGCTGGCGGACGGGGCGCTGCTGAACTCCCTGATCGTCACCGCCCTGTTCACGCTGATCTCGGTGCCGGTCTCCCTCGCTCTCGGCCTCGCACTCGCCTCGCAGCTGGTGCGGGCGCTGCCGGGCTCGGCGATCGTGCGGGTGATCGTGGTGATCCCGTGGGTGTGCGCGCCGCTCGCCCTCGGCGTGGTGTGGAAGTGGATCTTCCAGCCGTCTGTCGGGGCGCTGAACCAGATCCTCGGGGTGCGCATCGAATGGCTGACCGACCCGAGCCTGGCGCTGCCCGCGGTGGCGTTCGTGGCGATCTGGCAGAACGTCGGCTACATCTCGCTGTTCTTCCAGGCGGGCCTGTCCCGGATCCCCGGCTCGATCTACGAGGCGGCGCGGATCGACGGCGCGGGTCCCTGGCGGACCATGCGGTACATGACGATCCCGCTGCTGCGGCCGACGACGTTCTTCCTCGCCGTCACGCAGGTGGTGGCGAGCTTCCAGGTGTTCGACATGGTCTTCGCGCTCACCGGCGGCGGGCCCCAGCACCGCACCGAGGTGATCGCCTCGCTGGTCTACCACGAGGCGTTCACCTCCTCGAGCCTGGGCCGCGCGAGCGCCGTCGCGGTGATCCTGTTCGTGCTGCTGGTGGTCATCACGCTGATCCAGCAGCGCTACTTCGCCCGCCGCATCACCTACGACATGAGCTGAGAGGAGGACGACGATGACCACCCCCGACACCCCCACCGAATCCGCCACCCCCGCACGGCCCCGTCGGCCCCGCAGCACCGGCTCGATGCAGGCGCGCACGCTCGCGGGCTACGCCGGCACCTACGTGGTGCTCGCCGTGGCCGCCGTGCTCACCCTGGGGCCGTTCCTGTTCTCCGTGATGACGGCGTTCACCTCGAGCACGCAGTTCGCCCAGGAAGGGCCGCTCGCGATCCCCGCGCCGCCGGTGATCGACAACATCATCGAGCTGTTCACCTCGGCGGACGGCTTCGTGACCCCGGTGGCGGTGACCGTGCAGATGGTCGCCGTGATCCTGGTGGGGCAGATGGTGTTCTCGGTGCTCGCCGCCTATGCCTTCGCCCAGCTCCGCTTCCCCGGCCGTGACCTGCTGTTCTGGGTGTACGTCGCGACGCTGATGGTGCCGCAGGTGGTCGTGGTGGTGCCGCTGTACCTGATGATGAGCGAGATGGGCCTGCGCAACACCTTCTGGGCGCTGATCTTCCCGTTCGTGCTCGGCTCCCCCTACGCGATCTTCCTGCTGCGGGAGAACTTCCGCGGCGTGCCCAGCGAGCTGATGGACGCGATGCGGATCGACGGCGCCGGCACCCTGCGCCTGCTGTGGCACCTGGTGGTGCCGCTGAACCGGCCGATCATCGTCACCCTCGTGCTGATCACCGTGGTCACCCACTGGAACAACTTCATGTGGCCGATGGTGATCACGTCGGGCCCCGAGTGGCGCGTGATCACCGTGGCGACCTCCGCGCTGCAGTCGCAGTACAACAACAACTGGACCCTGGTGATGGCCGGCACCACCCTCGCGATGCTGCCGCTGGTCCTGCTGATGATCGTGTTCCAGAAGCAGATCACCAGCTCCGTGGGCGACACGACGATGCGCTGAGCCACCGCCGAGCTGCCGTCGAGCGACCTCCGCTGAGCAGCCGCTGCCGGCCTGCCGCGGCGGGCCTGCTCGGGCTGCACGCCGCGCCGAGTCTCGATTCGACGACATCCCCTCCGGTCCCCGCACCGGAGCGGCACAATGGAGCCATCACCTGCGCCGCGTCCGCGGCCCTCGGAAGGACACCCCATGCTGAAGCGCCGTACCCTGCTCTCCTCCTTCGCCGCGGCCGGCCTGCTCGGCACCGCGGCCGCCTGCTCCCCCTCGAGCGATGGCGGGGGCGACGGCGGCTCCGGCGGCTCGGACGGCGGGGGCAGCAAGGGCACACTGACGTTCCGCCTCTGGGACGAGAACGCCGTGCCCGCCTACGAGGAGTCCTTCAAGGCCTTCACCGCGGACAGCGGCTGGGGCGTGAAGATCGACCTCGTGCCCTGGGCCGACTACTGGACCCGCCTTCCGCTCGACGTGGCCAGCGGCGATGCGGCCGACGTGTACTGGATGAACTCCGCGAACTACGTCCTGTACAAGGACTCCGAGGACCTCCTGGACATCAACAAGGTCGTGCCCGACGGCGCCGCGCAGTGGGAGAAGAGCGTCGTGGACCTCTACACGCGAGACGGCGGCCTCTGGGGCGTGCCGCAGATCTGGGACTCCATCGCCGTGTTCTACAACAAGGCCCTGGTCGAGAAGGCCGGCGTGGACCCGTCGGCCCTGGCCTTCGACCCGACCGCCGACACGGACGAGCTGCGCGACGCCGGGAAGGCTCTCACGCTCGACAAGGCCGGCAAGCACCCGGGCGAGGACGGCTTCGACGCGGACTCCCGCGAGCAGTTCGGCTTCAACTCGCAGGCCGATCGGCAGGCGATCATCGGCCCGATGCTGGCTTCCAACGGTGCGCAGTGGCAGGACGAGAACGAGTACACCTTCGCCTCCCCCGAGGGCATCGAGGCGTTCCAGTACATGGCCGACCTGGTCAACGTCGCGCAGATCGCCCCGAGCGCGGCGGACACCAACGAGAACGGCGACTTCACCAAGGACCTGTTCATCCAGGGCAAGCTCGGCCTGTTCCAGTCCGGACCGTACAACCTCTCGGCGATCGCCGACGGCGTGGCCGACTCCTTCGAATGGGCGCTCGCCGCGCCGGTCGCCGGCCCCGAGGGCGCGAAGTCGCTCGTGCACGGCGTGGTCGCGGTGGGCAACGCGAAGGCCGACGACGACCAGCAGGAGGGCATCACCGCCCTGCTGACCTGGCTGGGCAGCCTCGACGGTCAGCTGCCGCTGGCCGAGAAGGGCGTCTCCTTCCCCGCCCACGTCGACGCGCAGGACGCCTTCCTCGCCTTCTGGAAGGACAAGGGCATCGACGTGAGCGTGTTCGTCGATGCCGCGAAGAATGCCGCCGAGGCGGACATCGGAGCCCGCGCGAACGCCGGCCTCACCGTCGCGATCCCGATCTTCCAGGAGGTCTTCATCGGCCGCCTCACCGCCGAAGAAGGCATCCCGCAGGCGCAGGACGAGGGCAACAAGGCCATGTCCGAGTGAGCAGTCCCGACTGAGCGGTCCCGACTGACACCATGCCTCGGGGTGGGGCTCGCCGGTAGCGGCAGGCCCCACCCCGGTGCTCTGCCGGATGGCTGGTCGCTCGGCCCAGCGCCTCGTCGCCGTCGCCACCTCTTCACGATGTCCCCACGATTCGTATCCGGAACGTGCCCCTGGAATCGTTCTCCGTGCAGGTCACCCCATGGCACGCTGTGCTCATGACGCAGAAAGCGTCCCCGGCCGGGGGAACAGCCGGGTTCCATAGGGGGAAGCACAGATGGACAGATACGACTACGACTCGACGCAGCAGTCGCCGTCCGGCTCGGGGGAGCCGAACGACAGGCCGGGTCCCGACAGCGCCTTCACGGCCCCGGGTCCGGGCGGCCCGAGCCATCCGAGTGCCCAGAGCCAGCCGGTAGCCCAGAGCCAGCCAGACGCGATGGGCCAGCCGGGTGGGCTGAACCAGCCAGGCAGCCAGAGCCAGCCATGCGCCCAGGGCCAGCCAAGCAGCCAGAGCCACCCGGGCGGCCAGAGCCACTCGGGCGGCCAGGTCCCCCCGCCGCAGCACGGCGCGGGCATCGTCTGCGAGCACGTCAGCCGCTCCTTCGGATCGGTGCACGCCGTGCGGGATCTGTCCTTCGTGGCGCCCCGCGGCAAGGTGACCGCGCTCGTGGGCCCCAACGGCTCGGGCAAGTCCACGCTGATGCTGATGCTCGCCTCGCTGCTCGCTCCGGATCAGGGACGGGTGCTGCTGCACGGCATCGACCCCTCCCAGGACTCGCCGGCGGTGCGCGCGATGGTGGGCTGGATGCCCGATCAGTTCGGGGCCTGGGACTCGCTGCGGGTGGCCGAGGTGCTCGAGGTGATGGGGCGGGCCTACTTCCTGCCCACCGCCCAGGTGCGCACCCGGGTCCAGGAGCTGCTGCAGCTCATGGACCTGGTGCCGCTGGCCCAGCAGCCCGCCCACGTGCTCTCCCGCGGCCAGAAGCAGCGCCTGGGCCTCGCCCGGGCCCTCGTGCACGGCCCGCAGATCCTGATCCTCGACGAGCCGGCCTCCGGTCTCGACCCGGCCTCCCGTCGGCGTCTGCTGAAGGTGGTGCGGCAGGTCGCCGAGAACGGCTCCACCGTGCTCGTCTCCAGTCACATCCTCACCGAGCTCGAGGAGATGGCCGATCACGTCGTGTTCCTCGACGGCGGTCATGTCGTCGACTCCAGCAGCGTGCGCGACCTCGCTGCGCGGCCACGGCCCTGGCGGGTCGAGTCGCTCGACGCGAGCTCCCTGTCCCGGGCCCTCGGCGATCTCGGGGTCCACCATCACGGGGTCGTGGATCCCGCGCACACCACCAGCGGCCATGCCGAGACGGTGGTCGATCTGCCCGACGAGGCCACCGCCGCCCGGCTCCTGGCGGACCTCACCGCGAAGGGCGCCGCCGTGGTCTCCTTCGGTCCGGCGACCGGCCGCCTCGAGGCCGCCTACCTGGCGACCGACGCCGCGAACCGTGAAGGAGCGCTCTGATGAGGAACGGCACCCTCTCCCTGCGACCCCGCGGACTGTGGCTGGTCACGTCCCTCGAGCTGCGGCAGCGGATCCGCTCGGTGCGCTGGTACGTCGCGCTCGGCGTGTGGACCCTCGTGCTGCTCGCGCTGGGTCTGCTCGCTCTGGTCCCCGCGATATACACCTCGCAGTGGGTCACGGTCGCGCCCGTCGCGCGGGTGATGTTCAGCCTGCAGATGATCCTCGTGCTGATCGCGATGCTGCTGGTCACGCCCGCACTGTCGGCCGGATCGATCAACGGCGACCGCACCGCCGGCACCCTCGCCACCTTGCAGGCGAGCCTGCTCAGCCCGGTCGAGATCGTGCTGGGCAAGCTGCTGGCGGGGATCCTCACCGGCCTGGCGTTCATGGTCCTGGCGATGCCGTCGGCCCTGCCGCTCGCCCTGCTCGGGCACGTCAGCGTGTTCTACCTGCTGCGGGTCGTGGTGATGATCTGCTTCCTGACGTTCTGCGTGACCGCGCTCGGCCTGGGCCTGTCCGCGATCACCCAGCGCCAGCTCGGGTCGGTCGTGCTCGCCTATGTGCTGGTGTTCGGCGTGACCATCGTGGGCCCCATCCTGTGGGGCGTCTCCGCCACGTTCCTCACCTCGGAGCGCGAGGTCACCGCCTATTACACCCAGTACGACTACGAGAACTCGGGCGAGAGCGACGTGTGCGTCGCCGAGACCACGACGCGGCCCGTGTGGCGGATGGACCTCGCCCAGCCCGTGATGTGGCCGAACCCGCTGATCATGCTGGCCGAGACGGCGCCCACGATCGACGTCGACGAGGACTGGGACCAGTTCGACGACGGCCGCACGCCCGACGCGCTGAGCATCATCAAGTTCGGGATGCGGGAGGTCTCGAGTCCGCCGCACCCCTCGGACTACAACAACTGCGACCCGGCCGACGAAAACTATCCGGACGATCTCGGGACGCCGCTGAGCATCCCGATGTGGCCGATGGGCATGGCGGCGTGGGGCATCGTCGCGCTCATCTCCCTGGCGGTGTCGGTGCTGAGGCTGGCGGTGCCGATCAAGCGCCTGGGCGCCGGGACGCGGATCGCCTGACCTGCGGGCGCTGCAGGCACTGCGGGCACAGCGGTATAGCGGGCACAGCGGGAGCGGAGGATTCAGCGCCCGCGGAGAGCGCCGTCGGCTCGGCGCCCGCAGAGGGCGCCGTCGGCTCAGCGCTCGCGCAGGCCGGTCATCGAATCCGGGATCCCATGGCGACCGCCCTGCCCGTCGGCCCCGTGCCGTCCGTCGGCCCCGTGCTGCCCGTCACCGGATCCGTCCCCGCGGGTGAACGGCGAGCCCTCGCCGCCGAAGTCCGGCAGCGTCCCGGCGGCGAGCTCCGCCTGCCGCACGGCGGTGTCCTTCGCCCCCGGGGCGCTGTCGTCGACCCAGAGCCGCTCCCCGGAGGCGTCGAGGTCGAAGATCGCCAGGGCATGGTCGCCGCCCTGCGCCTGCAGTCGCCGGCGCTGCTCGGCCCGCACCGCCGGATCCTCGGCACGCTGGGCGCGGGTGCCGATGTCGGGGGCGACCAGCGAGTACGGGGTCTCGCGCCGCATGTAGTCCCCGGCCGGTCCGTAGAGCACATCGCGCAGGCCCCGGCGCATCGCGGCCGACGCCCCGGCGCCCAGCAGCGGGATCAGCGTCAGACCGCCCACCACGATCCACACCCAGGCGAGCGCCGTGGCGGCGCCGAGCAGCGCGAGGACCACGGCGAACAGGACCAGTCCCAGCAGCGCCAGCGCGGCGCTGAACCAGCCGGTCAGCGCCACGACCAGCGACTCCCAGGGGTTCACCCGCTTCCGGTGCTCCCACGACGGGTAGGTGCGCTGGTCGATCACGGCGCTCCGCTGCCCCGCGGCGGCGAGCACGGCGAGACCGGGCGCGAACGCCATGGCGAGGGCCACGAGGGCGAGCACCGGAACGCCCACGGCGACCATCTGCCAGTGCAGCGCGGAGCGCACCTGGACCAGATCGCTCTGCAGGAGACCGTTGAAGGTGATGACCACGTCGGCGATCCCGAAGATGATCACGCCGAGGCCCGCGGCGGCAGGGGCCACCCAGGTCAGGGAGGCGCGGGTGATGAGGGCCAGCGAGGTCAGGGCGCCGCGCGGGGTCAGGGCGCGCCGGGCGGCGGCGGTGCCGGGGTTCGGGGGCAGGTGCCGACGGTCCTGTCCGAGCACCTGCGCGGCGGCGGCTCGCCGGGTCACGGGGTCACGGTCCAGGCGCCCGGTGGTCTCCAGGGCTGCGGCCGGTTCGATGCCCAGCACCGTCGGGGCGCTCACCGTGCGGCGCACCAGGATCCAGGCCAGCAGGAGTGCGCCGACGGCCAGGGTCCAGGCCATCAGCTGACCCGCGCCCAGTCCGCTCCAGGGCTGCGGGAGCCCGACGGCGACGCTGAGCGGCAGCGCCGCCACGGCGAGGACGCTCGGGCCCAGGAGGAAGGCGGTGATCCGCGTGGCGACGTCTGCTTGAAATCCGCGTTCGCTGAGGTGACGCCGGGGATCCATGCCCGCGATCGCGCTCGGCGCCAGTGCGGTGACGGCCAGGCTCACCACGGTGGCGAACAGCGGGAGCAGGAAGAACGCCGCCCAGAGGCCACCGCCGGTCAAGCCGAGCTGGGCGGTGGTGGCCCGCAGCATCGCCGGCTCCCCGAGGGAGACCAGGAGGGTGAGGAACCAGAACGTCGGCGACGCGCCGACGACATACAGGACCAGCAGCACGTACCAGAGGCCCAGGAGGAGCAGTCCCGGGGCCCAGGAGATCCGCAGCAGGCGGCGACGCAGCGCGGACTTCGAGTCGGCGATGATCTCTGCCGGGGGCACCAGGTGGGTCGCCTCGCGGGGCAGCTCGCGGGGAGCCGGCAGGTCGGTCAGCGGCGGCAGGGCCTGCGAGTACGGGGAAGTCATCGGGGCTCCAGCTCGACTCTCACACGGTGCGACGGCCCAGGAAGGCCCGGCCGAGGGTCATCTCGTCGGCGTAGTCGAGGTCGCCGCCGACGGGCAGGCCGGAGGCGAGACGGCTGACGGTGAGCTCGAGCGGTCCGAGCAGCCGAGAGAGGTAGGCGGCCGTGGCCTCGCCCTCGATGTTGGGGTCCAGGGCGAGGATGACCTCCTGGGTCTCCCCCGACCCCAGGCGGCTCATCAGCTGGGTGATGCGCAGATCGTTCGGGCCGACGCCACCGATCGGGTCGATCGCCCCGCCGAGCACGTGATAGCGGCCCTTGAACTCGCGGATCTTCTCGATCGCGACGATGTCCTTGGACTCCTCGACCACGCAGATGATCTCGCTGGTGCGACGGGGGTCCGCGCAGATCCTGCAGGTCTCGTCGGCCGAGACGTTCCCGCAGATCTCGCAGAAGCGCACGGTGTCCTTGACGGTCACCAGCACCTCGGCGAGCCGGCGCACAGAGGCGTCGTCGGCGTCCAGCAGATGGAATGCGATCCGCTGAGCCGACTTGGGGCCGATGCCCGGCAGCTTGCCGAGCTCGTCGATGAGGTCCTGGACGATGCCTTCGTACACGCCCTCAACTGTAGTTGCCCCGCCCGACCGAGGACGCCTCCCCCGACGTGCCTCCGAGCACGTCGCGTCGCGATTCGCGCCTGTCGGCGTCCGAACTGCGCACAATATGTCCATCGCCATGACATATTCGGTTACCCTGAGCCGACCAGCCGATCGCGATGAGGAGCCCCATGGTCCAGCTGCCCCCCTCCCTGCTCGACGCCGTGCACGAGCGGATCCTCAGCGGCCTGGGCGAATCCGCCCAGCGCGAGGAGATCGCCCATCGGGTGGTGACCTACCTGCGCAACACCGCCGAGACCACGGTGAATGTCGAGGAGGACGGCACCACCTTCGTGATCACCGGCGACATCCCGGCGATGTGGCTGCGGGACTCCGCCGCCCAGCTCACCCCGCTGCTGCGCCTGGTCATCGCCGGGGTCGGCACCGGGGAGGACCGCACCCAGCTGGTCGCCCTGCTGACCGGCCTGCTGCGCCGCCACTGGCAGTACATCGTCATCGATCCGTACGCCAACGCCTTCAACCGCACCGCGGATGCCTCCCAGTGGGACAGCGACGACACGGAGTTCGACAGCCCCTGGGCATGGGAGCGGAAGTTCGAGCTGGACTCCCTCTCCTACGGCCCGGATCTCGCCTGGCGGGTCTGGAAGGCCACCGGGGACACCACCTGGGCGACCGCGGAGTTCGTCGACGCCGCCCGCACGATCCTCGCCACCGTGCGCACCGAGCAGCACCACGAGGAGCGCTCCGAGTACTTCTTCCGCCGCGCGAACTGCACACCCCAGGACACCCTGGCGCGCGAGGGCCGCGGCTCGCTCACCGCGCCGAACGGCCTGGTCTGGGCCGGGTTCCGACCCAGCGACGACGCCTGCGAGCTGGGCTACAACATCCCTGGCAACCACTTCCTGGCGCTCTCCCTGGAGCGGCTGGGGGATCTGCTCGAGGAGGTCGCCGGCGAGGCGGAGGACGCCGCGGAGGCGCGCCGGCTCTCCTCCGAGATCCGCGAGGCGCTCCAGCAGCACGGTCTGATCGAGGGGGCCGACGGGACGCAGATCTGGGCGTACGAGGTCGACGGCCTGGGCCATCACGTGTTCCTCGATGACGCGAACGTGCCCAGCCTGCTGGGCCTGCCCTACCTGGACTGCGTCGCCGCCGACGACCCGACCTACCTCGCCACCCGCGCCGCGGTGCTCTCGCGGCAGAATCCGTACTACTACGCGGGGCTGTACCTCGAGGGCGTGGGGTCGCCGCACACCCCCACGGACCATGTGTGGCCGATCGGGAAGAACATCGAGGGACTCACCTCGGCCGATGATGCCGAGCGGCTGCGGATCCTCGAGCAGCTCATCCGCACCGACGGCGGTACGGGGATGATGCACGAGGGCGTGCACGTCGATGATCCGTCGACCTTCACGCGGGAGTGGTTCTCCTGGTCCAACTCCATGTTCTGCGAGCTGGCGCTGGATCTGGCCGGGGTGCACCGGGAGGTCGGCGCCGCCGCCCGGTGACGGGTCGACCCTAGCCTGCCGTCGGGCCCCGCGGCGGACCCTGGATGGCCGGCGCAGCTGCGGGATCTGGACGGCGGGCCCGCCAGCCGGACCTGCACGGCAAGTGCACAGCGACCGCACTGGTCAGACCCGGGCTGGAGGGGTACGGTCGAGCCCGGGCCGTCGCATCATGCACGGCCCGTTCGCGACTCTGAACAGGACTTTGCACGATGTCGTCGTTGCCGCATCCCTATGACTCCGCCGAGCCGGCCACCGCATGCCGGGTGACTGACGCCCCGGAGATACCCACTGCGGTGGTGTCCCAGCGTGACTTCCCGATGTACCAGATGTCGTCCTTGATGGACGGCACCTTCACTCACCTCAGCGCGGCCCTGGAGGACGCAGGGATCCACCCGATCGGGCCGGCTTTCGCGCTGCACCACCGGGCGCCGGTCTCGACCGCGGATGTCGAGGTCGGGTTCCCGGTCGACGCTCCCCTCACCGAGCCGATCACTCTGGCCAGCGGCTACGAGGTCATCGCCTCAGCGCTGCCTGCCGGGCGCGTGGCATGGGTCAGCCACGTGGGCGGGTACGGAGCGCTGGCGGAGAGCTGGGGTGCGTTCACCGAGGAGATCGGCGAGTCCGAGGAACAGATGACGTACCCGTTCTGGGAGTTCTACGTGACCCCGCCGACGCCCGGCACGAACCCCTCGTCCCTGCGCACGGATCTGTTCAGCCTGCTCGAGCCGCGCTCGGACTGATCCTTCGCGACCGACGGGCTGGTCCGTCGCTGCCCGCGTGCAGATCCGTTGCGGCCCACGCGCTGATCCTTCGCGACCCAGGTCAGGCGAGGGGTCAGTACCTGTCGGTCTCGTCGATGACCTCGAGCACCTTGCCGCCGAGGATGGTCTCGATGACCTCGCGGCCGTTGCGCTTCGAGACCACGGCATCGTCGTCGTCGCGCGTCGCACCGCCGGTCGGATCGGCGTCGACCGGGGGCTCCTCGGGGCCTCCCTGGTGCCCCCGGGTGCGCAGCCCTGCTGTGCGAGAGGCCTGTGCTGCTTCGCGGACCAGCGCCGCACCGCTACGGGCAGGTGCGCCGGCCGGAGCGGCGCCGGTCGGGGCGGTGCCGGTCTGGACGGTGCCGGTCTGGACTGCGTCCGTCGGAATCGCCGACGGACCGCCCTGACCTGTGGAATTCTGGCCGGAGGAGTCCTGACCCGAGAAGTGCGGGCCAGAAGAGTCCTGCCCGGACGGTCCGGACTGCCCGGAGCCTGGAACGGCGACCGTCGCCGTGCCCCAGGAGGCGGCCGCGCGCGCAGTGGCCGATCCGGAGGCGGACTCGGAGGCCGAGTCAGCGGAGGCAGGCTGCTCGGAGGGTGCCTCGGGCGCCTGGCCACCCACCGCGCTCTCCGCGGAGTCGGCGAGTCCCTCCCCCTGTTCCTGGCCGGACGTGCCGCCCAGCCCTTGGTCGGGGCCGTTCGGGGGGTCGATCGGATCCGTGCTGCTCGCCGGTGCGTCCGGTGTCGCGTCGGGACGGGGGACTCGTGAATGGACGACCCGGCCTTCCGCGATGGCCTGCTTCAGGGCGTTCTGCCCGAAGGTCCGGGGCTCGTCGGCGGGCAGGGAGTCGCGGCCGTCGTCGTCGACGACGGGGATCTCGCCGGCATCAGCGGTGCCCGCGGACGGAGCAGGGGCTGATTCGGAGGCTGACCCTGCGGAGGTTGCCTGCGGAGCCGGGGCCGAGCGTCCGGTGCCGGGCTGAAGCGCATCGGACCAGCGCGGGGTGCGCTCCGGCGACGAGGCCGGAGACTGCGGGCCACCCCCGTGGCGAGCGACCGGTGCGCTCTGCGCTGAGTAGTCGTCGGGCGGGTAGGAATCCTCGGGATCCGGCGGGTACGGATCATCGGGTTCCGGGGCGAACTCCTCGACGCGGTCTGCACCGCCGGGGGCGGTCACGCGCCCGCGCGAGGCTCGTGCGGCGGCCTGCATCGCGCGATCTGCGGCGCGCTGGCCGGCCGAGGCGGGCGGTTCCTCCGACGGGGCCTGCCCACCGGGCGCCGGCGCACCACCAGGGGCTGTGGGGGCTGACGGCGCGGCAGCAGCCGAGGGTGCCGAAGCGGAGGACAGGGCGGAGCCGGGGCCTTCCGGCGCCGCGGCAGGAGCCGCAGAGGCTGCCGTGGCGGCTCCCCCGGCCGGCGGTGCCATCTGGGCCACGGCGTCGCCCCACGGAACAGGCGCGCTGCTCGGAGCGGCACCACCCTGCCCTGCGGCGCCGCGACCGTCATCGCCGCCACCCGAGCCGTCCTGTCCGACGGCCTGCTCCCACGAGCCGGACTGTCCCGACCCGCTAGGAGCCTGCTGACCAGCACCGTCCTGGGGGCCGCCGGCTCCGCGGGGAGCACCGCCCGCCGTGCCCCCGGGGCCCGACGACCCCGGTCCCGACGACCCCAGTCCCGAGGAACCCGGTCCGGACGTCCCTGGTCCCGACGAGCCTGGTCCTGCCGATCCCGGTCCGGAGGAGCCCGGTCCTGAGGAACCCGGCCCTGAGCCACCGGGACCCGGATCCTCTCCGACGACAGCGTCGACCGAGATCTCGACGTGCATGATCCGGCGCACGGCATCGGCCAGGTTCTCTGCTGCCGTGCCCCGGTGGAACGCTGCGACCAGGCCTTCGGTGCGGAACCCGATGAGGAGCGTCGAGCCCTGGGAACCGTGCACGTGCCCGTTCTGCCCGACGAGCGCCCAGCTGGGACGACGGATCTGCGCGAGCTCGTCGAGGATCGCGGACCAGTGCTCGCGCACGGCATCCGCGTTCAGTCCCTGCGCTCCGCCGGCGTCCGGTGCAGCGGGGGCGGGAGCACCCTGCGGGGCGGATGCCTGCGGCGCAGCGTGCTGCGGCGCGGCCTGCTGTGAGGCCGCCTGCTGCTCGGTCTGCTGGGGGGCCGGTGGCTGCTCCTGCGCGGCGCCGCTCTGCGGACCGCCGCCCTGCGGGGAAGCGCCCTGCGGGGCAGCTGCCTGCGGGGCGGATCCCGGCTCCAACGGGCCACCTCCCGGGCGCGATACCGGAGTGTCCCAACCCTGTGAGGACGTCGCGGCGTCGGCCCGGCCGTCGGGCGCCTGGGGCTGGCCCTGGCGTTCCGCCGTCGGGGCCGGCGTGCGCCCGCCGCGAGACTGTCGTGCGGATTCGACCTTCTCCTGCGCGATGCGTCGAGCCTCCTCGCGCCCGGAGGAGCCGCCGACGGCAGCACCCGCACCTGCACTGGGAGCCTGCGCGCCGCGACCCGGCGCTCCCTGCCGACCTCCCGCGGGCGGCTGCCCACCAGCCGGCTGGTTCCGCCCGGCCGGGGCGCCGCCGTCACCCGCGGCAGCCAGCGCGGCACGCTCGTCGCGCAGCACCAGACGCGCCGCGAGCAGCTCGAGGTGCAGTCGCGGCGACGTCGCCCCACTCATCGTGGAGAGCGTCTCGTGGACCAGGTCGCCGCACTGCGAGAGATCCGCCGGTTCGAAGCGGCCGGCCTGGCCGACCATGCGCTCGAGCTCATCGGCAGGGACCTGCGGCAGCAGATCCTGGCCGCGGTCGGGGACGGCCGCCAGGATGATCAGATCACGCATTCGCTCGAGCAGGTCCTCGACGAACCGGCGCGGCTCGTGGCCGGTCGCCAGCACGTGCTCGACAGCGGCATACAGCGCGCCGGCGTCCCGCTCGGCGACCGCCGTGATGGCGCTGTCCAGCAGCGCGGTGTCCGTGAAGCCGAGCAGGGCGATCGCGGTCGGGAAGTCCAGACCATCCTCGCCGGCGCCGGCCATGAGCTGGTCCAGCACCGACATGGAGTCACGGGCGGACCCACCGCCTGCGCGCACCACCAGCGGCATCACGCCCTCGCCGACGTTCACGCCCTCGGCGACGCAGACCTCCTCGAGGTACGGGCCCAGCACCTGCGGCGGGATCAGCCGGAAGGGGTAGTGGTGGGTGCGCGAGCGGATGGTGCCGATGACCTTGTCCGGCTCGGTGGTCGCGAAGACGAACTTCACGTGGTCCGGCGGCTCCTCCACCAGCTTCAGCAGGGCGTTGAACCCGGCCGAGGTCACCATGTGGGCCTCATCGATGATGAACACCTTGTAGCGGTCGCGCACGGGCGCGAAGGAGGCGCGCTCCCGCAGCTCGCGAGCATCGTCCACACCACCGTGGCTCGCGGCGTCGATCTCGACCACGTCGAGGCTGCCAGCGCCGCCGTTGGCGAGGTCGCGGCAGGAATCGCACTGACCGCACGGGATGTCCGTGGGACCTTCCGCGCAGTTCAGGCAGCGCGCGAGGATGCGCGCCGAGGTCGTCTTGCCGCAGCCTCGCGGCCCGGAGAACAGGTAGGCGTGACCGATCCGGCCCGCGCGCAGCGCACGCTGCAAGGGCGTGGTGACGTGGTCCTGGCCGATCACCTCGGCGAAGGACTCGGGACGATAACGACGGTACAGAGCTGTGGCCACCGGTACAGGCTAGTTGAGGCGCCCGACCTTCCTCACCGTTGGGGACGAGCAGGTTCTGTGGAGGACCGGTCCGAGGGCGTCGGATCTCCTCGATCAGCCCCGTTCTCCTGCGCGGTGTCCTGCGTGTTCTCCTGCATGCTCTCGCGTGTGCTCGTGGTCTCCTGCGTGCTCGCGCCCGCGGTGCACGGGGTCCTCCCGCCGTCCTCCGTCGCCCGGGCGCCTGCGGTCACCGTGCCGTCTGCCGTGTCCCCGACCTCCACGGGCCCGTCGTCGTCGGCGGTCTTCCCGGCGTGCGCCTGCGTGGCGGCCCGCGTCGCATCGAGCTTCTCGCGGCGATGGCGCAGGCTCCCGAAGGTCACCAGGAACGCGATCAGCACCACGATCACCGGGAGGGCGGCGTCCACGACCCACTCGGGCACGGAGAACGGCAGCGAGAAGTCCGGGATCCACCCGAACAGCAGATCCGTCAGCCAGTTCCAGGCCTCCCCGATGGGGCGGAGCACGGCGGCGATCGCCGACCTGATCGGCGCGAACAGCGCGTCGAAGAACTCCACGACCGGACGCACCAGCTCGCCGAACCAGGTGCGGACAGGCTCGGTGGCCTCGGAGATCGCGTCGACGACGGGCCGCACCCGGGCCTCCACCCACTCCTGCACCGGATCGAACAGGCCGCTGAACAGGCCGCCGACACCGAGCAGCGGGATCAGGAAGCCGGCGGCCTTCGCCAGCGCGGAGAACATTGCGTAGCGGACGGGATGCGCGATGCGCTTCTCATCGCGCACGGCCGACGGGCTGTCCTCGGCGGGCACGAGCAACGTCTTGTCCAGACCGTGGCGCACATCGACCTCACCGGCGCCGCCGAGCCCGGCGGTGTGCACCGAGATCACCTCGGCATCCGTGAAGCCTGGAACCTCTCGGTCGTCCTCGTCACCGCGTCCGTCGTCGCCGTCGGCGCCGGTCTTGGCGCCGTCCCCGTCGGCGGCGTCGTCGCGTTCGTCGGCGGCGGCGTCGTCGTCCATGACTCGGCGACGCACCGTGCAGCGCACCACGGTGAAACTCTCCTCGAGGCGGAACTGCAGGGCATCGGAGTCTGCGTCGGACCCGGAGTCAGCGTCGGTGTCGGCGTCGGCGCGCGCATCGGCCTCAGAGCGAGGGTCGACGTCGGTCCCTGTCTCCTCCTCGGCGTCCTGGTGTGCCGACTGCTCGGCCTCCTGCGCGGCCGCCTCCTTCTCACCCTCCTGCGCCGACTTCTGGTGCGCCTTCAGGGCCGCTTTCCGTGCTTTCTCCTCCGCGGCCGGATCGTGCTCGACGCCGTCGATGACCACCGTGAAGGAGGAGTCGAGGAGCCGGTGGCGCACGCGCACCAGGTAGTCGTGGCCGTCGGCGCGGCCGCGGTACTCGACGTCCGACGCGAACCGGGTGGGCTCCTGCGCGCCGAAGGGCTTCTCCACGTCGCCCTCGGTGCCTTCGTCCTCGGCGTTCTCCTCGGAATCTTCTTCGGCATCTTCCTCGACGTCAGAGCGCGGGCCGACGACGGCGCGGGCCGTCTCGTCGTCGGCCGGCGCGGCGGAGTCGCGTGCAGCGGGGTCATGCACAGCGGGGTCATGCGCTGAAGGTCGGTCGTCCATGTCTCCACGATGTCAGCAGCCCGCCCCCGCATGCATCGTCCGCAGGTCTGTGACCGGCCACGTCAGCATCAGCCGAACGGACGAGACCGTGAGGACGAGACTGCTGGCACGGCGCCGCGAGCACGACGCCTGAGCACGCCTCCGGAAGCACGACCTCTCGCGACCGACAGCGCGCAGCGGCAATTCCGTTGACCTGCGACCGGCACTCCCGAAGACTCCTCTCATGAGCGTCCGCCACTCCCACACCAGCATCGACTGCCACGACGCCTTCGCCCTGTCCCAGTGGTGGCTCCGCATCCTCGATTACGCGATGGACCCGGAGGATCCGAACCTGCCCGGGCACGAGGAGTGCGCGATCCACGATCCCGAGACCGGGCACACGCTGCTGTTCCTCGAGGTCCCCGACGACGAGCTGCCGGCCAAGCGGATCCACCTCGATGTGCGCCCTCGTGAGCGCCCGCAGGAGCAGGAGATCCTCTGGCTCGAGCAGCAGGGAGCCGTGGCGCTCGCCGACCATCGGGGCCAGTACGGCCCGGGCACCGGATGGCTGACCATGGCGGATCCCGAGGGCAACCAGTTCTGCGTGCTGACGTCCGACGCCGAGCGGGCCGCGATGGCGTCACCGCGCGACGACGGCAGGGCCGCCGATGCACCTGCTGAGGCGAGGACCGACGGGAACGCCGATGACTTCCCCGAAACCCCCTAGTTCTCCTAATGTGACCGCATAGCGTTTTGATTGAACTCGTGACGAGGTCCGCGTAACGTCGCCTGCCGTGAGCACATCCACCACCTCCTCCCCCACGACACCGCGGCGCACGCGCAACCCGTTGCGCGCGATCGTCCGCATCCCCTTCGGCTGGCAGGTCCTGATCGGACTCGTCCTCGGCGTGGTCCTCGGCCTCGTCGCGGCCCAGATCGGCCCCGTCACCGCCACGGACGCCAACCCGGACGGCGCGAACTGGCTGACCACCGCGCTGAACACCATCGGCACGATCTTCGTGACGCTGCTGAAAGCGCTGGTCCCGCCACTGATCTTCCTCGCGATCATCACCTCGATCGCCAACCT
The DNA here is from genome assembly GCF_052379725.1 of Brachybacterium sp. 107. Classification (NCBI taxonomy): domain Bacteria; kingdom Bacillati; phylum Actinomycetota; class Actinomycetes; order Micrococcales; family Dermabacteraceae; genus Brachybacterium; species Brachybacterium sp. 107. The sequence goes on along the minus strand of NZ_JBQSYW010000010.1, from coordinate 91,320 downwards.
GCGCGGCGTCACCAACGCCGCCCGGCTCGCCGGGAAGACCCTGCTCTGGTTCGCCATCACGTCGCTGATCGCCGTGTCGATCGGTATCGCGCTCGGCGCCGTGACCTCCCCCGGCGCGAACTCCGGCGTCTCGGCGGACGCCGCCCAGGCCTCGGACACCCAGGGCGGCTGGATGGACTTCCTCACCGGCCTCGTCCCCACGAACTTCCTGGGCATCGAGGGAAGCGCCGGGGACGACGGCACCGTCTCGCTGAGCTTCAACGCCCTGCAGATCCTGGTCATCTCGATCGCCGTGGGCATCGCGGTGCTCTCCGTCGGCGAGAAGGCCGAGCCCTTCCTGAAGGTCACCGGCTCCGCGCTGGAGATCGTCCAGAAGCTGCTGTGGTGGGTCATCCGCCTCGCCCCGATCGGCACCGTCGGCCTGCTCGGCAACGCCGTGGCCAGCTACGGCTGGAACGCGATCGGTCAGCTCGGCGTCTTCGTCGCCGACGTGTACATCGGCCTCTTCCTCGTGCTGCTGGTCGTCTACCCGGTGCTCCTGAAGCTCAACGGCCTCTCGATCGGCTCCTTCTTCCGCGGTGTGTGGCCCGCGACCTCGCTCGGCTTCGTCTCCCGCTCCTCGCTGGGCACCATGCCGATGACGCAGTCCGTCACCGAGCGCATGGGCGTGCCGCGCCACTACGCGAGCTTCGCCGTGCCGCTGGGCGCGACCACCAAGATGGACGGCTGCGCCGCGATCTACCCGGCCCTGGCCGCAATCTTCGTCGCGAACTTCTACGGTGTGCCGCTCGGCGTCACCGACTACCTGCTGATCGTGCTGGTCTCCGTGCTGGGCTCGGCCGCGACCGCCGGCATGACCGGCGCGACCGTGATGCTCACCCTCACCCTGTCCACCCTGGGCCTCCCGCTCGAGGGTGTGGGCCTGCTGCTCGCGATCGACCCGATCCTCGACATGGGCCGCACCGCCCTGAACGTCACCGGCCAGTCGCTGGTCGCCGTGATCGTCTCCAAGCGCGAGAAGATCCTCGATCAGCCGGCGTACGACGACGCCCGACGCACCTCCTTCCAGGCCATCCAGGCCGAGGAGGCGCAGGACGCTGCCGACGCTGACGTTGACGTTGACACGGAGGCCACGGCAGGCGTCGAGTCCGACGCGGACCGCGAGAAGCAGCCCGCCACCGCCTGATCGGCGCCCACCGGCCGCCACGCGCAGGCACCGCAGCGCGCATGATGCCCCGGCCCCTCGACGACATCACCGTCGAGGGGCCGGGGCATCATCTGTGCGCGCTCTGTGCCCCGCGACGCCAACTGCCCCGCCCAGCCTCGCCTCGGCGTTCGACAGACCGCGACGCGCCCACCGATACCCTCGATATATACCTCCACTGATACATATCGGTGGTCTCGTTCGGCGCGCCCTCGACGGAGAGCGCGCAAGGGGCGCCCGCGCCGGGGAGCGCCCGAGCGACGGCCCACGACCGGGAGCTCCCGCGCCGGGGAGCGCCACCTCCTGGGTGAAACCGCGCACCGCACGCCTCGGAGCTCTGGCCCAACCCTCGCGCCGCCCCTAGAGTGAGGCTGTCAGATCGGCCCGGCTCCACGGGCCCCCGCAGTGCATCTACCTCGGGTCCCTCGGCGGACCGTCCAAGGCGGCACCCACCGTCCGGAGCAGCGATGTCCACGCAGCAGACCACAGCCCCCGCCCCGCAGCAGTCCTCCCCGACCCTGCGCAGCGTCGCCGGGGCTGCCTACTTCCCGATCGCCTTCGTCGCCCGTTTCCCCTTCGCGATGATGGTCGTGGGCACTCTGACCCTCGTCGTCTCCGCTCGCGACTCGATCGCGCTGGGCGGGTTGAACTCCGCGGTCGTGGGCCTGGGCTCCGCGCTCGTCGGCCCCCTGCTCGGTGCCGCGGCGGACCGGATCGGCCAGCGCCCCGTCATCCTCGTCTCCGGGATCGTGAACTCCCTGACCCTGCTCGCGATGGCCGCGGTGGCGTTCAGCGCCCTGCCCGACGCGGCGGTGCTCGCCGTCGGCTTCCTGATCGGCGCCTCGTCGCCGCAGATCGGCCCGCTCTCCCGCAGCCGCCTGGTGCAGCTCATCCTCACCCGCCTGCCCTCCCACCGTCGGGCGAAGAGCCTCAACGGGACGATGGGCTACGAATCCGCGGCCGACGAGACCGCCTTCGTGTTCGGCCCCGTCGTGGTGGGCCTGCTCGCCACCACGCTCAGCCCGGCCGCCCCCATGATCGGCGCCGCGGTGCTCACGCTGCTGTTCGTCACCGCCTTCGCCCTGCACCCCACGGCGAAGGTGGCGGCGCCCACCACCGAGGAGCCCGTCGCGCAGGCCCCGGCCCGTGAGCTGTTCACCCTGCCCGTGCTGGTGATCGTCGCCGGTGCGCTCGGCGTGGGGCTCTTCTTCGGCACGGTCCTCACCTCGCTGACGGCCTTCCTCTCCGACACCGGCCACGGTGACTCGGCGGGGCTCGTCTACGGCGTGATGGGGGTGGGGTCCACGATCCTGGCCCTGAGCATCACCCTGTTCCCCGAGCGGTTCCGGCTGTACGCGCGCTGGCTCACCTTCTCCTCGCTGATGCTGGCCGCGATGCTCGCCTTCGGCCTCGCGGGGGGTCTCACCGGGCTCATCGCCGCGATGGCGGTCGCCGGTATCGGGATCGGGCCGACGGTCGTGACGCTGTACAGCCTCGCCGCAGACCGCAGCCCCCAGGGACGTTCCGCGACCGTGATGACGATGCTGGGCTCGGCCACGATCGTCGGCCAGTCCGCGGCCTCCGCCGTGACCGGCGCGGTCGCCGAGAGCTCCGGATCGCAGGCATCCATGTGGCTGCCCGTCGGCGCCGCCGCTCTCGTGGTGCTCGCCGCCCTCGTCAATGCGCTGGCCTGCCGCACGCCCGCGGGCACCGAGATCTCCGCGGCCGACGAGGAGGTCCTCGAGGAGGCCCGGCGACTCACCGAGCTGCCCTCCGAGCACCTCTGATCCGACACGGAGCGTCGCCTGCGGACCCTCACCGCCACAGCACGTGCTGGAGAGCCTGCTCGAGAGTGGTGTGCGCGGCGCGGAACCCGCTCGCCTGCAGGCGCGCGTCCGAGACGTTCTGATCGGCCTGGATGAGCTCGTCCGCCCCGTCGGCCCCCAGCAGCAGCTTCGGCCCGAACGCCGGGACCGGCACCACGGCCGGCCGGTGCAGCGCCGCGCCGAGAGTGCGCGCGAACTGCCCGGCGGTGACCGGCTCCGGGGCGACGGCGTTGAGCGGTCCGTGTACGTCCGCCGAGAGCGCCGCATGGGCGTAGACCCGCACGATGTCGTCCAGGGTGATCCACGAGGTCATCGAGTCCGCACTGGTCAGGCGGCCTCCCGCCCCGGCGAGGAAGAGCGGCAGCTGGGGCAGCAGCGGCCCACCCCCGTCGGACAGCACGAGAGAGGTGCGCACGAAGACGGTGCGTATCCCCGCCTCGGTCGCCGCGTGGGCGGCATGCTCCCAGTCGCGCACCAGATCGGCGAGGAACCCCTCCCCGCCGGGATCGGCCTCCGTGAGCAGCTCGCCGGGGCGGCGGGGGCCATAGAGGCCGATGGCGCTGGCCTGCACGAGAGCCGAGGGCCCGTTGTCCATGTTCGCGAGGGTGCGGGCGATGAGTGCCGAGCCGTGCACGCGGGAGGAGCGGATCTCGCCGCGCGCGCTGTGGGTCCAGCGGGTGGCGATGGAGCGGCCGGCGAGGTGGATGACCACGTCGACGCCCTCGAGATCGGCGGGGTCCAGGCGCCCGCCCTGCGGGTCCCAGGAGATCTCGTCCGGGCCGACGTCCTCCTCGCGGATCATCCGTCGCACGGTGTGCCCGCCGGTCTCGAGCAGGGCGGCGAGCTGGGTGCCGATGAGCCCGGAGGATCCGGTCAGGGCGATCGTGCGTCGGGGCTGGTCGGCGTAGCGAGCGTGGAAGGCGAGGTCCTCGCGCAGCTGCCGGTCCCGGAACCGGAACACCCGCTGTATCTGGGGGCTCAGCAGCGGCTCGAGGCGCTGGAGGCGGGCGGGGAGCTCGACCTCGAGGGTGTCCCGCACCAGGGTTCCGCCCTCGGAACCGGGATCGGACAGGAGACGATGCTCGTGGCTCCAGGTGCGCCAGGGTCCCCGCACCTGCTGATCGACGAACCGGGCCTCGCCCTCGACATCTCTCTGGTGCTCGCGGTGGCGCAGGATCCAGTGCGGGCGCAGCAGCGACGGCAGGGCGGACGGTCCCAGCCGGGTGCCGACGACGCGGCCCACCTGCAGGCCGCCGGCCGTCGGATCATCCGGCGTGGCGAGGCCGGGCGGGGTGAGGCGCACCAGCGCCCCGGGCCGTTCGTGCCAGGCCAGGACCTCGGCCTGGGGGAAGGGGATCCAATGGGTGGTCTCGATCTTCATGACTGCTCCGTTCCTCGGCGGCGCCGCACGCTCAGGCGGTGCAGGTCCTCGCCGGTAGTGCGGTCCACGCTACGCACAGCATGCGCCCTTGACCAGGGCCTGCCGCATGCACTGCCCGCAGCATTCAGTCCGGGTGCGGAGCTGTGCGGTCCAGGGGCCCGGCAGGTGCGGCCATAGGCGCGACCCCCGCCGGCGTCAGCCCGTCGGCCACCCGCAGGATGACCCACGCGACACCGAGCCACAGGACCCACGAGCTCAGATCCATCACCCACAGCAGGGTCGGATCGACGGGGCCCAGGACGTTCTGCTCGAGCGCGACCCGCAGGCTGTTCAGCAGGCCGTGCCCGATGATCGCCGCCCAGGCCGTCCCGGAGAGACGGCGCAGCACGGACAGCAGCGGCGCGACGGCGACGATCGTGCCGAGATAGCTGACCATCGCGCGACCGGACAGACCCAGCGCGAGCACCACCGGCAGATGCCACAGAGCCCACAACGCGCCGATGGCCAGCGACATCCGCCAGAAGCCGAGCGGCTCGAGCGTGCTCTGCAGCCACCCGCGCCACCCGGCCTCCTCCCCGATCGCGAAGACGGCCTGCATGACCAGAACCACCGGCGCCGCGAGCAGCAGGCCGAGCAGGGGCGGTGCGTCCGCGAGCGGGGACGCTCCGCCGACGACTCCGATCAGCAGGCGGGCCACGGGCACCAGCGTGAAGGCGGTGATCGCGGCGAGCACCGCGATCAGCAGAGCTCTGCCCGAGGGCACGTGCAGGGCGAGGGAGCGCCACCAGGGCTCATCGCGCCGGCGCACGAGGAGCGCCGCGAGCAGCGGGGACAGCTGGGCCAAGGGCACCACCAGACCGAGCGCCGCCGGGGGCAGCAGACCGGTGGCGAGGGGGATCGAGAGGGCAGCGGCGACCGCGGTCGCGATCAGGACGAACAGGCCGACGCGCGCCGGCGAGTCGATGACTCCCTGTGGCGCCGAGGGGGCCGGTGACCGGTGCCGGGAGGCGGGTGCGTCGGGATCGGCGGGGACGTCCGGGACGTCGGGATCGGTGGGGACGACGGGGCGGGAGGACATCGGGGGCTCCTGGGACCGGGTGCGGCGCGCCTGGTGCGACCGCAGCGTCGATGTCCACGCTAGGAAGGGCCCGCGAGCTCCGGTACGGGGAGGTCCGCCGTGCCGAGCGGGGGCAATCCCCCTCGGATCCGCCCGGGGTCACGCCGACGGGGCAGGGCACGTCGTCAGGGCATGAAGCGACCCCTCGTGCACCTGCCAGAGCTCACCTGCCCTTGCTGCCGTCAAGCCCTGGGGGAGTTCAGCAAGATGACACCGCACGAGGGGTCGTGTCCCAGTGTAGCGGCTCTATCGCATGCACTTCGAGCCTCGCGAAGGCGATCCCGCGCACATCGTCCCGCCCGTCGGCTCCGCCCTTCACCGTGGGCAGATCGCCGGGCTCCGAGGCACCTTCTCCTGGGAATCCCCGAGTAGTTTCACGAGCAATCAGGTCACGACCGTGCAACACGCTCGGGATAGCGCGCTTTTCACGGCCCTGTTCAGGTAGGTTCCCTCCAGCACATTCTCGGTGACCCAGGTCACCACCCGCGGTGCCGATGCTGCCACCGCTCCCCCTGACCCTGGAGGTTTCATGCCCTTCGATACCCTGATCACCGGGGCGAACAACCTCGTGTGGTCCCTCCCCTTGGTCGGTCTACTGCTGATCACCGGCCTGTACTTCTCGCTCCGTACTCTGTTCCTGCAGATTCGCTGCATCCCCGACATGCTCGAGCAGCTCAGAAAGGGCGAGTCGTCACCGGACGGCACGTCATCGCTTCAGTCGCTCATGATGTCCCTCGCAGGCCGCGTCGGCATGGGCAACATCGGCGGCGTCGCCACGGCGATCGCCCTCGGCGGCCCCGGCGCCGTGTTCTGGATGTGGCTGATCGCCTTCCTCGGCGCGGCGACATCCTTCATCGAGTGCACCCTCGGCCAGATCTACAAGGAGAAGGACGTCGACACCGGTGAGTACCGCGGTGGCCCGGCGTACTACATCGAGAAGGCCTTCAAGCACACCAAGGCCGCTCCGGCCTTCAAGGCCTACGCGATCGTATTCTCGATCGTCACCGTGATCGCCATGTGCTTCTTCCTCCCGGGCGTGCAGGGCAACGGCATGGCGTCCGCAGCGTACGAAGCGTGGAATCTTCCCCACTGGATCTCCGCCGTAGGCGTCGTCATCCTGCTGGCCTTCATCATCATCGGCGGCGTGAAGCGGATCGCTCGCTTCGCCGTGATCGTCGTACCCGTGATGGCGATTCTTTACATCATCGCCGCCATGGTGGTGTTCTTCGTGAACTTCGACCAGATCGGGCACGTTTTCGGCCTGATCTTCTCCAGCGCCTTCGGTGCGCACGCGATGTTCGGCGCGATCGTCGGCAAGGCCGTGGAGATGGGCGTCAAGCGCGGCCTCTACTCCAATGAAGCGGGACAGGGCACCGGCCCGCATGCGGCAGCCGCCGCTGAGGTCTCCCACCCGGCCAAACAGGGCTTCGCTCAGTCGTTCGCCGTCTACATCGACACCCTGTTCGTCTGCACCGCGACCGCGTTCCTCATCATCTCCACGGACATGTACCAGGTGTTCCAGGGGCCGGAGGAGACGCTTCTCTACGAGGGGTCGGTGCCGGCCGGTACCGATTACGGTCCAGAGTTCTCTCAGAACGGTTTCGAGACCGTGTTCCATGGCCTGGGGCCGACCTTCGTGGCGATCGCACTGTTCTTCTTCGCCTTCACCACGATCGTCGCCTACTACTACATGGCCGAGGTCAATCTGACGTACCTCAACCGCTGGATCCCGAACCGCCTGGTGCGCCGTGCCCTGGTGCGGGCTCTCCAGGCGCTCATCCTGGTTGCCGTGGTCTACGGCTCGGTGACCACCACGGGCAACGCGTGGGCGCTCGGCGACATCGGCGTGGGTGCGATGGCCTGGCTGAACGTCGTGGCGATCCTGATCCTGCAGGGCCCCGCTCTGAAAGCTCTCAAGGACTACCGGCAGCAGAAGAAGCAGGGGTTGGACCCGCAGTTCGACCCCCGCAAGCTCGGCATCAAGAACGCTGAGTTCTGGGAGCTGCGCGCAGACGGCCTGAACCGGCCGGGCAAGAGCGGTGAGCAGCTGAAGAAGGAGACGACCGACGTCTGACACCGCCTCCGCGGATCCCCCCACCTGCAGAACGGCCGCCCCCCGAGGGGAGCGGCCGTTCTGTCATGGCGCAGGCGCCGACCCTCAGGACAGGCGCTGCGCCGGGGAGACGGTCTTGGCCGGGTCGGTCTCGGGGATGTCACCGAGCACCTCGTCGATGCGCGCCTTCACGTCGGCATCGAGCGTGACGCCGGCGGCCTTGACGTTCTCGGTGATCTGCTCGGGGCGGGAGGCGCCGATGATCGCGCCGGCCACGTTGTCGTTGCTGAGCACCCAGGCCACGGCGAGCTGCGCCATGGTCAGGTCGAGCTCCGCGGCGATCGGCTCGAGGCCCTGCACGGCCTGGAGCACCGGGTCGTCCAGGAAGCGCTTGATCATGTCGGCGCCGCCCTTCTCGTCGCGGGCGCGCGAGCCCTCGGGCGCCTCGGCACCGGGCTTGTACTTGCCGGTGAGGATGCCCTGGGCGACGGGCGACCACACGATCTGGGAGATGCCGAGCTCGCGGGAGGTGGGCACCACGCGCTCCTCGATCACGCGCCACAGCTTCGAGTACTGGGGCTGGTTGGAGATCTGCTGGATGCCGAGCTCGCGGGCCAGCTGGTGGCCGGCGCGCAGCTGATCCGCGTTCCACTCGGAGACGCCGATGTAGAGGGCCTTGCCGGAGTGGATGACGTCGGCGAAGGCCTGCATCGTCTCCTCGAGCGGGGTGGCGTCGTCGTAGCGGTGCGCCTGGTAGAGGTCCACGTAGTCGGTCTGGAGGCGGGAGAGGGAGCCGTCGATCGACTCGCGGATGTGCTTGCGCGAGAGCCCGGTGTCGTTGTGCCCCTTCCGGCCCGTCGGGAAGTAGACCTTGGTGAAGATCTCGAGCGACTCGCGCCGCTCGCCCTTGAGCGCCTCGCCGAGCACGACCTCGGCGGCCGTGTTCGCATAGGTGTCTGCGGTGTCGAAGGTGCTGATGCCGGCGTCGAGCGCGGCGCGCACGCAGGCCCGCGCGCGCTCGTCCTCCACCTGGGAGGCGTGGGTGAGCCAGTTCCCGTAGATGATCTCGCTGATCTTGAGGCCGCTGCGGCCGAGGTGACGGTGTTCCATGCCGTTCAGCCTACGGTCGGCCGGCAGGGCTTACGATGGTGATCCACGTCATAGCGCGGCCGTCGGCTCCCCGCGGAGCGACCGGACCGGTCGCGCCCCAGTCTCGACGACGAGCACCGAGGAGAACACATGACCGCCTATGCACACCCCGGAACCGACGGCGCGAAGGTCACCTTCAAGCAGCGGTACGAGAACTACATCGGGGGCCAGTGGGTCCCACCGGTCAAGGGCGAGTATTTCGAGAACCCCACCCCCGTGACCGGCAAGGTGTTCACCGAGGTGGCCCGCTCCACCGCGGAGGACATCGAGAAGGCGCTCGACGCCGCCCACGCCGCGGCACCGGCCTGGGGGACGACGTCGGTCGCCGAACGCGCCGTGATCCTCAACAAGATCGCGGACCGTATCGAGGAGAACCTCGAGATGCTGGCCGTGGCCGAGACCTGGGACAACGGCAAGCCGATCCGGGAGTGCCTGGGCGCGGACCTGCCGCTCGCGGTGGATCACTTCCGCTACTTCGCCGGCGCGATCCGGGCCCAGGAGGGCGCGCTCTCGCAGATCGACGACGACACCGTCGCCTACCACTTCCATGAGCCCCTCGGCGTGGTCGGGCAGATCATCCCGTGGAACTTCCCGATCCTCATGGCCGTGTGGAAGCTGGCCCCCGCGCTCGCGGCCGGCAACTGCGTGGTGCTCAAGCCCGCTGAGCAGACCCCTGCCTCGATCCTGGTGCTGGCCGAGCTCATCGGCGACCTGCTGCCGGACGGCGTGCTGAACATCGTCAACGGTTTCGGCGTCGAGGCCGGCAAGCCGCTCGCGTCGAACAAGCGGATCGCGAAGATCGCCTTCACCGGCGAGACCACCACGGGCCGCCTGATCATGCAGTACGCCTCGCAGAACCTCATCCCCGTCACCCTCGAGCTGGGCGGCAAGAGCCCGAACCTGTTCTTCGAGGATGTGGCGTCGGCGAAGGACGACTACTACGACAAGGCCCTCGAGGGCTTCGCGATGTTCGCCCTGAACCAGGGCGAGGTGTGCACCTGCCCGTCGCGCGCGCTCGTGCAGGACTCGATCTACGACGACTTCGTGGCCGACGGGCTGAAGCGCGTCGAGGCGACGAAGCAGGGCGATCCGCTGGACACCGACACGATGATCGGCGCCCAGGCCAGCAACGACCAGCTCGAGAAGATCCTCTCCTACATCGACATCGGCACGAAGGAGGGCGCGAAGCTGCTCACCGGTGGCGAGCGCGCCGATCTCGGTGGGGAGCTCTCCGGGGGCTACTACGTGACGCCCACGGTGTTCGAGGGCGACAACTCGATGCGCATCTTCCAGGAGGAGATCTTCGGGCCGGTGCTCGCGCTGACCCGCTTCTCCGACTACGACGAAGCCATCTCGATCGCCAACGACACCCTGTACGGGCTCGGCTCCGGCGTGTGGAGCAGGCAGCAGAACATCATCTACCGCGCGGGCCGGGCCATCCAGGCCGGGCGCGTCTGGGTGAACAACTACCACTCGTATCCGGCGCACTCCGCGTTCGGCGGGTACAAGTCCTCGGGCATCGGCCGGGAGAACCACCTGATGATGCTCGACCACTACCAGCAGACCAAGAACCTGCTGGTCAGCTACTCGGAGAAGAAGCTCGGCTTCTTCTGATCGGCACGGCCGGCCCGCACTCGCCGGGCCGGCTCGACCGGTACGGCCGACGGGCCGGCTGACCCGGCCGACCCGATGGACCCGGTCGGCTCGACCGGCACGGCCGACGGGCCGGCCCACCGGGGCTCCCCGGACCGGCCCGTCGGCACCATCGCGGGAGGAGAGATCATGCATGAGGAATCGAACCAGCACGACATGAGCATCCCCGGGCCGTACGAGCCCCCGATGCCGCCGCCGGGCCAGCCGCCCACGGATCCACCGGGCCCTCCTCCCGGCCATCCCGCACAGCCCTTCCCCGGTCAGCCGCTCGAGCCGACGCCCGAGCAGCCCCGGCCCGAGCCCGAACCCGATCAGCCACCGCCGGATCAGCCGCCCCCGGGCGCTCCCCCGTCGACCCCCTTCGGGCAGGCCGGCTCCACTCCCTTCGGGACGGGCGGTGGGTTCCGATGACCGCCGGGCCCGATGGTGCGCGGCCGACGACGCTCGGCGCCGATCCCTCGCGACCGACGACGAGCAGCTCCGAGGGGGCGGCGCCGGTGGATCCCGGCCCCGGGCTCCCTCCACCGACTTCGGCCGACGACGTGCTCGAGGCGGAGCCCACGATCGAGGGCGAGGACTTCTCGCGGGTCGCGTTCACCCAGGCAGCAGTCGCGCAGATGCAGCGGCTCATCGACCGCAACGGCCCCCTGATGTTCCACCAGTCCGGGGGCTGCTGCGACGGCTCCTCCCCCATGTGCTTCCCCGAGGGGGACTTCATCACCGGGGACGCCGACGTGCGCATGGGTCATGTCGAGGTCCCTCTGCCGGGCGGCGGCACCTCGCCGCTGGACTTCTGGATGAGTCGCGAGCAGTTCGCCTATTGGCGCCACACGCACCTGACGATCGATCTGGTCGACGGGCGCGGCGGCGGTTTCAGCCTCGAGACTCCCGACGGGAAGAGGTTCCTGACCAGGTCGCGGATGCTGACGGACTGACCGTCATCTCGGCAACAGCCTGTCGACCAGTGCGTCGAGGATGTCGTCGATCGGCCCCTCCGGCATCAGCGGGTCCGTGAGCTGGTCCAGCATCAGGCCGTCCATCGCGTAGTGGAACAGCGCGATCTCGTCGGCCCCTCCCGGGAGTCCGGGCCGGGCGTTGAAGGCGACGTCCACGGCGAAGCCCTCGCGCCGCCAGCGACCGAGGAGCTCAGCGATCTCCGGCCGACGGGTGCTCTCCAGGCGCAGCTCGAACAGGGCGATCGCGACCTGCCGCTCACCGAGCAGTCGGCGCGCGATATCGCGCAGGTACTGGGCGAACAGGTCCCTGCTCGGCGGCAGGCCCTCTCGCTCGCGCACGAACTCCGCGCTCGGGGCGAGCCGTTCGCCGATGCGCCCCACCAGGCCTTCGATCAGCGCGGTGCGTGAGGGGAAGTAGTTCGACGCCGTGCCGAGAGGAACCCCGGCGGCGCGGTCCACGGCGCGGTGGGTCAGGCCGCGAGCTCCCTCGTCGGCGAGGACGGACAGGCCGGCGTCGGCCAGTGCCCGTCGGCGGTCATCGTTGCGAGCCATGGAAGCACCCTAGCGCGAACCACCACAGGTGTCGTACTCTCGACCACCACAGCTGTCGTGGTCCGCGACGGCGTCCCGCACCCCTGGAGTCGACATGCGTGAGCTCATCTATTACGTCGCCGTGAGCCTGGACGGCTATATCGCCGGCCCCGAGGGCCAGTTCGACAGCTTCCCCACCGAAGGGGACCACATGGACGTCCTGCTCGAGGAGTACCCCGACACCATCCCCACCGACATCGCCGCGCATCTCGGCATCGACCAGTCCAGCGGTCGCTTCAGCACCGTCCTGATGGGCGCGGCCACCCACGCCGTGGGACTGCCGGACATGCCCAGCCCGTACCGGCACCTCGAGCAGGTGGTGTTCACCCACCGCGAGCTCGAGCCCGCGGAGAATCTGACCACGACGGACGCGAACCCCGTCGAGGTCGTGCGCGAGCTGAAGCAGCGCGGCGAGGGCTCGGGCGGCGGCAGGGATGGCGGCACCGGCGACATCTGGCTGTGCGGGGGCGCCGACCTCGCCTCCCAGCTGCGCGGCGAGATCGATCGCCTGGTGCTCAAGCGGCAGCCGTTCCTGTTCGGCAGCGGCATCCCGCTGTTCGCACCCGGCGACTACGCGCCCGTCCGCTTCGACCACGTCCGCACGCGCGACTTCGACAGCGGGGTCGCGCTCATCGAGTACGTGCGGCGCCCCTGAGCGCAGGCGGCCGGCCAGCCTCGCGGCACCCCGGCTCGTCGTCCGGATCACCGGCTCGGCCCGGATATCGACACCGGGCGCCCCGACCGAGATCGGTCACCGCCCGGTGCCGCACAGAGAGCATGGCCGTCCCGCGAACATCCGCGTCCGCTCTCTGCCTGGTGGGCCCGCGCAGAGCTTCCTAGGCTCGAGGAGCACGCACAGCTGACCGCACACCACTCCCACGAAGGGTCGATGATGACCACCCTCTCCACTGCTCCCGCAGACCTCGACGCACTGGCCGATTCCTATGACGAGCAGGGCTACGTCCTGGTCAAGGGACTCCTCACGAAGGAGGAGGCGGCCGAGTACCGCACTCGCAGCCACGAGCTGATCGCCTCCCTGGACCGCAAGGACGACGCCACCTGGGACTCCGCCTCCGCCAGCGCGATGGGCCGGAAGACCAGCCTCCAGCACCTGCACGACGCCCAGTTCTACGACGCCGCGTACACCCGCCTGCTCACGGATCCGCGCTTCACGTCCGTCGCGGCGGCTGTTCTGCGCACCCCCAACGTGCAGCTGCATCACACCAAGATGTTCATCAAGCCGCCGGAGAACGGCTCCCCGTTCCCTCCTCACCAGGACTACCCCTTCTTCCCGCACAAGCACCACAAGGTGGCCGCGGCGATCTTCCACTTCGATGACGCCCCGGACGTCAAGGGCTGCGTGCGCGTCGCCCCGGGCAGCCACAAGGCCGGGCCTCGCGAGCACGACCCGGAGGGCAGCTTCCACCTGCCCGACTTCCCCACCGACCAGCTCGTCCCGATGGAGGCCGAGGCCGGTGACGTCATCTTCTTCACCTACTTCACGGTGCACAGCTCCGGCGTCAACATGAGCGACGAGGCCCGCACCACGTGGCTCGTGCAGTTCCGCGATCCGGCCGATCCGCCGATGACCGACCAGCACAAGGAGTCCCTCGGCCAGGGCCTCATCCTGGCGGGATGTGATCCCACGGGTCGGGCCGAGCAGGCATGATGCTCGGGTGACCCTCGATTCCGTCGCCCGTGCGACGACCTTCGTCGACTACCTCAGCTGGGGCTTCTACGCGCCCGCGGTCTGGCGCAACTACGCGCACACGCACTCCTACTTCGAGGTGTGCCTGGCCTACTCGGGCTCGGGCACCTTCAGCGTCGAGGGCGACGCGCACGAGATCGAGGCGGGCACCCTGTTCGTGGCGCGCCCGGGGGACGTGCACGAGATCGTCTCCGATCCCGTCGGCGGGCTCGGGATCGCGTTCTGGGGGTTCACGCTGCAGCCGACGGGCGCGGCGTCCGCCTCCGCCCCCGGCTGGTGGAGCGGGCTGCTGCGCGCCGACCACCCGCTGGTCTCGACCACCATCGGATCCCTGCCCGTGCTGATCGCGACACTGGCCGCCGAGGCCGCCTCGCCGCGCTCCGGGGTCGGCGAGCAGCTCACAGCACTCGGGACCGCTCTCGTGATCGAGACCTCGCGGGCCTTCGCCGAGCCCGGGGACCTCGCCGTCACCCTCGACCCGGCCGCCCGCACCACCTCGAGCGTGGCCGCCATGGAGCGGTACCTCGCCGACAATCTCGAGCGCCCGGTCCAGGTGCGGGACGTGGCAGCGGTCGTCCACCTCTCCGAACGACATGCGGCGAGACTCTTCGCGCGAGAGACCGGGGAGTCGCTCATGGCGATGCTGCGCCGGCTGCGCCTGGAGCGCGGCGCCCACCTGCTGCTGGAGACCGACGACCCGATCGCCCAGGTGGCCCGCTCCTGCGGCTATCCCGAAGCGCGACCGTTCATCACCGCGTTCCGCCGACACTTCGGGCAGCCGCCCGGCATCTTCCGCAGCAACGGCGGCACCTTGCACCTGTGAGGTGGGCACGGCGCCCACCTCTGGGGTGAGCGTGTCTCAGGCGGCGACGAACTGGCGGCTGAGCAGGCGGCTCACGCCGGGCAGGCCGATCGCGCGACGCCCCACCTGCTGCAGGCGCAGCTGGAACGTGGTGGCTGGGATGAAGGCCGATGCGCTGAGGCGACCGGAGCGCCGCACCCTCTCCACCGTCGGCCGCCACCGGCGCTCGTACTCCGCCAGGCCCACCTCGACGTGCGGACCGGCAGCCCGCAGGCTCCGGGCCAGCGCCTCGGCACCGGCGATCGCGAGGGAGGTCCCCTGCCCGGCGAGCAGCGACGGCGCGTGGGCGGCGTCCCCGGCGAGTACCACGCGTCCGCGGCTCCAGCGCGGCGCATGGCTCTGGGCCACGAGATCGTCGTAGAAGGAGTCCGGGACGTGGGTGAGAGCCCGGTCGATCTGCGGATGCAGTCCGCTGAATCGCCGACGCAGACGATCGGGGTCCGGGACGGGACGCTCCGTGTCATGGCGGTCGACGCGCTCGGCGAACATGACGCCCACCTGATCGACGTCGGCCGCATACAGCCAGCCCACCCGCTGGATCGAGTCGGACATGAGCATCCGCTCCCCCAGCTCGCGGGCCAGCTGCCGATCCTCGAAGAGGTAGCTGGCGGCGCGGTACCCCATCGGCAGGATCGAGCCATGGCCGGGAGCGACGTGCTCGCGCACCGGCGAGCGCACGCCGTCGCAGGCGACCACCAGATCGGACTCGAGCACCTCGCCCTGCGCAGTGCTGACCGCCGCGCGCTCCGGGCCGACGTCGTGCACCTCGACCACGCGGGTCCCGTAACGGAGGTCCACGGCGTCCGGGAGCTGGGCGAGCAGCCCGAGCTCGACCTCGGGACGGAGGATCGAGAAGTATCGCCCGCCGGCCGCCTCGACCAGCGGGGCGGCATCGATCGTGCCGCTCTCGGAGCCGTCCGGCAGGCCGTAGCGGACCCCGTCGAACACGTGCCCGCGCAGGCGGAGCTCCTCGATCACGCCCATCCGCTCCGCGGCGACGAACCCGGGGCCGAAGAAGTCGATCATGTACCCGCCGCCGCGCGGTCCCGGGGAGGACTCCAGCACGGTGACGCGATGATCGGGGGCGAGCTCATGGGCCACCGCGAGGCCGCAGACCCCGCCGCCGACGATCGTGATGTCCATGCTCCGACGCTACTCCCCGCGAGTGGTCCAGACCACAGAGCACCGGTCGCTGAGCTCCCCGGTCCTCGTGCTCCCCGCCTCGTGTCCCATGTCCCACGCCCCACGCCCCACGCCCCACGCCCCACGCCCCAGCGAATCCGACGCAGCCACCATGCCCCGCGACCACGATCGCGGCCACAGCCACTGCCACGGCCACGGCTGCCGACTACCGATAACCGATTGCCAGCGGGGCAAAGTTGGGGGAATGGCGAGCTCATTCCCCCAACTTTGCCCCGCTGGCCCTGCACCCCAGGCGGGGGACGCGTGCCGGGGTCGGGGGTACAGAACGTGAGCCCAGGCGAGGAATCCGTGACCGGGCAGCGCGAGGTACAGCTCGCCGGGGCAGCACCTGGCTAGGCGTGAGCGGGGCCGTCCGGGGTGTCGGGCGCCTGGCTAGGCGTGAGCGGGGCCGTCCGGGGTGTCGGGCGCCTGGCTAGGCGTGAGCGGGGCCGTCCGGGGTGTCGGGCGCCTCGCCGGCCACGGCGGCCACCTCGCCGGTGACGGCTGCGGAGCCCGCCAGCACGGCGTCCTCCGCGTCGGGATCCACACCGCCGGCGAACTGCGACCAGTAGAGCCGGTGGTAGGCACCCTCGGCCTCGAGCAGCGCGTCGTGATCGCCCTGCTCGACGATGTCGCCGTGCTCCATCACGAGGATCACGTCGGCGTCGCGGATGGTGGAGAGCCGGTGGGCGATGACGAAGCTGGTGCGGTCGGTGCGCAGCGCCGCCATCGCCTCCTGCACGAGGACCTCGGTGCGGGTGTCCACCGAGGAGGTGGCCTCGTCGAGGATCAGCAGCGCCGGATTCGCGAGGAAGGCGCGGGCGATGGTGATCAGCTGCCGCTCACCGGCGGAGATGTTCGCGCCCTCGTCCTCGATCACGGTGTCGTAGCCCTCGGGCAGGGTGTGCACGAATCGGTCCACGAAGGTGGCGGTCGCCGCCGCGATCACCTCATCGTCACTCGCGTCCAGGCGCCCGTAGCGGATGTTCTCGCGGATCGTGCCGCCGAACAGCACGGCATCCTGCAGCACCATGCCCACCTGGCTGCGCACCGCGCCGCGGTCCAGGGCACGGATGTCCACGCCATCGAGTCGGATCTCGCCGCCGTCGATCTCGTAGAACCGCATGATCAGGTTGACCAGAGTGGTCTTGCCCGCGCCGGTGGGTCCCACGATCGCGATCGTCTGGCCGGGTTCGGCGACCAGGGTGAGGTCCCTGATCAGCGGCTTGTCGGCCGTGTAGGAGAAGGCGACGTGGTCGAACTCGATGCGCCCGCGGGTGGGGGCGGTGAGTTCGGCTCGCTCGATGCGGCGGCGTGGGAGCGCACCGTCGGTGACGGGACCGTCGAGAGTGGCGGACCCGTCGGGAGCAGCGGCGGCACTGTCGGGAGCAGCGTCCGGGGCGGTGATCTCCCCGTCGGCCTCCTGCTCCTCGGCATCCAGCAGCTCGAAGATCCGCTCGGCCGACGCCACGCCGGAGATCAGCATGTTCGCCATCCCGGCCACCTCGCCCAGCGGCGCGTTGAACTCGCGCGAGTACTGGATGAAGGCGACCACCTGGCCGAGGCTGAGCTGCCCGCTGGCGATCCGCAGACCGCCCACCACGGCGATCCCCACGTAGCCCAGGTAGGTCACCCACTGCATGATCGGCATGATCATGCCGGAGTAGAACTGGGCCTTGAAGGACGCCTCGTACAGCTCCTCGTTGCGCGTATCGAACTGCTCGAGCATCGAGTCCTGGCGGTCGAACACGGTGACCAGGTCGTGGCCGGTGAAGGACTCCTCGACGTGGCCGTTCAGCCGTCCGGTGTTGCGCCACTGCGCGGTGAACAGCTTCTGCGACTTCGATCCGATGAAGCCGATGACCACGCCGGAGACCGGCAGGGCCACCAGGGCGATCACGGCCAGCTGCCAGGAGAGGTAGAACATCATCGCGGTGATCCCCACGATGGTGAGCACCGCGTAGACCAGGGAGGCGAAGGCCTGCTGGAGGGCGGTCTGCACGTTGTCGACGTCGTTGGTGGTGCGCGAGAGCAGGTCACCGCGCTGGCGGGTGTCGAAGTACGAGAGGGGAAGACGGTTGACCTTCGCCTCGATCTTCTCGCGCAGGCGGTACACGATGCGCATGACCACGTCGTTGAGCAGCCGCCCCTGCAGCCAGTCGAACAGGGCCGCCACGAGGTACATGCCCAGCACGATCAGCAGCAGCCGGCCCAGCGCCGGGAAGTCGACGCCGTTCCCGGTGCGGACCCCGTCGAAGATGACGTCCATCGCGTCGCCGAGGATCGAGGGCGCCCATACGGTCAGCGCCGTGGAGATGATCCCGAAGGCCAGCACGATCCCGAGGCTGAGCTTGTGGTCGGCGAAGGTTCCGGCCAGACGCATCGCGGAGGGCCAGAACGCCTTGGCCTTGCGCGGCGCGGAGTCGCCCCACTCGCCGCTCATGGAGTCCTGCATCTCGAGGATCTCGGCCTCGGTGAGGTCTGCGGCGGCCGCCCCGGATCGCGGCGTCGCCCCGTCGGCCGGATCCGTCACGTTCTCTCCCTGCTTCTTCGCGGCGCTCATGCCGGCTCCTCCACGGTGATCTGGGAATCGACGATCTCCCGGTAGGTCTCACTGGACTCCAGCAGCTCCTCGTGGGTCCCGCGGCCCACGATCCGGCCCTCGTCGAGCACGAGGATCTGGTCGGCGCCGGTGATGCTGGAGATGCGCTGGGCGACGACGATCCGCGTCGCCCCCTCGGTGTGCGCATCGAGCCCGGCGCGCACCGCGGCGTCGGTGGCGACGTCGAGGGCGGAGAAGGAGTCGTCGAAGACGAACACCCGGGGCCGGGCCACCAGGGTGCGGGCGATGCACAGGCGCTGGCGCTGCCCGCCGGAGACGTTGGTGCCGCCCTGGGAGACGAGGGATTCCAGGCCCTTCGTCACGCCCTCCCCCTCGCCGGTCGTGCGGTCGGCGACGAACTCGGTGGCCTGGGCGATGTCGAGCGCCCGCCACAGCTCGTCGTCGTCGGCCGTCGGATCACCGAAGCGCAGGTTGTGCGCAATGGTGCCGGAGAACAGGTACGGCTTCTGGGGCACGAGGCCGACGGTCGCGGAGATCGTGGCGCGGGAGAGGTCGGTGACCGGCACCCCGTCCAGCAGCACCTGGCCGCCGGTCGCGTCGTGCAGGCGCGGGATGAGATTGATCAGCGTGGTCTTCCCCGAGCCGGTGGAGCCGATGATCGCCGTGGTGCGGCCCGCCTCGGCGGCGAAGGAGACGCCGTCGAGCACGGCGGCCTCGGCGCCCGGATAGGAGAAGGTGACATCGCGGAACTCGACCGTCGCACCGCCGCCGGCCCGATCCAGGGAGACGGGACGGGAGCTCTCGGCGAGGGTGGGCGTGGTCTCGAGGACTTCGCCGATGCGGCGGGCGCTGATGATCGCGCGCGGGAACATCATGAACATGAAGGTGCCCATCATGACCGCCATGAGGATCTGCAGCAGGTACTGCATGAAGGCGGTCAGCGAGCCGACCTGCACGAGCCCCGCATCCACGCGGTGACCGCCGAACCAGAGCACGGCGGCGGTGGCCAGGTGCAGCACCACGGTGATCGCCGGGCCCATGATCACGAACAGCCGGCCGATCCGCACCGAGGTGTCGGTGAGAGTCGCATTGGCGTCCTCGAAGCGGGCAGTCTCGTGCTTCTCGCGCACGAAGGCCCGCACCACGCGGATGCCCATGATCTGCTCTCGCATCACGGAGTTGATCGAGTCGATGTTGTCCTGCATGCGCTGGAACAGCGGCATGAGCTTCGTGACCAGCAGGCCCACGATGACCATCAGCACCGGGACGGCCACCCACACCAGCCAGGAGAGGCCGGGGTCCTCCTGGATCGCCATGACGATCCCGCCGATGGACATGATCGGCACCATGACCATGAAGTTCAGCGTCATCAGCACGAGCATCTGCACCTGCTGCACGTCGTTGGTGCCGCGGGTGATCAGCGTGGGGGCGCCGAAGCGTCCCATCTCCTCGGTGGAGAAGCGGTCCACGCGGGTGTAGATGGAGCGGCGGATGTCCCGCCCCATGCCCATCGCCACGCGTGCCCCGAACCAGGCGGAGATCACTGCCGTGATGACCTGCACCATCGCGACGATCAGCATGACTCCGCCGATGCGCCAGATGTAGTCGGTATCGCCCGTGGCCACGCCGTTGTCGATGATGTCCGCGTTGAGGCTGGGCAGGTACAGCGTGGCCAGCACGGTCGCGAGCTGCAGCACGATCACGGCGGCGACGTGCGGGAGATAGGGGCGGAGGTGTCGCCGGATGACGGTCCAGAGCATGGAGGGTCCTTGGTGAGGGATCAGGCTGGGGCACGGCAGTGCTCGCACCGCGATCGGCGGCAGGAGCAACGGTAGGGGCAGTGGCGGACAGATCCTGTCCGCGAAGCGAGCCGCAGCCCGAGCGCGGCACGGCAGGACACGACACGACACGACACGACACGACCCGGGTAGGGCGGCAACAGTCCATTATTTCGGAGTGCACGGCGCACCGCACCCGACTTTTGGAGGAGGTCGCGGACCGCATCTTTCTGTGCACTCAGCGGGGTTCCGTGGAACCTGGGACCGAGGACGTGGAGCCTCAGGTGGCGGTCAGGTCACCGAGAGACGATCCCCCGCGGACGAACACCCCGGAGGAGGCGACCGTGAGCGCAACAACCCTGCTCGTCGGCTGCGGCCGCGTCGGCATCCGCGTGGGCGAGCTGCTGCTCGCCCAGGGCAGAGAGGTCGACGGAGACAGAGAGGTCGCCGGAGGCCGCGAGATCGCCGGACTCCGCCGCGACCCGAGCGCCCTGCCGCTCGCGTTCACGCCGATCACCGCGGATCTCAGCGAGCCCCTCCCCTCCGCGCTGCCCGCGGTCGACACCATGGTCATCACGTTGACCCCGTCCGTCGCCGCGAGCTATCGCGAACCGCTGCAGCATCTCGCCGCCGCCCTCCCTGCGGCGCCCCGGCGCACCGTGTTCGTCTCCTCGACCCGGGTGCTCGAGGGCTACGACTCCTCCCGCCCGCTCACCGAGTCCGATCCCGCCCGTCCCCGGTCGGAGCGGGCCCACGTGCTCCTCGACGGGGAACAGGCCGCGCGCGAGCTGTTCGGGGCGAGCGTCCTGCGGCCGGCGGGCATCTACGGGCCCGGGCGCGATCACCTGATCAGGGCCGTCCTTGAGGGGCGCCCTGTCGAACACGGCCGGCACACGAATCGGATCCACGAGGTCGACCTCGCCCGGGCGGTCGTGACGCTGCTCGGCACCCCCGATCCGCCGGAGCTCCTGCACGCCGTGGACGGCGTCCCGTCGACCCTCGGCGAGGTCGTCACGCACATCGCACGGCGGCTCGGGAAGCCTGCGCCCCCGCGCAAGGAGCCGGATACCGGCGTCGGCACCGTGCTCGCCGGCACCGCTCTCCTCGATCTGCTCGGCTCTCTCGAGGTGCCCGACTTCCGCGCCGGGTATGACGAGATGATCGACGGGTCTCCTCCCCCGCTCGCCGATGCGCCGTGAGGGGCATCAGCCCTCGACGCCCTGTCGCGAGGTCCGCACGAGGCGTTCGACGAGGTCGTCCGGGATGGGTTTGCGCGGGGTGAACGTGATGCCGGTCTTGGTCGCCTTCAGACCGGCGGCCGCGATCTCCTCGGCGTGCTCGGTCAGGGCGTGGGGACGCAGATACAGCCCGCACTGCTTGCTGAACGCTGCATAGCTGGCCACGACCGTGCCGTCGATCGTGAACCCGGGCATGGTGCAGGCGACGATCTCCTCGGCCTCCGGCAGGACGCGGCGCAGGATCTCGCGCAACCGGTGCAGAGAGGGCTGGAACTGTTCGGGCGCCTACGCGATACAGGCGTCGTGGTCGGCGATCGACGTCATGAGGGGGTCTCGCTTCCCATTCCTGGTCGTGGTCAGGCCATGCGCTTCTGCGTCCTCCAGGCTGCAGCGACCCCGAGAACCTGTTCTCGACACCCCTGCGGTCCTCTGACGACGAGGATCGCGGGGTCATGGGTTCGGGGATCTCCGGGTCAGGACGACGATCTGCTGAACCGTTCGGCTTTCCGGGTGGGTCCGGTGACCAGGATGGTGTCTCCCTCCGTGAGCACGGTGTTCTCCGTCGCTGGCTGCCACGCCCCGTTCCGGTGCTTCACGGAGCTGACGGTGACTCCGAACTTGCGGCGGATGCCGCTGTCACCGAGCCGTGTTCCCTCGTACTCGGGATTCAGCGCGGTCTTGACCATCGCGAAATCGGTGTCGATCTCGATGAAGTCCTGCATGCTGCCGAGCACGATGTGGGCGACGCGGCGACCCATGTCCTTCTCGGGGTACACGACGTGGGGGATCCCCAGCTGCTCGAGGATCAGGCCGTGCGCGTCGCTGACGGCCTTCGCCCAGATCTGCGGGACCGAGAAGCGCAGCAGCAGCGACGTGACCAGGATGCTCGACTCGATGTCGCTGCCGATCGCGACGACCACCCGATCGAACTCCGAGACGGACAGCTGACGCAGCACCTGCTCATTGGTCGCATTGGCCGCGACGACGTGGGTCAGCTGCCCGTTGAGGGCCTGGACGACGTCCTCGCGCACGTCGATGCCCAGCACCTCGGCGCCGTCCTTCATGAGCTCGAGGGCGAGGGACTGACCGAACCTGCCCAGCCCGATGACGGCCACCGCGTTCGCCGAAGTGACGGAGGAGGAGGGTACGGACCGGAAGAACCTGCGCTTAGCCAATGATCGGCCTTTCCTTGGGGAGGTCGTAGAGAAGGGTCCGCTGCCGCAGCGCGAGGCCGGTGGCCGCCGTGATCGGGCCCAGACGGCCGATGAACATCAGCACGATGAGTATCAGCTGCGCGCTGGCAGGGAGATCCGCCGTGATCCCGGTGGACAGACCCACCGTGGCGAAGGCCGAGACCACCTCGAACAGGATCACGTCGAGCGAGAGGTCGGTCAGGAGCATGATGACGATGGTGGCGGCGACGATGAGGCCGGCCGCCAGCACGATGACGGTGATGGCCTGGCGATGCACCGCCCGGGAGAGGCGCTTGCCGAAGACGGTGACGGCGCCGGCGCCGCGCAGCTCGCCGAGCATGAGGAAGAACAGCACCGCGAAGGTGGTGACCTTGATGCCACCAGCGGTTCCTGCGGGTCCTCCGCCGATGAACATCAGCAGGTCCATGCCCACCCAGGTGGCGGGATCCATCGCCCCGGTGTCGACGGTGTTGAAGCCGGCGGTCCGCGTCTGGGCGGACATGGCGAAGCCGTTCAGGATCCGCAGATGGGGCGGCATCCCTCCCAGCGTCTCCGGATTGCTCCACTCCAGAGCAGTGATGTACAGGGTTCCCAGGGCGAGCAGGAGCGGCGTCGCAGCGACCACGATCCGGGTGTTCATCGACCAGAGGCGCACGGTGCCCAGATGCTTCTTCAGCTGCATCAGCACGGGGAAGCCGACACCTCCCAGCACCGTGGCACCGCTGGCGGTCAGAAGGATGACCGGGTCATCGGAGAAGGACATGAGGCTGTCGCTGTACAGCGCGAACCCGGCGTTGTTGAACGAGGAGACCGCGTGGAAGACGCCGAGCCACACGGCGTCGCCCCATGTCTCGCCGTAGGCGAGGGCGAAGCGCAGCGTGAGGATCACCGCCGCGACCGCCTCGATCATCAGGGAGATCCGCACGACGCTGAGCACGAGGGTCCGCACGTCCTCGATGCCGAAGCTCTTCACCTCTGCCGCGGCGGTGAGCTTCGAGCGCAGGGAGAGCTTCCGGATCACGGCGATGCCGATCACGGAGGCGAAGGTCATCACGCCGAAGCCGCCGATCTGGATCAGCACCAGGATCACGACCTGGCCGAACGTGGTCCAGAAGACGGGGGTATCGACGACGATGAGCCCGGTCACGCAGAGGGCGGAGACTGCTGTGAAGAGGGCTTCCACGAGTGTGGCTCCTCTGGCCCCCGTGGAGGCCGACGGGAGCAGGAGCAGGAGGGTCCCGAGGAGACCGCAGGCGGCGAAGGCCAGGAAGACGGTCCGAGCGGGGCGCGGACGCCGGTCGACGGCGCGGGATGGGGTGAGGCCGAGTGGTGGCACGCGCGGAATCGTACGCCTGTTCGGTGCGGCCACCGAACGGCTGCTGCCGTTCCTCGAGCAGCGGGGCTGCCGTGCTTCTCGAGGTGGGAGTGGGCCTGCTCGCCGGAAGAGGGCGCGTGGAGGTGGTTCCGGTGGTGGACTCGGTGGTCTCCTGGGTGCGGGACGTCAGGACGAGGTCTGCGTGAGGTCGTCCAGGAGCGTGCGCACCCGGGCGTCGATGTCGTCGCGCACCAGGCGCATCCGCTCGGCGCCCTCGATCCCGCGTTCGGAGGGCTCGTCGGTCACCCACGTGGTGATCGTCCCCGCCATGCCCCGCACCGACTCGACGACGGCCTCCTCGCCGAGCACCACGACCCGGTCCACGCGGGCCAGCAGCGCGGGGTCGATCGGCTTGGTGAATCCGGCGGACATGTCCGCGCCGACCTCGGCGACGACGCCGGCAGAGAGTGCGTTGATCGCGCTGCCGGGCTTCGTCCCGGCGGAGTGCACCTCGACGGCGTCTCCGGCGTGGTGGCGCAGGAGCGCGGCGGCCATCTGGGACTTGCCGCCGTTCTTCACGCACACGAACAGCACGGACGGCGTGGCGGAGTTCTGGGAGCTCATGCGGAGACCTTCTCGGTGGTGCGGGCGGGGACGGTGGTGTCACCGGGGAACAGGCGCGGGCCCAGCCAGAGGGACACGTAGACCAGGGCGACGAGCACGGGCACCTCGATCAGAGGGCCGACGACACCCGCGAGCGCCTGCCCGGACGTGACGCCGAAGGTGCCGATCGCGACGGCGATCGCGAGCTCGAAGTTGTTGCCCGACGCCGTGAAGGCCACCGTGGTGGACTTCGCATAGGTCAGCCCGACGGCGCGGGCGGCGACGAGCGAGACGAGGAACATGCCTACGAAGTAGGCCAGCAGCGGTAGGGCGATCCGGGCGACGTCCCAGGGGTTGGAGGTGATCGCCTCTCCCTGCAGGGCGAAGAGCAGCACGATGGTGAACAGCAGGCCGTACATCGCGAAGGGGCCGATGCGGGGCAGGAAGCGGTTCTCGTACCAGTACCGCCCCTTCGCCCGCTCGCCGAGCACCCGGGTGAGGAAGCCGGCGAGCAGGGGGATGCCGAGGAAGACCAGCACGGAGAGCACGATCGCACCGACGGAGAACTCCGCCGATGTCACGGGCAGCCCCAGCCAGGAGGGCAGCACCTGGAGGTAGAACCAGCCGAGCGCCCCGAAGGCGAGGACCTGGAAGACGGAGTTGATGGCCACCAGCACCGCCGCGGCCTCCCGATCGCCGCAGGCGAGGTCGTTCCAGATGAAGACCATGGCGATGCAGCGGGCGAGGCCCACGATGATCAGTCCGGTGCGGTACTCGGGGAGGTCGGCGAGCAGCAGCCAGGCCAGGGTGAACATGATCGCGGGGCCCACGATCCAGTTCAGCACCAGCGACAGCACCATGAGCTTGCGGTCGGCGGTCACGCGGCGGGTCTCGTCATAGCGGACCTTGGCCAGGACCGGGTACATCATCACCAGCAGCCCGATCGCGATCGGCACGGAGATGCCGGCGACGGACATGCTCTCGAGCACCTGGTTCAGCCCGGGCACGAAGCGGCCGAGGGCCAGTCCGAGGATCATCGCCACGATGATCCACACCGGCAGGAACCGATCGAGGAAGGACATCTCCCCGGCCACGCGGGTCGGCGCACCGGGCGCTGTGGTCGTCGTCATGACGGGGGCCACCTCTTCCTATAGACGAACATCGATGCGAACGCTAGCCTGCCGTATAGACATTCGTCAATGTAAGGTGATCGCATGACCTCCCCCTCGATCGCGCCCTCGATCCCGCTCCCGGAGAGCACCGCGCCGTCGTGCACATCGCGCGAGCGCGCACCGGACGAGCGCGCCACGCTCGACTGCTGCGCGCTCGGGGCCGGCCCGATCGATGCCACCGAGGCGGAGCACCTGGCATCGCGCCTCAAGGCCCTCTCGGACCCGACGCGCCTCCAGCTGCTCTCCCATGTGGCGGCCCAGGGATGCGGCGACGTCTGCGCCTGCGATCTCACCGAGCCGCTGGGCATCAGCCAGCCGACCGTCAGCCACCACATGAAGAAGCTCGTCGACGCCGGCCTGCTCACCCGTGAGCAGAAGGGGCGATGGGCCCACTACTCCGTCGTACCGTCGGCCTTCGCCGAGCTGCGCGCCTTCCTCGAACTCTCCTGACCTGCGCCCTCCGCCACTCACCCCCAGGAGCCCCCTACGACCGCTCGCCCCAGTGTCCTGTTCGTCTGCGTCCACAATGCCGGCCGCTCCCAGATGGCCGCCGCCTGGCTCTCCCATCTCGCCGGCGACTCCATCGAGGTCCGCTCCGCCGGTTCGGCCCCGGCCGACCAGGTCAACCCGGCCGCGATGGAAGCCATGGCCGAGGTCGGCATCGACATCGCAGCCCAGAGCCCGAAGATCCTGACCACCGATGTGGTCAAGGAGTCCGACGTGGTGATCACGATGGGCTGCGGTGACGCCTGCCCGATCTTCCCCGGCACGCGCTACGAGGACTGGGAGCTCGTGGACCCTGCCGGCAAAGGCGTCGCGGAGGTCCGCCCGGTGCGCGGCGAGATCCGCACCCGGGTCAAGGAACTCATCGCGAGCCTCCTGCCGCGGAACGCACCGGCCGCCCCCTCGGGCCTCGGTGGCTGACACGACACCCTCGCGGGGGACCCCGTCGCTACTCAGCACCGATCACGCTCTGCACGCGATCACCGATGACCTCGCGCAGCGCTTCACGGGCGCCAACTCCTCGGAGATCGTCGTGCGCCGCGTCGTCGCGTCGCACACGATCCTGGCTCGCACCGCCCTGATCGCCACCGGCGTCACGGCCCTGCAGCTCCATGCGCCGGCCTCGCGTGGGGCAGACTGGGGCGATGAGCGGGAACGAGGAGATGCCACAGCTGATGCACATCGGCGCCGTCACGGAGCGCACGGACCTCAGCTTCCGCACACTGCGGCACTACGACGAGATCGGCCTCATCACCCCCTCGGAGCGCACCGCCGGCGGGTTCCGGCTCTACTCGGAGTCCGACGTGGAGCGGATCCTGCTGATCCGTCGGATGAAGCCGCTGGATTTCACGCTGGACCAGATGCGCGAGCTGCTCGAGGCCACTGACGCCGCCGCCACGCACGGCGCCTCGGAGGACGCCCGGCGTCGGGTCCAGGAGTTCGAGGAGATCGCCATCGAGCGCCGCCAACGGCTCGCGAGAAAGGTCGAGATGGCAGACGAATTCCTCACCCGTCTCCGCGAGCTCTCCACGACTCCGTCCCTGTCCTCGCGTGAACCCGACGACGACTCGGCGAGCGAGTAGCAGGCGAGCAGCACCGCGCGGGATGTGATGCACGACCCCCTGTCAACCCGGCCAACTCTCACGTAACGTGAGGTTTGCATGCCGGGTCTCTCATGGAAACGTTCCGTGCTTCCGGGGCCCGCCCTCTCCCCTAGGACTCCCCACGTGTCATCACTCAGCACGGCGCCTGCGGACAGCGCGCCCCAGCACTCCCAGCAGGAACCGCCCACGGTGCGCAGCGCCCTGCGCAGCCCCCGACTGCTCAAGACCGAGATCTTCGGCGGTCTGGTGGTCGCCCTCGCCCTGATCCCCGAGGCGATCTCGTTCTCGATCATCGCGGGCGTCCCGCCCCAGGTCGGCCTGTTCGCCTCCTTCACCATGGCCGTCACGATCTCGATCGTCGGCGGGCGACCGGCGATGATCTCTGCCGCGACCGGAGCGGTCGCCCTGGTCATCGCCCCGGTGGCCCGTGATCACGGCATGGACTACTTCATCGCCACGGTCATCCTCGCCGGCGTGCTCCAGATCGTCCTCGCCCTCCTCGGCGTCGCGAAGCTGATGCGGTTCATTCCCCGCAGCGTCATGACCGGCTTCGTCAACGCCCTGGCGATCCTCATCTTCCTCGCCCAGCTCCCCCACCTCCTCGGTGAGGACATCCCCTGGATCGTCTACCCCCTGGTCGCCGCGGGCATCGCGATCATGGTGCTGCTCCCGCGGTTCACCACCATGGTGCCGGCGCCGCTGGTCGCGATCCTGCTGATCACCCTCGCCGTCGTCGCCTCCGGCTGGACGATGCCGAACGTCTCGGACCAGGGCGAGCTGCCCGAGTCGCTCCCGGAGCTGCTCTTCCCGAACGTTCCACTGAGCCTCGAGACCCTGCAGATCATCGGCCCCTTCGCCCTCGCGATGGCACTGGTCGGGATCTTGGAGTCGCTGATGACCGCCAAGCTGGTCGACGACATCACGGACACCCATTCCGACAAGACCCGCGAGACCTGGGGCCAGGGCATCGCCAACGTGGTCACGGGCTTCTTCGGAGGCATGGGCGGCTGCGCCATGATCGGCCAGACCATGATCAATGTGAAGCAGTCCGGGGCCCGCACCCGCCTTTCCACCTTCCTGGCCGGCGTATTCCTGCTAATCCTGGTAGTCGCCCTCGGCGACATCGTCGGCCTGATCCCGATGGCGGCCCTGGTCGCGGTGATGATCATGGTCTCCGTGGGCACCTTCGACTGGCACAGCATCCGCCCCATCACGCTGCGGATGATGCCGTGGTCCGAGACCGCGGTCATGCTGGTGACCGTCGTCGCGACCGTCGCCACCGACAACCTCGCGATCGGCGTTGTGCTCGGCGTGATCGCCGCGATGATCCTGTTCGCCCGCCGCGTCGCTCACCTGGTCGGCATCGAGAAGGTGTGGGAGACCGACGTGGACGGCGACGACACCGTCGACATCCGCCGCTACGCCGTGACGGGCCAGCTGTTCTGGGCCTCCAGCAACGACCTCGTCTACCAGTTCGACTACGCGGGCGACCCCACCACGGTGATCGTCGACCTCACCGACGCCGACGTCTGGGACGCCTCGACCGTCGCCTCCCTCGACGCGATCCAGTCGAAATACTCCGCCCGCGGCAAGGAAGCCCGCATCATCGGCCTGGACGGAGCCAGCCTCCAGCGCCTGGAGCGGCTGTCCGGCAAGCTCGACGGCGGCCACTGATCTGCAGATCCTCAGCCGGTGACCAGCGCCGCTACGATCGGCAGCACAACGGTCATGACCAGGGCGTTCATCACCATCGCCGCGCTGGACCAGCCGCCGGACACGGTGGATTCGGCGAGCACGCGCGAGGTGCCGATGCCGTGGGAGGTCAGGCCGATGGCGAAGCCGCGAGCGCGTTCGTCGCGCACCCGCACGAGGGTCAGCAGCGCCGGGCCGACGACCGCCCCGAGCACCCCGGAGATCAGGGTGAGCACCACCGCGAGCGGCACGGACGCCCCGAGGAGCTCCGCGATCGACAGTCCCACCGGCGAGGTCACGGAGCGGGGCAGGGCGGCGCGCAGCAGGTTGTCCCCCACCCCGAACCCGGTCAGCACCGCGACGGTGAGCGCCACGCTCAGCGCGCCGCCCACCACCAGCGTCGCCAGCACGGCGGGGGCCGACGTGGCCAGCGCCCGGCCGTTGCGCAGCAGCGGCAGGGCAAGGGCCACGGTGGCGGGGCCGAGCAGGAGCGTCAGCACGGTCACCTGCTCGAGGTACTCGGCGTACGGGAGCCCGGTCAGCTGCAGCACCCCGGCCACGATCACGACCGTGACGAGCACCGGGGACAGCAGCCCGGGCCGCCCCGTTCGCTGGTACAGCCACAGGGACAGGAGGTAGGCGCTGAGGGTGAGGGCGAGGCCGAACACCGGCAGGTGGATGAGCGTGCTCATGCGGCCGCGCCCCCCGCCTGCGGGGCGTCTGGCCCGTCGGTCGTCCCCGTGCCCTCGTCGAGTCCGGGCCCGTCGTCGGGACCAGGCCCCTCGGCAGGTGCGGTCGTCGCCCGCCGACGGTCCTGGCGGCGCAGCAGCGCCTGCAGCATCGTCCCGGCGACCAGCAGCGTCACCACGAAGGAGCCACCCACGGCGAGCGCGATCGGCAGCGCGTTCTCCGCCAGGGAGTCGAGCTCGAGCAGGATCCCGACGCCGGGCGGCACGAACAGCAGCTGCAGGTGCGCGAGCAAGGGGGTCGCGGCCGGTTCGGCGACGCGCAGCACGGCGCGCGTGGGGCGCAGCAGACCGAGCACCACCAGCAGCACGATCCCGAGCACCACCCCGGGGACGGGCAGGCCCAGCAGCGCCGACAGGCCCAGGCCCACCATCTGCGCGAGCAGCAGGACCACGAGGCCGAGCAGCACGGGAGGGAGCAGGGCGGCGCGGGACATCCCGGTCAGGGTAGCCCGACGGGACGCCCTCGCATCGCGTTGACCA
Source organism: Brachybacterium sp. 107 (assembly GCF_052379725.1). Taxonomy (NCBI): domain Bacteria; kingdom Bacillati; phylum Actinomycetota; class Actinomycetes; order Micrococcales; family Dermabacteraceae; genus Brachybacterium; species Brachybacterium sp. 107. The sequence continues at coordinate 61,248 of NZ_JBQSYW010000010.1, read as the reverse complement.
CGACATACCGCGCACCGCACACTGCCCTCATGCCGCGCGCATCCCGCACGTCCCGCACGCCCCTCGCCTTCCCTCTGGTCGGCGAGCGCGTGCTGCTGCGCCCCTTCGAGCAGACCGACGCCGCAGCCGCGCACAGGATCTACGGCGATCCCGAGGTGATGCGGCACGTGGGAGCGGGCGGTGCGGTCAGCCCGGGGACGACGGCGCAGATGATCACGGACTACCGCCACCACCAGGTCGAGCACGGCTTCGCGTTCTGGGCGGTGATCGATCGAGGCACCGGCAGCCTGATCGGTGACGCCGGGCTGGAGGTCACCCGGTTCGGGACCGAGCTCGGGTACACCCTGGCCCGCGACGCCTGGGGGCGGGGCCTGGCCACGGAAGCTGCGCAGCTGTGCGTGGACGCCGCACTCGGACCGCTCAACATCTCGCGTCTGGTGGCGGTGGCCGATGTCGCGAACCCTGTCTCGGCGCGGGTGCTGGAGAAGATCGGTTTCGCCCCTGCCGGGACCGTCACGGCCTACGGCCGTCCGCACCGGCGCTTCGTCCGCGACCGGGACCACGCCCAGAGCTGACGATCAGTGATCAGCGATCCTGTTCTCGAACTCGATCCCCGTCCCGATCCCGGCCGCGAGCTCGCGACTCCAGCACGCGACCGATGATGATCATCGCGGCGCCGCCGACCATGTAGAGCAGACCGAAGTTGCTCCAGGAGATGCCGCCGTGCAGAAGGGCGAGCACGACGGTTGCCACCAGTCCGCCCACGAGAAAGACGAGGCCGCTGCGCTGCAGGGTCCGCGGGTAGAAGATGGGCGCTTTCGCCATGCCGTCCTTCCGTCATCGGCCCTGGGCGTGGTCCCAGGAGCCGTCCTCTCGACGGTAGCTGAGATACACATGGTTCCGATCCGCGCGGGCCTGCATGAACTCGATCCGCTCCGGCTGCAGGGCGTAGACCTGCCATTCGGGGTTCGGAGTCCCGTCGGACGTGGGGCGGGCGAGCCAGTCCCGCTGCGAGACGTCCTCCCCGAGGGCAGTGACCACGCCGGTGACCTGCACCTGCCGTCCGCTCTCGCGCCAGAAGAAGGTCATGGCCGCGCGGGGATCGTCCGCGAGCTGATGCGCCTTGGCCGAGGTGTTGCGCGTGGAGATCTGGAAGCCGGTCTCGTCGAGGTCCTTGAGGATCAGGGTGCGGCCGACGGGTCCGCCGCCTGGCAGGAGCGTCTGGAACGTCATCGCGTGGGGTTGGCGGACACCGCTCTCGATCGCCCCCTCGAACCAGGCGAGGAACAGCTCGGTCGGGTTCTCGGGCAGCGCGTCGAGATCGAGATCGGGCATCTCCTCGGGGAAGGCGGGCAGGGCGCGGAGGCGTGCGGCGAGGTCGCTCATCCCGGCATCCTGCGGGCAGCCCGCGCAGAGGACAAGGCGCGCTCAGGCATCGCCGAGCATGCAGCGCTCGGAAGGCGTCGCGCGGCGCGACCTCACGGCTCGACGAGCCCGGTCCGGTAGGCGACGACGGCGGCCTGCGTGCGGTCACGGGCACCGAGCTTGCGCAGCACGGAGGCGACATGGGTGCGCACGGTCTCGGTGCCGAGCACCAGCTGCGCAGCGATCTCGGCGTTGCTCGCCCCGCGGGCCACGGCCTCGAGCACCTCTGCCTCCCGCGGGGTCAGCGCCGGACCGGTGTACGCCGCGGTGGCCGCGCGAGGCTGCAGCAGCATGCGCACGGCGTCGGGGAACAGCAGGCTGTCACCGTGGGCGATCGTGCGCACGGCCTGCACCATCTCCTCGGCGCGGGAACGCTTCAGCAGGAAGCCCGACGCCCCGGCCAGGAGCGCGTCCAGCACATGCCCGTCGTGCTCGAAGGTGGTCACGACCAGCACCTTCGGCGGTTCGGGGAGGCGCAGCAGCAGCTCCGTGGCGCGGATCCCGTCGATCTCGGGCATGCGCACGTCCATGCACACCACATCCGGGGCGTCACGTCGGGCGAGCTGCACGGCGTCGGCGCCGTCATCCGCTTCGCCGATCACCTCGAGATCGTCCTCGGCGTCGAGGATCATCCTCATGCCCTGGCGGACCAGGGGCTCGTCATCGACCAGCAGGATGCGGACCGGGTCGCGGGTCATGTCTGACTCACGAGTCATGTCGGGGCCTCTCGGAGAGGATCGGGAGCTCGGCGCGTGCGCGCCAGCTGCCGTCGGACGGTCCGACGTCCAGCGTGCCACCCCACAGCTCGAGGCGCTCCCGCAGCCCCGCGAGGCCGCGCCCTCCACGCCGTCCCGCCGAGCCCTCCGAGACCTCCGAGACCTCCGAGACCTCCGAGACCTCCGAGCGAGCATCATCTTCCCGCAGGGCCGTCGCCGACAGCGGGTTGCACGTCTCGACGATCACGAGGCGTTCCCCCATCGCCCTCGCCCCCTCGGCGATGCGCAGCCGCACCGGACCCGCGCCGCCGTGGCGGTGCGCGTTGGTGAGCAGCTCGGTGACGATCCGGGCGAGGTGCTCGTGCTGAAGACGGGGCAGGCCTCGGGGGACCTCCATGCTCGCGCGCAGATCCAGGCCGGCACGACGGTGGTCCTCGAGGACACGGTCCAGGCGAGGCGCGGCTCCCCCACCGGCCGCCTCCCCGTCGGCCGCCTCGTCGCGCAGGCCCGCGAGCACCTCATCGAGCTCGAGCAGCGCCTCGCGCGCGGTGGCCTCGATCTGTGCGAGGGACCGCGCGGCCGCGTCCTGGTCGCGGATGATGACGTGCCCGCCGGCAGCCGCCTGGACGCTCACGATGGTGAGGGCGTGACCGATGCCGTCGTGCAGGTCGCGGGCGATGCGAGTGCGCTCGGACTCCCGGTCGATCCGGGCCAGGGCCAGCTCGAGACGATCCCGGGAGGTGGGTCCCAGCAGCCGTGGCGCGAGCTGAGCGGCGAGCCGTCCGAGCGGGAGGAAGGCGGTCAGGGCGATGACGGCCGAGAGCAGCGCGGCGGCGGCGATGCCCAGCCGTCCGGCCGCCGTGCTCGCGGTCGGCACCAGGGTGCTCTCCCCGCCGCGGAGCGCTTCGACGAGGGTGAGCACCGAGGCGGGGAGCAGCATCGTCAGACACGCCGCGACCAGCAGTCCCAGCAGCAGGTGCAGCTGCACCCACACCACGTCCTGCACCCGGTGCACGAGGCCCGGCCGAGAGGGCACCACCAGCTCGGAGTCGACGCCGAGCATCGAGCGGGCGGCGGTGACCTCGAGCTCCCGCACCCCGGGGACCAGCCCGAGCAGGCCGCCCAGAAGGATCGCCAGCAGCACACCGGGCAGGAGGAGCGGGACGGGCAGCAGCTGCTGGCGGGGCACGGGGACCACGAGCGCGAGGACGAGCACGACGGTCGTCCCGATCGCCGCGCCCGTCATCAGCCACGCGAAGCGGCTGCCCTGCTGTCGGACCTGCCGTCGGACCTGCCGTCGGACCTGCCGTCGGATGCTCACGCCCCCATCCTGGCCGAGGCGGGGCCTCCGGCGCGAGGGTCGATGGTCGACCGGCGGTGGCCGACGTACCCCCACACGGCGAGCGCGAGCGCCGGGCCCCAGATCCAGCAGGGGAACACGAGCGCGAACTCGAGCGCCGAGGCGAGACCGAGCGACGAGGCGCCGAGCACGATCGGCACCGCTGCGAAGCACAGCAGGGCGGCGACCGTGAACCCGGGGATCGCGGCCGTGGCGACCGGGACCGCGCGCCCGCCGACGGCGGGGAACCAGCGCGGGAACACCTCGCCCCACGGACGGATCAGGCCCAGGGTGAGGAGCACGGCGAGCCAGGCCCCGGTCGAGAGCGCGAGCCCCCACACCCGGATGGAGGGATCACCAGCGGCCATGTCCCCGCCGAGCAGCGGCCACGGGGTGAGCCAGGTCAGGCGGAGCAGCGCGTACGGGAGGGGTCCGCAGGCCGCGATGAGCGTGAGGATCCGGCGCCGGCGCACGGTCCACGCTCCCAGCGCGCGCAGGGTCCCGGTGTCGCGCAGCGCGAGCAGGGAGATCGCGGCCCAGAGGGCGCCGGCGACGACGAAGTGCGCGGTGGCGAGGATCAGGGGGCCGACGGCGAGCATGCTGGGCAGGATCATCGAGGCGAGATGGGCGATCGTCCCCGCGCCGGCGACGGCGCCCACGATCAGCAGGGCGAGCAGCGGGACGCCGACCGCCCACCGGGCCCGACCTCCGTGGACGACCAGCAGCACACCGATCGCGCTCAGCAGGATCGGCATCGACAGGGCGATGAGGTATCCGGTCTGTGCGAGCGTCATGAAGCTCGCGAAGCCCAGGCCGAACAGGGCGACCTGCAGACCGCCCGCCACGGCCAGCGCAGGACCAGGCCGACGGGCCAGGCCGACGACCCCCGCCACCGCCCCGAGCAGCGCCACGACGATCTGCAGGGCGTACAGCGGACCTCCACCGAGCAGCTCGAGCAGAGGAGGAGGCGTGGCGGACGCGGTGAAGAGCGCGGCCTCCGGGGCCATGAGCCACCGGATTCCGAGGGCTGCGCTGATCAGACTGCTGAGCGTGCCCAGCAGGAGGATCCGGAGGGAGCGGGGGGCTGCTCTCACGGCGTCATCGGGGCGTGGCCCCGCAGCGTCGTGGAGGCGCGGGCCCGCAGCGTCGTGAGGGTGCTGCCCCGCAGTGTCGTGGAGGCGCGGGCCCGCAGCGTCGTGGAGGCGCGGGCCCGTAGTGATTCCGGGGCGTGATCTCGGTGTCGTGGGGCGTGGGCGTGGATTCGGTGCTGTGGTCATGTCCCGAGACTTCGCCCATCGGCGCCGCCCCACCTCCCCCGCGCGGGTGAACACTCTCCCCCTGGAACGCTCCGGCGAGTGCGACCTTCGGGATCTCAAGGTCCCAGGACGCCAGCGTCAAGGTCGCACTCGACGAGTGGACGGCTCGGATGACTCGGATGACTCGGACGACTCGGACGACTCGGACGACTCGACCTGGGCCGGGGCTCCCCCGGGTCCGCCCCGATCTCGCAGGCTCCACCTGCCTCCTGCCCCCTGCCCCGTCTGCCCCCTGCCCCGCCTGACCCTTCTGATCCTTCTGATCCTTCTGATCGTTCTGAACCTTCTGAACCTTCTGACCTGCAGGGGAGCCGGCGCCCCGGTCCGATCCCGTCGCCTGTTACGCGTGACACCCAGCGTGCTACGTCACGCACGTCTTGCGGCAGGTCCCCGGTCTCTCACAGCGTGGGTCGAGACGGACGACGACCTGCGACCCGGGCGCGCCCCGTCACGATTTCACCGTCACGACGTCACCGTCACGATTTCACCGTCACGACGTCACCGTCACGACTGCCAGGTATTCATCGGAAGGATCCCGGATGACGACCCCCATGACCACCCCCATCAGCCGGCGCACGGCACTGCGAGGACTGGGCTTCGTCGGCCTCGCCGCGACGACCGGCCTGTTCGCGACCGCCCAGGCGAACGCCGCGAGCAACCTCGTCGTCGTCGATCAGACCGGCACCGGGCCCTGGGAGGGCGAGAACTGCGGTCCGACCTCGGCCGTGATCGCGCTGGTCGCCGCCGGCCGCTCCCCCGCGCACTACGTCTCCGGGGCGAAGGGCGCGACCGTGGGCGGCAACGCCACCGCGGTCAAGGACATGCGCGTCGCCTGCGGCCTGTCCCCGCAGGGCGATGCGTCCGCCAAGAGCGTGGACTACTGGGGCGCCTACCTCTCGGACCTCGAGACGGGGATCCGCGAGAACGACGGCACCGCCACGCACGCCCAGTTCGAGGAGGGCGTGGTCGCCGCCGCGAGCGGATCGGTGGTGATCCTGCACGTCCATCACGGGACGCTGATCGGCGAGGACGCCGACTACGGCCACTTCGTCGTCGCCCAGGGCAAGGACTCCGACGGCAACATCCTGGTCTCCGATCCGGGGCGGGCGCAGACGATCGGCATCACGGGCTACTCACGCCAGCACCTGCTGGATTCCCAGCGGGACGACGCCACGATCGTCAGCTGAGCGGCACCGCCGACGGCGGGCCACTCTGAACCGCCGCGCGGCCGGTCCTGCCCAGCGCGTCGGCCACGGCGATCAGCTCACGGCGTCCGCCTCGTCGATGGCTGCCATGTTGGCCTCGGCCCAGGTGCGCAGAGCGGACAGCGGTACCTCCAGGGACCGTCCGAGCGGCGAGAGCCGATAGTGCACGGCAGGCGGGACGCAATCCTCGACACGGCGCACGACCAACCTGTCCTTGGACAGGCTCTGCAGCGTGCTCGAGAGCATCTTCTGCGAGATCCCCGGGATCCGGCGGCGCAGTTCCGCGAACCGGATCTCCTCCGACTCAGCCTCGGCCAGCACCTTGATCACCATCGAGGTCCACTTCGTGCCGATCCGGTCCAGCAGATGGCGGGTGGGGCAGTCCGGGTCCAACAGGTCACCTCCGCGTGACCCAGCGCCCGTCGAGGCCGCGTTCGGCTGCTGGTCGGTCACCTGGAGCTCACCACCTGAGAGAGAAGTGCCGTCTTCTGGTCTCTGACAAGACCACCTACGGTGACATGGTAACCAATGGTGACCAGGAGGTCTCATGGACGTCACCGACGCGTCTCATCATGGCCGGCACGATCCAGATCAACGTCGCGACAGCAGGTGAGGGACCGCCGGTGCTTCTGCTGCACGGGTTCCCCCATACCTGGCGCATCTGGACACCCGTCATGGAGGAGCTCGCCGCTGCACACCAGGTCATCGCCCCGGATCTGCGCGGCTTCGGCGGGAGCACGCAGGCGGAAGGACGGTATGACGCCTCGACGCTGGCCGGCGACGTCGAGCACCTGCTGGATGCGCTGGGCATTGCCTCCGCGCCGGTGGTGGCGATCGATGCTGCGGTGGCGCCCGCCTTCCTGCTCGCCCTCCGCCGTCCGGAACGGGTGACGGGAGTCGTGCTGATGGAAGGAACACTGGGCCGGCTCCCCGGGGCCGAGGAGTTCTTCGCCTCCGGCCCGCCGTGGTGGTTCGGGTTCCACCTGGTCCCCGGATTGGCCGAGACGGTCCTCGCCGGCAACGAGTCAGCCTACGTGAACTGGTTCCTGGCCACGGGCGCGCCCCTGCGCGGAGTGCCCGAGGAGATCCGGGCACCGCTCCTCGCCTCCTACGCACGGCCCGGAGGCCTGCACGGGGCGCTGGCGTACTACCGGGCGCTTCCGGAGTCGTCCGAGCAGCTCGCGGAGGCCGCAGCGACCGGTCGGCTGACGGTGCCCACGGTGGCGATCGGGGCAGCGACGGTCGGCTCTGCCCTCGCCGGGCAGCTGCGGCCGATCACGGACAGCCTGACGGAGATCCTCATCGAGGACAGCGGCCACATCATCCCCATCGATCAGCCCGAAGCGCTCCTCGAGACACTCCTCCCCTTCCTCGACAGCCTGGGCGGAGCGACATCGGCGCGACGAAGATGACCTCGCTCCCGAGCGGAAGCCGGTGCGACCCCTGCCTGGCGGCTGTCACTTCTCCAAGAAGATCCCGTTGCCCGGGCCCAGGGGCAGGTCGAACACGAAGAACGCGCCCAGGATGACCGTCCAGACGATCCAGAACGGCACCACGAACGGCAGCATGCGCGCCATCAGGGTGCCCAGGCCCGCGCCCGGCTCGTACTTCCGGATCATGCCCAGCAGCACGATCATGTACGGGTTCATCGGGGTGATGACCTGGGTGGCGGAGTCGCCCACACGGAAGGCCGCCTGGGTGAAGGCGGGCTCGTAGCCGATCAGCGCGAACATCGGCACGAACACGGCGCCCATGATCGCCCACATGGCGGAGCCGGAGATGATGAACAGGTTCAGGCAGCTGGCGAGCAGGATGAAGGCGATCACGGCGGGGAAGCCGGTCAGGCCCGCGCCCTCGAGCCCGGCGGCGCCGGTCACGGCGATCCAGGTGCCGATGCCGGACCAGTTGAACAGGGCGATGAAGTTGCCCAGCACGAAGGCGAGCACCACGAAAGGCAGCATCTCCTTGAGCGACTCGGTCATCATGTCCACGGCGTCACGGGTGGAGCGCACCGTCTTCGTGGCGATCCCGTAGGCCAGGCCGAGCACCACGAAGTACGCGACCACGATGAACACGATCGAGCTCAGCAGCGGAGACTTCGGCAGGAAGCCGCCGTCCTCGTTGCGCCACGGGGAGTCCGGGATCAGGAACGCCACCAGGAAGATCGCGGTGAGCACCACGGCGCTGATCACCGCGGCGAGCAGGCCCTTGTTCTCCTCGCGGGTGAGGGCGGCGCGCATCTGTTCGGCGCTCTCGGCGCTGTCGGCAGCGCCCTCGACGGCGACTTCGTCGCGGTTGATGCCCTGACGGGTCAGGCGCGGCTCGAGGACCTTGTCGATGATGAACCCGGCGACGAAGCCCAGGACGATCGACGAGGTGATGTTGAAGAACCAGTTCGAGACCGGGTTGACCGCGGTGGTCTCGAAGCCGGGCAGGGCGCCCATCACCGACGTGGTGATGCCGGCGAACAGCGCATCCAGCGACGTCGGGAAGATGTTCGTGGAGTAGCCGGCGCCTGCTGCGGCGAAACCGCCCAGCAGGCCGGCCACGGGGTGGCGGCCGGCGGCCTTGAACACGAGGGCCGCGAGCGGGGGGACCACCACGAAGGCGGTGTCGGCCATGATCGAGGAGATCACGCCGACGAACCCGACCACATAGGGCAGCAGCCAGGCCGGTGAGGTGCCGAACAGCTTGCGGATCCCGGCGGCGAGCAGTCCGGAGTGCTGGGCGATGCCGATCGCCAGCAGGATCGGCAGCACGGTCACCAGCGGCGGGAACCCGATGAAGTTCTCACCGAGGGTGGTGGTGAGCCAGGTCAGGCCCTCCCCCGTGAACAAGCCCTTGATGACGGTGGGTTCCTCGGCGCCGGGCACGGAGACGACCACGCCGCTCCAGGCCATCGCGGTGGACACGATGCCGGTGACCGCGAAGAGGACCAGGAAGAGCATGAAGGGCTCGGGCAGCTTGTTGCCCGCCCTCTCCACGCCGTTGAGGATCTTGTCGGTGATGCCGGTCGTGGCTGGTGCGGTCGATGCCGTCTTGCTCATGGGGACTCCGGACGAGGCAGGTGGAGGGGCGGGGCGGGATGCTGGCCGAGGGGCCGGTCAGTCGAAGAACGACGGCACGTCGATCGCGCCGCCGGCCTCCTCGAACTCGGTGGCCATAGCCGTGGCCAGCTGCGGGTCGTGGAGGGCGTCGAGCACGGTCGCGGCCAGGCCGTAGGCCCCGTCGGCCGCCGCGGACCGGGCGTCCTTCGAGACGGCCCAGGTCGCGAACTCGCGGGTGTGGAGGGCGACCTCGGGCGGGGCGATCCGGATCACCGGGTGGATCCCGGGCACGCGGTAGCTGACGTTGCCGAAGTCGGTGGAGGCCGCGAGGATCGGGGAGACCACGCCGAAGGGCAGCGGATCGCGGCCGCGGCGGCGCTGCGCCTGGACCCAGCGCCCGGTGAGGGCCTCGTTGGTGCGCACCGGCAGCGACGGCGGGTGCTCGTCCCAGCTCACGGTCACGCCCACGCCGGCCATGAGGGCGGCGCCGCGGGCCACGTCGTCGACCCGCGTCGAGAGGTCCTTGAGGGTCTCGGGGCGCTGCGAGCGCACGTACAGATCGAGCTTCGCGTAGTCCGGCACGACGCTCGCGCGCTCGCCGCCCTCGCGGATCACGGCGTGGATGCGGTCCGACGGCGGGGTCTGCTGCCGCATCAGCCCGATCCCCTGGTACATGAGGTTCGCGGCGTCCAGGGCGTTGCGGCCCATGAACGGCTGCGCGGAGGCGTGGGCGGTGTGCCCGTGGTACTCGACGGTGAGGGTCCGACGCCCCAGCCAGGTCTGATCGGCCAGGTCATAGCCGTAGGGGTGGGCCATCACGGCGGCGTCCAGGCCCTCGAAGGCACCTTCCCGTGCCATGTACTCCTTGCCGGTGTGGCCCTCCTCGGCAGGGGTCCCGAGGAACACGACCCGTCCGGGCACGGCCGACGGGTCGGCCTTCGCGAGCGCCGCCAGGGCCAGGAACGCGCCCAGTCCCATGACGGCGATGACGTTGTGGCCGCAGCCGTGGCCCACGCCGGGCAGCGCGTCGTACTCGGAGAGGATCGCGAGCGTCGGCCCGCCCGTCCCGTCGGCCTCGCCGCTCGCGGCCCCGCTCCCCACCTCGGTCCCCGAGATCTCCGCCCGGATCGCGGTGTCCAGGCCGTGCACGCCCAGCTGCGCCTCGATGCCGTGCGCGGCGAGGACGTCGACGATGGCGCGCGCCGAACGGTGCTCCTCGAAGGCGACCTCGGGGTGCTCGGCGAGATCGAGCATGAGGTCGATCATCTCGGAGCCGTCGGCCGCGACGAGCTCCTCGAGCCGATCGTGCAGGGCGCTGTTCGCCCCGTCGAACGACGAGCCCGGATGGGTCGCGGTGCGCATCGCCGCTTCCCGCTCGTCATCGAGCTGACGGAGGTAGGCGGTGGACACCTCGGTGTGCTGGGACTCCGGGCGTGAGGACTCGGGGTGCGGAGCCGACTGAGTAGACATGCCGACGACAATAGGCACCGGGCGGCAGGAGCCCGTGCATATTGCGCGGTGTTTCCTCACGTGTGAGGTGCGCTTCCGAGACGGCTCTTGCACCTCCTGGTGCGCGCACTGCGACGCTCGTGCGGCGTACGCTCGAACGTCCGCATCTGCGGCACCTCCTCCCTCACCCGAAGAAGCTCCCCCATGTCACAGCTCAGCGATCTGGTCGACCCCTCCGCCATCCTCCTCGACGCTCCGGCGCAGGACTGGCGCGCAGCGATCCGCCGGTCCGGGGACCTGCTGGTCTCCGTCGACGCCACCACGAGCTCCTACACCGACGCGATGATCCGCACGGTCGAGGAGCACGGCCCCTACATCGTCATCGCGCCCGGCTTCGCGCTCGCCCATGCCCGCCCCGACGAGTCGGTGCTGCGCACGGCGCTGTCGTTCGTGCGCCTGGCCGAGCCGATCCCGTTCGGGAACCAGGCCAACGACCCCGTCACCCTGGTGATGGCGCTCGCCGCTGCGGACGCCTCCGCCCACCAGGCGGCGCTCGCCGCCCTGGCCGGCGTGCTCGCCGATCCGGAGGGACGCCGCGCGCTGGATACGGCGTCGACTCCGGCGGAGGTGCTCGCCGCCCTCGGGGCCGACGGGGCCGACGGGTCTGGCACGTCCGACGGGTCTGGCACGTCCGACGGGTCTGACAGGTCCGACGGCTCCGAAGGCGCCGAGGATTCCGGCGGAACCAGCCGCTCCGGCGCGGCTCCTGCAGCGGCAGCAGGCTCGTCGGCCGCAGCGGGCTCATCGGCCGCAGCGGGCTCATCGGCCGCAGCGGGTTCGGCGGCCGCCGTGGATCCCGACGCGGTCCCCTCGAAGAACCTGATCCTCACGGTGTGCGGGAACGGGCTGGGCACCAGCCTCTTCCTCAAGAACACCGCGGAGCAGGTCCTGGACCGCTGGGGCTGGTCCTCCTACCTCGACATCCAGGCCACCGACACGATCTCCGCGAAGGGCCGGGCGAAGGAGGCGGACGTCATCCTCACCTCCGGCGCCATCGCGGACACCCTGGGCGACGTCGGCGTCCCGGTCGAGATCATCGAGAACTTCACCTCCCAGGTGGAGATCGACGCCGTGCTGCGGCGCGTCTACGCCGTCTGAGCCCGACCCACTGAGCTCGGCCATTCGAGCCCGGCCCTCTGAGCTCGGCGCACCGCCGGCTCTCCCCGCCCCCGCTTCCCCTTCTCTCCCACCCCACGGAGCAAGACCATGAATGTGCTCGTCTCGATCGCCGAGTTCCTCGTCAACGAGGTCCTCAGCGTCCCCGCCTATCTCATCGGCATCATCACCGCGATCGGTCTGGTCGCCCTGCGCAAGTCCGCCGGGCAGGTGGCCGGCGGCGCCCTCAAGGCCGTCCTCGGCGTCCTGCTGCTCGGCGCCGGCGCCACCCTCGTCGCCGCCTCCCTCGAACCGCTGGGCGTCATGATCCAGGGCGCTCTCGGTGCCCAGGGCGTGGTCCCCACCAACGAGGCCATCGCCGGGATCGCCCAGGAGAAGTTCGGCGCCCAGGTGGCGTGGCTGATGATCCTCGGCTTCCTCGTCGCGATCCTGCTGGCCCGTTTCACCCCGCTGCGCTATGTGTTCCTCACCGGCCACCACCTGCTGTTCATGGCCACCCTGATCACGGTGGTCATGGCCTCGGCCGGCATGCCCACCGTGGTCGTCGTGGTCCTCGGCGCGCTGCTGCTGGGCATCCTCATGGTGTCCCTGCCGGCCCTCTCCCAGCCCTGGACCCGCCGCATCACCGGGGACGATTCGATCGCGATCGGCCACTTCGGCACCGCGGGATACATCGCCGCGGGATCCGTCGGCCGCCTCGTGGACCCCAAGGGCCGCAGCCGCTCCACCGAGGACCTCAAGGTCCCCGAATCCCTGCGCTTCCTGCGCGACTCGATGGTCGCCACCGCCCTGTCGATGGTGCTCATGTACCTCGTCGTCGCCGTCGTCTACCTGGTGCGCGCCGGCCAGGCCACCGCCTTCGACGCCTTCGAGGGCGGCGCGACCGACGTCGGCAACTACCTCATGCAGTCCGTGACCCAGGGCCTCCAGTTCGGCATCGCCGTGGCCGTGATCCTCTTCGGCGTGCGCACGATCCTCGGCGAGCTGGTGCCCGCCTTCCAGGGCATCGCCGCGAAGGTGGTGCCCGGCGCGATCCCGGCACTGGATGCCCCGATCGTGTTCCCGTACGCGCAGAACGCCGTGCTGATCGGCTTCCTCTCGAGCTTCGCCGGCGGCCTCGTGGGCCTGCTGGTCCTCGGCGTGTGGCTGGGCCCGGTGCTCGGGCTGGCCCTGATCCTGCCCGGCCTGGTGCCGCACTTCTTCACCGGCGGCGCGGCGGGCGTCTACGGCAATGCGACCGGCGGCCGACGCGGCGCGGTCGCCGGCGGTTTCGTCAACGGCCTGCTGGTCACCTTCCTGCCGGCGCTGCTGCTGAAGGTGCTGGGCTCCTTCGGCTCGGCGAACACCACCTTCGGTGACACCGACTTCGGCTGGTTCGGCATCCTCATCGGCTACTCGGCGCGCACCGGTGTGCTGCCCGGCATCATCCTGCTGGTCGTGGTCGGCGCGGTGATCCTCGGCGGCGCCATCCTCATGCAGCGCCGCGTGGTCGACGCCGGCTGGGATCCGTCGCCTGCTCGCGCCGCGGTCGGTGCAGCCGCCGGGGCAGGTGCCGGGGCAGGCGCCCCGGGCAACGGGCCGACGGACGCCGGCTCCGCCTCACCTGCGGGCGTCGGCTCCGGGCGCTACCCGCGGGTCGCGCCCCCGGCCGGGGCACCCACTCCGCCGCCGCCTCCCGCCGACTGACCCCACCACCGGCAGACCTCACCACCTGCAGGGCCGCAGCGTCCTGCATCGGCATACGGCCCGCTCACCTCGGCGAGGTGGCGGGCCGTGCGCCACCGCACGACCTGGCGGACGAGTATCATCCGTGCACGATGCACGGTCGCCCACCCCACCGCTCGCGCATCTCCGGCCTTCGCACGGGCGCGAGACCCGCCGACCGTGCGCCGTCCCGGCATCGCGCCGGGTACGCCCCTGCCCGTCCCCATCCCGCACGCCCCACCCAGCCATCACTCCTCGGCGCACGCAATCATTCGGAGGCGACACCTGTGAGCGCACCATCCCCCTCCCCTGCCACGACGGCCTCGAGCGCCGACCGCGGGGCCTTCACCGGCCGCACCGCGTTCATCTTCGCGGCCATCGGCTCCGCAGTGGGCCTCGGCAACATCTGGCGCTTCCCCGCGGTGGCCTACGAGAACGGCGGCGGCGCGTTCATCCTGCCGTACCTCATCGCCCTGCTCAGCGCCGGCATCCCCCTGCTGTTCCTCGACTACGCGATCGGCCACCGCTGGCGCGGCTCCGCGCCGATGGCGTGGCGTCGCTTCAGGCGCTGGACCGAGTTCATCGGCTGGTGGCAGGTGCTGATCGCGCTGATCATCGCCCTGTACTACGCCCTGATCCTGGCCTGGGCCACGAACTACACGATCTTCTCCTTCGACCAGCGCTGGGGCGACGACGCGGAGGGCTTCTTCGGCGAGTTCACGCAGGCGCTCGGCGGTGCCGACGTGACGCTCTCCTTCGACGTGGTCCCGGCGGTGCTGATCTCCATGATCGTGGTGTGGCTCGCCGTCATCGTGGTGATGGCGCTCGGCGTGCAGAAGGGCATCTCCGCCAGCTCCGTCGTGTTCATCCCGCTGCTGGTGCTGATGTTCGTGATCCTGGTGGTGCGCTCGCTGTTCCTCCCGGGGGCGATCGACGGCCTCGACGCCCTGTTCAAGCCCAACTGGGGGGCACTGCTGGACGCGAAGGTGTGGATCGCGGCCTACGGCCAGATCTTCTTCTCGCTGTCCGTCGCCTTCGGCATCATGCTCACGTACTCCTCGTACCTGAAGAAGAAGACGGACCTCACCGGCTCCGGCCTGGTGGTCGGCTTCGCGAACTCGAGCTTCGAGATCCTCGCCGGGATCGGCGTGTTCTCCGCGCTGGGCTTCATGGCGCAGGCGCAGGGCGTGGCGATCGACGAGGTCGTGACGGACGGCGTGGGCCTCGCGTTCATCGCCTTCCCGACGATCATCAGCGAGGCTCCGGCCGGGGCCCTGATCGGCGTGCTGTTCTTCGGATCCCTCGTCCTGGCGGGCTTCACCTCCCTGATCTCAATCGTCGAGGTGGTCATCGCCGCGATCCAGGACAAGTTCGGCTTCGCCCGCATCCCCGCGACGCTGTGGGTGTGCCTCCCGCTGGCAGTGGTCTCCATCGTCCTGTTCTCGACCACGATGGGGCTGCCGCTGCTGGACGTGCTGGACAAGTGGGTCAACGAATACGGCATCGTCGCGGCTGCCCTGGTCTCCACGATCATCGTCACCTACGTGGTCAGAGGCCTGCCCACGCTGCGCGACCACCTCAACGTCAAGGGCACCTTCCCGATCCGCACCTGGTGGATCGTGTGCGTCGGCGGCATCGCCCCGATCGTCCTGGGCGCCTCGCTGGTGCTCAGCACCATCGACCTGCTCACCGCTCCGACCATCTACGGGGAATATCCGAGCTGGTTCGTGGTCGTGTTCGGCTGGCTGATGGCGATCGGCCTGCTGGTCATCGCGATCGGGCTCTCGCTGATCCCGTGGCCCGCCGGCTCGAACATCTACAAGGACGACTCCGACGGCGACCCGATCGCCCCCGCAGCCGTGGCCGGCAGGGGCCTGGTCTCCACGCCCGAGGCGACCACTCCCCACGAGCTGCGGTCCGCCGAATGGTGACCGCCGCCCCGCACCCGATCCCGTCGGCACCACTGACTTCGTCTGCACCACTGACCCCGTCGATCTCGTCGACCTCGTCGGCCCCATCGATCTTGTCGACCTCGTCAGCCTCGTCGATCTCGTCGATCTCGTCGATCCCCCTCAGCAAGGAGTGACCATGTCTGTCTCTGCAATCGTCATGATGTCCATCGCGATCATCGCCGTCTGGGGCGGCCTCGTCGCCGCCATCGTCAACATCGTCCGACACCCCGAGAAGGACGTCTGACCCTGCCCGGCGGGGGCGGGGGCGGGGGCGGGGTCGGGGCCACTGCGGCCTTGCGCCGCCCCGCTCCGCCTTGCCTTGCCTTGCCTTGCCTTGCCTTGCCTTGCCTTGCCTTGCCAGCATGCGCCGTCAGCATGCGCCGAGTGGCCCCTGAGGACCTGTCCGAGGCACCGCGATAGGTCCTCAGGGACCACTCGGCGGCCCTCCCCTCCCGCCATGCCGCGAGCGTCCCCGCGGACCGTGCCCGCGGGGTCGGCACCGTTCCTCCCCACAGGCCGCCCTTCCACAAGGATGGATCCGCGTCGGAGCAGGCACTGCATGACCCCTACGGTCGCCGCATGCGTGCGACCCCGCTCCCCGACCAGGTCCTGCTGCCCCGCAGTCGCTGGCGCGAGCTGGGCGTCTCGACGAATCGCCTGAGCAGCTACGAGTTCGTCCGTCCGCTGCCCGGACTGCTCACCCCGCGCCGTGCCCCAGCGTCCTTCCAGGCAGTGGCCGCCTCCCTGCAGAGGACCGTGGTCCCGGGCGCCGTACTCAGCCACACCACGGCTGCCGTGCTGTACGGAGTCCCGGTCCCGGTCGACGCCGACAACGGGGTCGGTCTCCTCGTCAAGTTGCGCGATCCGCAGGACGGCCGGCACCGGCTCAGTCTGCTCGCCCCACGGAACGATCCGGACGCGCCGCCGCTCGCGGACCTCTGCCTCGACGGCCCCAACCACCCCGCTCTGGAGCTTCGCCTCCCCCACCTGCATTGCCGTATTCCTCCGGGGCCCCGTGCCAAGGCCGGGCAGCACGTCACGGTCCATCGCCTGACAGTGGGCAGAACCCGCAGGTGGAACGGTCTCGTCCTCTCAGCTCCGCCCGATCTCCTGCTCGAGCTCGCCACGACCCTCGAACACGACGAGGTGGTGATCGCCCTGGACCACTTCCTGGGGCCCCACAGCGCCTTCGGCCCGACCAGTCGGGAGGCCATGCGGCAAGCCTTCGAACCGTTCCGGGGCCGCCCCGGCTTCCGCGCTTTGACCAGTGCTCTCGCCGACGCGCGGGAAGGGGCCGAGTCCCCGGGAGAGACCCGGACACGCCTCCTCGTCCTCCGGGCCGGGTTCCCCGAGCCGACTCCGAATCTCCGCGTCCCCGACCCGGATTCCGGAACCACCCGGCGCATCGACAACGCCTACGCATCGCTGCTGATCGGCGTCGAGTACGACGGCGACATCCACCGCAGCAAACAGGCATGGCGCGAGGAGCATGCTCGGCGTGACTCCTTGGAATCCGCCGGGTGGACGCTCCGACGGCTGACAGCGGCCGACATCCGCCGCCCCTCCCGATTCCTCAGCGCCCTGCGCCGCAGCGTCCTCGCCGCCGGCGCTCCGGCCCCGCCGGTGAGCAACTGGAAGGGAGCGACCGGGCGCGCTCTCAGCCGGCCCCGACCACGACCCGGCCCCCGACCGCGCTCCCGGCCTGGTCACGGCCCGCTGGCGGGCACGCCTTCGCTGCCACCTCCACCATTGGCCGCTGAGGACCTATAAGAAGCACCGCAACAGGTCCTCAGGGACCAATGGGTGGATAGAGCAGCGAAGCGGTCCGGGGCAAGGGAGCTCGGGGGCAGCAGCGCGAACTCGGCAGCGGAGCGAACTCGGCAGCGA
Source organism: Brachybacterium sp. 107 (assembly GCF_052379725.1). Taxonomy (NCBI): domain Bacteria; kingdom Bacillati; phylum Actinomycetota; class Actinomycetes; order Micrococcales; family Dermabacteraceae; genus Brachybacterium; species Brachybacterium sp. 107. Next base: position 44,032 of record NZ_JBQSYW010000010.1, on the reverse strand, counting down.
GGCGGGCGAGGGCTCGGCGTCCCCGGTGTCGCCCCCTCGTTTTCTGACCGACAATGGTCATGGAAATCCACTCGACGTCGGACGAAGGACACCGCCCATGGCCGAGGCGCACATGCTGGTCGACAATCTGCTGTCCATGTGGTGGATCGCGCTGGCGGCGGTCCTCGCGCCGCTCCTCGCGCTGGTCACCCGGCGCACCATCCCGGACGTGGTCTGGCTGCTCGGCTTGGGGGTGCTCATCGGCCCTTACGCGCTGGGGCTCGCCGAGCAGACTGAATCCGTCGAGTTCCTCCGCGAGCTCGGCATCGGCTTCCTCTTCCTGCTCGCGGGCTTCGAGGTCAACACCTCGGACATGCGCGGCAAGCAGGGCCGTCACGCCGCTCTGACCTGGGCTCTCTGCGCACTGCTGGGAATCGGGGCGGGCTTCCTGATTCTCCAGGGCGACTGGCACACCGCGGTCGTCTTCGGCATCGCGTCGACCTCGACAGCGCTGGGAACCCTGCTGCCGATCCTCAAGGACTCGGGCGTGATGAACTCGCCGCTGGGACGGTCCACCATGGTCCATGGCGCCTTCGGGGAGCTGCTGCCGATCGTGGCGATGTCCTTGCTGCTCTCCACCCGCGGCACCTGGCAGGCGGCGCTGATCCTGCTGCTCTTCGCCGTCCTCGCCGTGCTGACGGTGGCGATCCCCGGGCGGTTCTTCCGCCGCATCCCACTGCTCGGGAGAGCCTTCGCCGCGGCGTCGAACTCGACGATGCAGACGACGCTGCGGGTGACCGTCTGGGTGCTGATCTCCTTGATGCTGCTCACCGCCGTCCTCGAGCTCGACGTCGCCCTCGGGGCGTTCGCAGCCGGGCTGCTGCTGAACGCCGCTCTCCGGTCCGCCTCGCCGACCCATGCCGACGAGGTCATGCACAAGATCGAGATCGTCGGGTTCAGCCTGCTCATCCCGGTCTTCTTCGTCACCAGCGGGATGAGCATCGACCTCGCTGCGGTCCTCGCGCAGTGGCCGCTGCTGCTCGGCTTCGTCGCCGTGATCGCGCTGGTCCGCGGGCTCCCGGTGTTCCTGCGCGAGACCTTCACGACCACCCATTCAGGCCTGGGGACGCCGCGTGAGCGGGGCGCTCTGAGCCTGTACGCGGCGACGGGCCTGCCGATCATCGTCGCCGTCACCCAGGTCGCCGCGTCCTCCGGGCTGATCACCACCACCATGGCCTCGATCATGGTCACCGGCGGAGCTGTCACCGTGCTGGTGTTCCCGTTCCTCGCCACGCGGCTGATGGCACGCGGGACGTCGCCGGGCACGCCGGGAGATCAGGCAGCCCAGGGAACTCAGGGAACTCAGGGAACTCAGGGAACTCAGGGAACTCAGGGAACTCAGGGAACTCAGGGAACTCAGGGAACTCAGGGAACTCAGGGAACTCAGGGAACTCAGGGAACTCAGGGAACTCAGGGAACCTAAGGAGCACAGGAGACGCCCGGGACACCAGAGGCGCCGGAGACGCCGGACGAGTCGGCGACTCAGCGGTAGAGGTGAACCGCTCGCCTCACCGTCGGCTCGACATCTGAAACACTTCAGATTCGCCGGTGAGGGGTGGAAGTACCGGTGCGCACCGGCGCCATGGCCGCCGTCCAGGAGCTCAGCTACCGGCCCGGCTCCCAGCAATGCAGGGAACTCCGCCGGGCAGGCGGCAGCGGGCTGATCGGGGTGCTGCCCACCGACCTCGGGAATCCGTGTCGCACGGACGTCATCGCGATAATCGAGGCGGAGGCAGAGGCGGAGTTCCGGGGCCCAAGGATCGTGATCGCCCGCTGCCGAACAGGTCTTCCGCCGTCACAATTCTGGCGGCAGAACAGCACGGCCCCTATGTTCGCTATCGTCACCCGAAAGTCTCCATAGGACCCAGGAGTCCCAGACCGAATCCCTTCGAGGAGGGCAGTCCATGCCGTCTGACCCCACGACCTTCACCGATAGTCCCACCAAAGCCGATGGCGCCCTGGACCGGGAGACCTTCGCCGACCTCTTCCGTCGCCATCCCGCCGGTGTCGCCGTCGTCACGCTGACCAACGGGACCCGACCCCTCGGATTCACGGCGACGTCCGTGATCTCCGTGTCCGCGCAGCCCGCCGTGCTCGCGTTCTCCATCAACGACACGTCGTCCTCGTGGCCGGCGCTCAGCCAGGCCGAGACGGTGACGGTGAACCTGCTGGCCGCGAACCAACGTCAGGTCTCCACCGTGTTCGCGACCTCCGGCATCGACCGGTTCGCACAGGTCGCCTGGCACCATCTCCCCACCGGGGAGCCCGTGCTGGACGGCACCGCGGGGTGGATCAGCGGCCGGATCCTGCAGCGCGTCCCCGCCGGCGGCAGCCATCTCGTGATCGTCGCCGCGGACCGCGCAGAGATCGCGAACGACGAGCCGCTGGTCTATCGCAACCGCACGTACCACCAGCTCCTCGAGTACGAGATCTGAGCTGGCGGAGGGCGCCGCTCGATAGCCTGGACCATGCCTCCAGCACAGAAAGGTCGACGATGTCCTCTCCCCCGCTGAGCACGGAACTACTGATCGTCCCGACCGCGCACCTGTCTGCGAGCACACCGGAGCCTGCAGTGGCTCGTGCACGCGAGCGCTTGGCCGCCTGGCGACCGAACCTGGTGGCGATCGAGGCCCTGCCGGGGAACCTCGTCGTCGAGTACGAGCAGCGCGGCGGGACGTTCGCTGACTTCCAGGTCGGCGGGGCGATCGACGCCCGATGCGGTGCCGCTCTGCTGAGCTCGCCGCCGAGCGATCTCTGGGTCGCGCAGCAAGAGGCTTGTTCACCCGACAGCTCGCTGACAGACCGGGTGCTCGCCTGGATCCGGGCCCGCGAGCCGATCAATGCTCTACTGCTTCCGTACCAGGTTGCGAACCTCGATGAGCCGGTCAGGAAGTTCCTCGACGATCTCGCGGGCCGACGCCGGGAGACCATCTCGATCGGCGCGCACATTGCTCGAAAGCTCGGCCATTCTTACGTCGCGCACGTTGACGACCATGCCGGTGTCGAGAACATCGACCCGCTGCCCGAGGGATTCGAGGCGGAGCTCCTGGGCTACAAGGAGGAGATCTCCGGTCTGCTCGCGGAGGCTGTCGCTCCACCGCATCTCGTGGAGGATCTCTGGGCTCAATGGCGGTTCTACGCATCGGATGACGTGCGGGCCACGACCGAACGTCTGGAGAGCTCGGAGCGCCTCGTGGGCGGAGAGGGCACCCCGCGGCTGCGACGGGTGATGCTGGCGAACTGGCGCGCGAGGAACCTGGCGATCGCGGCGCGCCTGCGGTCGGCGACGGGTGCCGTCCCCAGCGGACGGGTGCTGTTCGTCGTCGGCTCGTCCCACGAGGCGCCGCTGCGTACCGCCCTGGGCACAGATCAGTACGACCTGCGACTGGTCGAGCTCAAGGAGCTGGAGCCCTGAATAGGAGCGAGTGTGACCTGCGCCCGCTCGGTTCGCACCACCCCTGGGTGTCGGGTACGCTGATGCCTGCTCTTACGAGCGCTGGAGGATTCGCCTAGCGGCCTATGGCGCACGCCTGGAACGCGTGTTGGGTTAACGCCCTCAGGGGTTCAAATCCCCTATCCTCCGCCGAAGAAATGCCCCTCACCTGCTGGTGGGGGCATTTCTGCATCCGCTAGATTCCGAACAGTCGCACCACTCAGCACAGCCGCGCCTCTCCGCACAGCCGTGCTCGTCAGAACAGTGACGGCTGCGGGACCAGGTCGAGTGCGGCCGGGGCGGGCCGCACCCTGCCGGCCCGGGCGGCTCTGCCAGCGGCGGCCCGTCGTTGCTCGGGCTGGTCCTCGTCCTCGTGGATGTCCAGGCCGTGGCGCTGCAGCAGCGGCCGCACCCGCTGGGACAGGTTCTTGCGATAGCTCGCCGGTGCATAGGACTCCCGGCCGTAGAAGCGCTGATATCCGGTGGCGAGCTCGGGATGCTCCCGCTCGATCCACTGGAGGAACCACTCCTTCGCGCCCGGCCGCAGGTGCAGCGCCCCGAAGACGACGCGCTCCGCACCAGCCGCGGCGATCTGCGCGAGGGCTTCGTCGAGCTGGGCGTCGGAGTCGGTCAGCCACGGCATGATCGGCATGAGGAACACGGTGACGCGGAAGCCGGCGTCGGCCGCGGCGCGCACGGTCGCGAGCCGCGCGGCGGTGGTCGGGGTGCCCGGCTCGATCGCCTTCTGCAGGTCGTCGTCGAAGACGGCGATCGACATCGAGAGGTCCACCGGGACCCGCTGCGCGGCCGTCGTCAGGAGCGGGAGGTCCCGCCGCAGCAGGGTGCCCTTGGTGAGGATCGAGATCGGCGTGCCGCTGTCGGCGAGGGCGGAGATGATCCCGGGCATGAGCCCGTAGCGCCCTTCGGCGCGCTGATACGGATCGGTGTTGGTGCCCAGTGCCACGAGTTCGCGGCTCCAGGAGCGCTTGGCGAGCTCGGCGCGCAGCACCTCGGCGACGTTGACCTTCACGATGACCTGCTGATCGAAGTCGGCGCCCGCGTCGAGGTCGAGATAGGTGTGCGTGCTGCGGGCGAAGCAGTAGACGCAGGCGTGGGAGCAGCCGCGATACGGATTGACGCTCCACTGGAACGGCATCGAGCTCGAGGCGGGCACCCGGTTCAGCGCAGATTTCGCCGTCACCTCGTGGAAGGTGACGCCCTGGAACTCGGGAGTGCGCACGCTGCGCACCAGTCCCTTCATCCCGAGGAGGGCCTGGGAGCGCTGCTCGTCGTCGATCGCCTGTCCACTCCATCGCATACCGCACAGTCGAACGTGCGTTCGATCTTTTGTCAAGGAGGCGCGCACGCTCCGTCCTCGCGGCCGACGGGCGCCACCTCGTGACCGCATCGGGACCTCCGGCGTCGAGACCGGCGAAAGCCCACGTCAGCGGCACCGCCATGCCCGTCCCACATGCCTCAGGGCCGTCGGCACTGGTCGATCCGCGACGCCGAGCCCACTGTTCCCCCGCTCGCTCCGTCCTCCCCGGATATCCTGCGAGCTGCAACGGCCGGGGAACGCAAGGGGGAGCGCATGTCGGGCACAGGGGACGGCGCGCCGCATGACGGCCCTCCGGGGTACGGGGGCGACAACCGTGATCGACCGCAGGGCTGGGGAGCACAGGGCGCCGACCCCGACGCCACCCATCAGGCGTGGAGAGCGGACCAGCCCCACCTGAACGCTCGCTCCGGCGCCTCCCCGTACAACGCCTCGTCCCCTGCTCCGCAGTCCAACGGACAGTTCGGCACCTCCCCGCAAGGCGGTCCGGGCAGCCCGACAGGTCCCGGCGGCCCGACAGGTCAGGGCGGCCCGACAGGTCAGGGCGGCCCGACAGGTCAGGGCGGCTCGACAGGTCTGGGCGGCCCGCCGGGCGCTGTCGACCCCAGCGGTCCACAGGCACCGGGCCGTCCGTCCTCTCCTGGGCGCCGTTGGGCACTGATCGCGGTGGCGTTCGGCTGCATCGCCATGCTGCTGCTCGTGATCGGCGGAGGCGTCCTCTACCTGACCCTCCAGCGCAGCGGCGGGACGAACCCCTCCGTAGCAGCCCCGTCGGACCCCGAATCGACCTCGACGCAGCCCGCGGAGACCGACTTCTCGACCGACCCGGCGGACTCGACGTTCGTGGGGATCTCCCCGCTCGACACCGTGGACGGCGATGCCGACGACGTGTGGGCGGTCATGGCCAACAACCCGCTGACCACCGGCTCCCTGCCCGATGTCAGCACCTGCGAGATCCCCGAGACCCCGGTCGAGCAGACCGTGGAGGAGCTGCAGGCCACCCTCGACGCCGCCAACGACTGCCTGGACTTCCTGTGGTCCAGCGCGAACTCCGACCGCGGGCTGCCCTGGGACGAACCGACGGTCCAGGTCTACACCTACCCGGACATCCCCAGCTCCCCCTGCGAGCCGGACACCTTCGAGGAGGACTTCCCGCGGGTGTGCAACCTCGACTTCACCATCTACTGGCCCGCGGGCTACGGCACGGGAGCCGAGCAGACCGACTCGGCCGCGGTGCCGGGCGCCTATGTGTGGGACCTGTCGTGCCTGTACATGAACACGGTGACCTGGAACAGCTCGCTGGCGTTCTACTTCAACGCGCTCGACGAGAAGCTCGCGGACGATCCGGAGCGTGCTGACGAGGCCTGGCGCCGCTACAACCTGCAGATGCGCTGCCTCGCGGCGGCCTCCACCATGCAGGTCCCCGCGGCCGCGCAGCCCACCCCGGAGATGATCGAGACGCTGCTCGATGAGTCGACCTGGCCCACGGAGGACGAGCCGCACAGCCTCGAGCCGGCGTCCCGCGTGCGCTGGCTGAAGGTCGGACTGGAATCGGACGGCGACGTCTCCCAGTGCAACACCTGGCTCGCGCCGTCGGACCAGGTGGCGTGATCTCCCGCGATCCGACTCCCCACTAGCCTGGAGCCATGGTGCAGCCCTCGACATCCTCTCCGCGCGACCCCTCATCCGGCGCCTTGTACACGGCCCGCGTGGACAACGTCGACGGCACGTCGGGACAGGTGCGCGTGCACGAGGGTCCCGCCACTCTCGCGCCAGAGGTCCCCTCCGCCGAGCTTCCGGAAGGAGCCGCCCCGACCCCCGAGGCCCTGCTCCCCACGGGCGGGCCGACGGCACCGGCACGCGGGTTCAACCCCGAGCAGTTCCTCGCCATGGCCTGGAGCACGTGCCTCGGTGAGACCCTGCGCGTGGTCCTCGCGGAGCGGGGCCTGCCCCACGAGAGCCATGTGAGCGTCGAGGTGGGCCTGCACCGCGACCCGTCGGGCGGTTACCGTTTCGCGCCCCGCGCTCTCGTCACGATCGACGAGATGGCGGCCGACGAGGCGCAGCCGCTCCTCGAGGCCGCCCATGCCCGCTGCCCCGTCTCGAAGCTGCTGAGCGGCTCGAGCGAGCCGATCGTCGAGCTCCAGGAGCCCGACCGCGTCTGAGGGGCCGACGGCAGTCGAGGACCTGACCGCGCTCGAGGACCCGACGGCGGTCGAATGTTAGCTCCGAGCTGAGGTCGACGTGATGCACCGCAAGACCCCCTGGCCAGCGCACGAGAGGCCCGCCCCACGACCCGACGCTCAACCCGCCCCACGACTCGCCGAGCGAATCCACCGATACGTCCCGCCCACGGGACATTTCAGTGGATTCGCCGTGCGTGTCCTGGCATCGCCGCCCAGCTGCCCACGGGACGGGTCGACCCGGGCCACCTCGGGCCGCCTCGGGTCGCCTCGGGTCGCCCCGGGCCGACCCGGGCCGCCTCGGGTCGCTTCGGGTCGCTTCGGCGCACCTCAGCCGAGAGTCGCCGGTCGCTCCCAGGCCACCCCGCGCACGTGCTCGTCGAGGAACCCGAGGAAGGTCTCGTACCAGACCTGTGCGTTCCCGCGGCCCTGGATCCAGTGGCCCTCGTCGGGGAAGTACAGGTAGCGGTGCCGGGTGCGTCCGTCGGCGTCGCGCGGGGTCGCCGAGAACTCGTGCAGGTCGTACCAGAGGGCGTGGCCCTGGGCGATCGGCACCCGGTAGTCGCGGTCGCCGTGGATCACGAGCATCGGGGCGACGATGTCCCCCACGTAGTCCTTGGGGTTGTACTGCTGGTTCTGGTCCCGCATCGACCGCTCCCAGCCCGCATTGTCGGTGGTGTGACCCATCGACTCGGTGTCCCACAGCGAGGCGTGCGTGACGATGCAGCGGAAGCGGTCGCCGGTGTGCCCGGCCACCCAGTTGGCCATGTAGCCGCCGTAGGAGCCGCCGGCGAAGGCGGTGCGCTCGGCGTCGATGTCCGTCCGCTCCACGGCCGCGTCCGTCAGCGCCATGATGTCGGTGAACGGGGCGCCGCCCAGCTCGTGCTGGCCGCGGTCGATCATCGCCTGGCCGTAGCCGGTGGAGATCGCGGGGTCCGGCAGCAGCACGGCGTAGCCGGCGGCCACAAAGGGGTTCGGGTTCCAGCGGTAGGTCCAGGCGTTCCAGGATCCCCAGGGGCCGCCGTGGGCGAAGACCACCAGCGGGTGCGGGCCCTCGCCCTCGGGGACGCGCAGCCAGGCGCGCAGGTCGGTGCCGTCCTCGGCGGTCGCGATGATCTCGGTGAGCGTGCCGGCGGAGGCCAGGGAGGCGGCCGGGTTCGGCAGCTCCTCGACAACCCCGGTCGCCGGGTCGATGCGCACCGGGAAGGGCGCCACGTCGATCCCGGAGGCCGACGCGATGACTGCTCCCCCGGCGACCGATGCCGACGAGAACGCCAGATCCTGCTCCGGGCCGCCGGCGAGGCGTCGCGGTGTCGGGTCGTCGACCCCGCCGATCCACACGGAGCCGCGGCCGTGGTCATCACTGGTCGCGATCAGCGTCGTGTCGTCCAGCCACACCGGATCGACCCAGTGGTCCAGCTCGGGCCACACCGTGGTCGTGGTCCCGTCGCTCAGGTCCAGCAGCTCGACCGAGGCCGAGAGGCTCGCGTGCTGGGTCCAGATCTGCTGGCGTCCGATCAGCGCCCTGGTGCCGTCCGGGCTGAACTCGCCGGGGCCGTACTCGACCTCCGCCGTGGCCTCGCGCAGGAGGCGCGGAGGCTGGGCGCCGATGAGGTCGAGGAGGTAGAGATCGGGGGCGGCGACCAGGTCGCCGCGGGAATCCGACATCGCCACCAGGGCTCTCGATCCGATGCGGTCGACGGTCCAGCCGACGAGCCGACCCGGCGGCATCTCGACGTGGCGGAAGTGCAGCACCTGCGCGCGGGGCCCGTCGTCGGCGGATCCGGTGGCGGGGTCGGTGGCGGATCCAGTGGCAGATCCGTCGGCGGGATCGGCGGCAGATCCGTCGGCGGGCTGGGTGGCAGATCCGGTGGCGGAGTCGGCGGTCGCCGATCCGGTGGGCTCCGTGGCCTCGGCCCAGTCGAGGTCCTCGGGCAGAGCGGCGAGGGCGAGGACGGTGCGCGTCGGCCCCAGATCCTGATCCCAGTACCGGGTGGGGAAGGCGGCGTGGAAGGCTGCGGTCACCTTCGCGGTCTCCCGTGCCGCGCTCAGACGCGCGTGCTCGATCTCGTCGGCCGCCTGGGAGTGGACCTCGAGCTCGGCGAGAAGGTGGCCGCCGGCCAGGTGGAGCGCGCCGAAGCCGCCGGGACGAGCGGCGAGCTCGCGCGCCTCGCCCCGCACGGGCAGCGCCCACAGCTGGGCATCCCCCGACGCGTCGGCCTCGGAGCCGTCCTCTCCCACCCGCTTGGCGGTGAAGAAGGTGGTGCCGTCCTCGGCGGCGGCGACCGCCCCGATGGAGGCGTCACCGCGGGTCAGCGGCAGGATACGGTCTCCCTCGAGCTCCACGAGCGCGCTGCGGTAGGCGGTGCCCTTGGCGTTCGGGGAGGAGACCTTCGCGAGGATCCTGCCTCCCTCGGTGGTCTCCAGCCCGGCCAACCGGGTCGCGTCCAACAGGGCTTCGATGCTCTCGGATGTCATGGTTCACCATCCTGCCACCGGCGCCTGACAGCGCGGAGCCGTTCTCCCCGACCCGCTCAGGGAGTCGGTGCGGGGGCGAACCCCGGGGAGCTGCTCCCCAGCCAGCGCAGCGCCGCGGGGGTCACCTCGACCCACAGCGAGGCCGTATGCCCGCCCCGGGGAGTGCTGGCCACGGTGAGGGAGGTGGGCGCTCGCACCGCCTGCTGCATCTGGGCGAGCGAGGGATGGGGCAGCGGGTCGTCCGCGCCGTAGAAGAACCACAGGCGCACGGCCGGAGCCTCCTCGGCGGCGAGGGCGGGGAGGTCATAGCGGGGGTCGTCGTCCGGTCTCCACTGCTGCCCGCTCGCGTAGAGCGGCTGGTAGTAGCCGGCCAGGGAGATCGCGCTGGCGAAGAGGTCGGGGTGGCGCAGGGCGAGCATGTTCGCGCACCAGCCGCCGGCGCTGTAGCCGAAGCTCGCCCAGGCCTCCGGGTGGCCCACGGTGCGCAGATGCGTGCGCACCCAGTCCGGGACGACCTCGGCGAGGTAGGTCTCGTACTGACCGTCGCTGCCCTGCGAAGAGGGTCCGGTGGCGGGGTCGGTGGAGGGGTCGGCATCCACGCATTCGGTGTCGTAGGTCCCGGGATACGGGGTCGGGGCGACGACGATCGCCTCGCCGAGCTCCCCGTGCGATGCGGCCCTGTCCATGTCGCGCCCGAGCTCGAACGAGCGCCGGAAGGTGCTGGGACCGCCGGGGATCCCGCTGAGCGCGACGATCACGGGGTAGCGCCGCTGTGGATGCTGCAGGTAGCCGGCGGGCAGATGGACCATCGCCTCGGTCGTCGCGATGCCGGGGGCAGGGATCGTGACGGTGATCCACTGGCCGTGCGTGGTGCTGCGCAGCCCCGTGAGCGCCTTGTCGTCCAACGGATCGCGCTGGAGCGAGGTCGCGGGCGCTGACTGCGCGGCCTCGAGCGCGGCGAGCTCGTCGCGATCCTCTCCGTCGGCCCCTCGCTGCGCGGGCGCCCCGTCCTGCGCCTGGACCGAGAGCTCCCCGGGTCCCTGCGCCAGGAACTCCCAGCTGCTCACGGTGCCCGTGGCCCGGTTGATCCACAGCGCGGCGGTGACCAGCACCAGCGAGCTCACGAGCACGAGGGCGACGACCTGTGCCAGGTGGGGGTGCCGCGCACGCGGAACTCTCAGCACCGCGAGGGCGAAGACGATCGCCGTGATCACCGTGGCGGTGACCGCGGTCCCCAGTCCCATCAGGTCGAACGCGCCCACACCCATCTGCTTCCTCCTCGCAGGGGCCGTACGCTACTCCCATTCCCGGCGAACTCCTCGGGACGGTGTCGGGACGACCTCGGAAGGACCTGGGATGAGCGCTGGGGATCCCCGCACGCCCGCCGTGATCCGTCACGAGCGCATCGCCCGCCTCGTCACCGGGGCGCTCCTCCTCGCCGCGGCCCTGAGCGTGGTCTCGATGCTGTTCACGGGCTTCGGCCGACGCTCGCCGTCGGTCGCCGACCTGCTGTTCTCGGCCCTGAACGTCCCGGTCGCCCCGTCGTTCGCGTCCGTGGTGCTGCTGGCGCTCCTCGCCGGAGGGATGCAGCGGCGCAAGCGTCTGGCGCTGGCAGCCCTCGCGGGGCTGCAGGTCCTCGGCGCCGTGCTCTCGGTGATCGACCTCGTGCAGATGCTGGGCCTGGACCCCTCCACGATCAGGCATCCGGTGCCGCTCTGGACGATGGTCGTCGCGAATGGTCTGAGCCCCGTGGTGGCAATCATGGTGCTGGTGCTGCTGTGGAGGCTGCGCGACCGGTTCCCGGCCCGGATGCCGCACGGCTCCCGGTGGCTGGCCCTGCTGGTGCTGGCCGTCGGCTCGGCGCTCACCGTGGGCGTCACCGCGCTGTGGATCGCCCTCACCCACGAGGAGCTGGGCGTCGATGCCACGGTGCTCGTCTGGTCCCTGGGCCACAGCCTGGGGCTGGTGGGCGGGCATCCCGCCGGGGCGGCACCCCCGGGCCTGGGCTGGACCGCCTCCACGCTGACCGGGCTCACCCTGGCCGCCACCGCGTGGACGTTCCTCCGTGCCGCCCCGCGCCGCACCGTGCGCACCCCGGACCAGGAGGTGACCCTCCGTGCCCTGCTGCTGCACGACGGGGACCGCGACTCCCTGAGCTACTTCGCGACGCGCCGCGACAAGGAGCTGGTGGCCACGGCCGGGGACACCTCGATGGTCGCCTTCCGGCGCCTCGGCGGGGTCGCGATGGCCGCCGGCGATCCCGTCGGCCCGAGCACCCGCGACCACGAGGCGATGGGCGCCTTCATCACCGAATGCCGCACCCACGGGTGGACCCCGGCGGTCCTCTCCGCGTCGGAGGAGGCGGCCCGGCGATGGACCGAGCACGGCATGATCGCGGTGCGGATGGGCGATGAGGCGGTGCTGCGCCCGGAGGAGTTCCGCCTGTCCACCCCCGCGATGACCCCGGTGCGCCGCGCGGTCCAGCATGCGCGCCGCGCGGGCCTGGTGGTCCAGGTGCGTCGCCATGGCTCTCTCAGCGAGCAGGAGCGCTCACGGCTGGTCGAGCTCGCCGACTCCTGGCGCGAGGGCGGGGAGGAGCGCGGCTTCTCGATGGCGCTGTCCCGCCTCGGGGATCCGGCCGACGCGGACTGCCTGCTCGTCACCGCCGAGATCCCCCAGGATCCCGAGGACCCCCAGAACCCCGAGGACCCAGATCAGGCCGGCGGCGGCTGGAAGGCGCTGCTGAGCTTCGTCCCCTGGGGCCGCAGCGGACTGTCCCTGGACGTCATGCGCCGCTCCCCCGGCGCCCCGGGCGGCGCGACCGAGCTGATGATCGCCGAGCTCATGGCGCAGGCACCGGAGCTGGGCGTGCGCCGCGTGTCGCTGAACTTCGCCATGTTCCGCCATGTGCTCGTCGAGGCGGATGCCGTCGACGCGGGTCCCGGCGTGCGGATCGGCTCGCTGCTGCTCTCCCGCGCCGACCGCTGGTTCCAGCTCGAACGTCTCGCCCGGTCCAACGCGAAGTATCAGCCGCACTGGGTGCCCCGCTATCTCCTGGTCGATTCGCTCACCGCGCTCCCGACCTCCGCGCTGGCCGCGATGGCCCTGGAGGGCTTCGCCCCGCTGTGGGGCGCCGGCACCCCGCTCGAGCAGCAGCTCCCCGCGGAACTGCTCGAGCGCACGCGGGCCGACGCCGCGAACTCCCGGCAGGCCGTCGAGCTGCCGCTGCTGCGCCGCTCGGAGCAGTTCACGCATCGCCTCGAGCACCTGGAGCGGCTGCGGCAGGCCGGCATGGCGCCCTATCCCGTCGGCCTGCCGCAGCCGCTGCCGTTCCCCGCGGCGGTCGCCGCCGTGCACGCAGGGGATCCGGACGACGAGATCATCGTGGCGGGTCGGGTCCGGCATGTGCGCGAGCACGGCGCGGTGGTCTTCGCGGATCTCTGCGCGGGCCGCGAGAGCCTGCAGATCATCCTGGACGAGGCGTCGACGGGACCCGGACCGCTCGATCTCTGGCGCCGCACGGTGGACCTCGGCGACCTGGTGCACCTCACCGGGCGTCCGGGGCACTCGCGCCGCGGCACCCCCTCGCTGCTCGTCGACAGCTGGGCGATGGCCGCGAAGGCGCTGCACCCGGTGCCCTTCGACGGCCTGGTCGATCCCGATTCCCGCCTGCGACAGCGCTCGCTGGACCTCGTGGTGCACCCGCGCGGGGCCGGGCTGCTCCGCGCGCGCTCCACCGTGCTGACCGCGGTGCGGGAGCAGCTGCTGCGCGAGGGCGCCCAGGAGGTCGAGACCCCGATCCTGCAGTCGGTGCACGGCGGGGCCAACGCCCGACCCTTCAGCACCCACATCAACGCCTACGACCTCGATCTCAGCTTGCGCATCGCCCCGGAGCTGGCGCTCAAACGACTGCTGGTGGGCGGGCTCGGACCGATCTTCGAGATCGGCCGGAACTTCCGCAACGAAGGGGCCGACGCGACCCACAATCCGGAGTTCACGTCGCTGGAGACGTACTGGCCGTTCCAGGACTACACGGACATGCGCCGGCTCACCGAGCGGCTCGTCAAGGCCGCCGCACGAAGCCTCTACGGAGCGGAGGTGCTGCCGCTGCGGGACGTGCGCACGGCAGAACCCGTCGGCACCGATCCGGGCGATCGGCTGCAGGCGCTGCTCACCGACGTCTCCGGCCCGTGGCCGGCGATCCCGATGGCCGAGGCGGTCTCGCAGGCGGTGGGCCGACGGGTCGACGTGGAGACCGACATCGACGAGCTGACCGCCCTGGCCGCCGCCCACGAGGTGCCGCTGCGCGGGGACATGGGGCCCGGGGCCGTGCTCGAGGAGCTGTACGGGGAGCTGGTGGAGCCGCAGACGATCCGGCCCACCTTCTACACCGACTTCCCCGCGGAGACCTCCCCGCTCACCGCCCCGCATCGCACCCGGCCAGGGCTCGTGGAGCGCTGGGACCTGGTGGCGTGCGGGATGGAGATCGGTACCGCCTATTCGGAGCTGACCGACCCCATCGACCAGCGCGAGCGCTTCACCGCCCAGTCGCTGAAGGCCGCCGCCGGGGACCCGGAGGCGATGGAGATCGACGAGGACTTCCTGCGCGCCCTCGAGGCGGGCATGCCTCCCGCCGGCGGGCTGGGGATCGGGATGGACCGTCTGGTGATGCTGCTGACCGACACCACGATCCGCGACATCCTCACCTTCCCGTTCGTGCGTCCCCGGCAGCCCTGACGGGAGGCACCGCCTCGACCGCGGCGGACTGCCGGGAGAGCACCACGGCCGACGCCAGCGCCGCGGCGAGCGCGATCATCGCAGCCGCTTCCCAGCCCGGACGCAACCGGTCCCCGAGCAGTCCGAGGCCCACCCCGGTGGGGACGATCACCTCGATCACCCACAGCCAGGCCGTCGCCGGCGCTGCAGCGTCCGGGGAGGCCTGCAGCGCGCGGGCGAACATCACGGTGCCGACGATGCCGAAGGCGGCGCCGCACCAGGCCAGCGGGGACGCGAGGATCTGCGTCAGAGTCCCGGACTCGACCGCCCGGGCGCAGATCGCCGTGCCCGCGTAGCCCAGGCCGGCGAGGATCGCCTGCGGCGCGACGCCGGCGCGACGCAGCAGCACGCACAGGACCAGGGTCGCCGCCAGGGCGAGCGCTGCGACGGGGGCGGCGCCGGCGGGCGCGGGACCGGGCGGCCCGGGCATCCCGGCCACGGAGACGACCGCGACGGCGCCGCTCAGCGCCAGCACCGCGAGGATCGCCGGGGGCGGGAGCGGGATCGACAGCACGAGACGGGCGACGACGACGGTGATGATGAGGGACCCGGCCAGGACCGTCTGCACCACCATGAGGGACTCGTGGCGCATGGCCACGAGGGACAGCAGCCAGCCGGTGAAGTCCATCCCGAGCCCGGCGACGTACAGCGGATGGATCAGCACACCGGGGCCGCTCACGCGTCGTGCCGCGGCCGCCTGGGCGACGGCCGCGAGCCCCATGAGGATCGCGCCGGCGACGGCGAGCAGCAGCGAGACCGCCATCCTCAGCGCACCTTGCAGCGTTCGAACGCACCGGTCATGGCCTGTTCCCTTCGTCCGCCACAGGATAGGCCCCGTCCTGACCCGCGCCCGACGGCGCCCGCAGCCCGGCGGTGACCGGTGCCCCTCGGCGACCGCAGCCCCACGGTGACCGGTGCCGCACGCCTGTTGCTTGCGCCCCGTCCGAAAGTAGTTTATTATTGAACTATATTCCACGACCGCCCAAGGAGTGCTGCCATGCAGTTCGGAATCTTCACCATCGCCGACATCACGCCGGACCCCACCACCGGGAAGGTGCCCACCGAGAACGAGCGCCTGAAGGGCATGGTCGAGCAGGCGAAGCTCGCCGAGCAGGTGGGTCTGGACGTGTTCGCGATCGGCGAGCACCACAACCCGCCGTTCGTGACGTCCTCCCCGACCACCACGCTGGCCTACATCGGCGCACAGACCACCGATCTGATCCTCTCCACCGCGACCACGCTGATCACCACCAACGACCCGGTGAAGATCGCCGAGGACTACGCGATGCTGCAGCACCTCACCGGCGGCCGCATCGACCTCGTGATGGGCCGCGGCTACACCGGCCCCGTCTACCCGTGGTTCGGCCAGGACATCCGCAAGGGCGTCGAGATCGCGATCGAGAACTACGACCTGCTGCGCCGGCTCTGGACCGAGGACGTCGTGGACTGGGAGGGCAGCTTCCGCACCCCGCTGCAGCAGTTCACCTCGACCCCGCGCCCGCTGGACGGCGTCGCGCCCTTCGTGTGGCACGGCTCGATCCGCTCCCCGCAGATCGCCGAGCAGGCCGCGTACTACGGCGACGGCTTCCTGCACAACAACATCTTCTGGCCCATGAGCCACACCGCGCAGATGGTGCAGCTGTACCGCGAGCGCTTCGAGCACTACGGCCACGGCACGGCCCGTCAGGCGTACGTGGGCCTCGGCGGCCAGGCGTTCATGCGCAAGAACTCCCAGGACGCCATCACCGAGTTCCGCCCCTACTTCGACAACGCCCCGGTCTACGGCGGCGGCCCCTCGATGGAGGACTTCACCGCGCGGACCCCGCTCACCGTCGGCTCCCCCGAGCAGGTCGTCGAGCGCTACCTGACCATGGCGGACAACGTCGGCGACTACCAGCGCCAGATGTTCCTCATGGACCATGCGGGGCTCCCGCAGAAGACGGTCCTGGAGCAGATCGAGCTGTTGGGCACTGAGGTGGTCCCGGTGCTGCGCCGCGAGCTCGAAGCCCGCAAGCCGGCCGACGTCCCCGAGGCGCCCACCCACGCAGCACGGGTCGCCGCCGCCGAAGCCGAGCGCGGCTCCTTCGACGACGCCTACAAGTTCGAGACCGGCGACAACTGGACGGGCCTGCGCGCCGAGGACGCCGGCACCACCCGCCGCTGACCCGGCGAGCGGGGCAAAGTTGGGGGAATCCACCCGACATTCCCCCAACTTTGCCCCGCTGACGCAGCCAGACCTGGTCCCCAGCGCCAGTCCACCCGTTCCGCCCCGCTGACACCGACGACACCGTGCCGGCTCCACGCCGCCCTCGTCGTCGTCCCGCTCCCTGAGAGGATCACCCCATGACCGATACCGTCCGCCTGGTCGCCCTGTCCGCCGGGCTCTCCACCCCCAGCTCGACCCGCATGCTCACCGATCAGCTCTCCCGGGCCGCCGCCACCGCTCTCGGTCGTGAGAGGTGGGCCGCCGCCGCGATCGGTCGTGAGCGCACCGCCGACGGCGCCGCCGCGCCCGCCGACGGCACAGCCGTGGACGTGGACGTGGACGTGGACGTGGACGTGGACGTGACCACGGTGGAGCTGCGCGAGTACGCGCACGACATCACCGACGCCCTGCTCACCCGCTTCCCGAACGAGCGCCTGTCGATGGTGATCGAGGCTGTGCGCGCCGCTGACGCGGTCATCGCGGTGACCCCGGTGTTCAACGTCGGCCCCTCGGGTCTGTTCAAGATGTTCTTCGACGCGATCGACATCGAGGTCTGGAAGAACAAGCCGGTGCTGCTCGGCGCGACCGCGGGCACCGCGCGACACTCCCTCGCGATCGACTACGCGATCCGCCCCATGTTCGGGTACCTCAAGGCGGAGGTCGTGCCGACGGTCGTGTTCGCGGCGTCGGCCGATTTCGGTGCCGACACCGAGGGCCAGGCCGATGAGCAGCCGCTCGCGGTGCGCGTGCGCCGGGCCGCGCGCGAGCTCGCCACGATGCTCAGCGCCGGGATCGGCACCTCGCCCGAGCACATCGAACACCCTGAGCACACGGAGGGCTCCACGGGGGCGGACGACGGGGCTCCCGCGGATCAGGCCACGGCGCTGGATGCCGAGTTCTCCGACTTCGTCCCAATGGGCACGCTGCTCGGCCGCGGCTGAGCAAGGTCAGGCCGACGACCAGGCCACCGATCAGGCCGACGCGAGCTGGGCCACCCACTGCTCGCGCAGGGCGGTCAGGCGGACGCGAGCCCCGCCGCCCACTGCTCATGCAGGGCGGTCAGCTCGTCGACGACCTCCGGGTGCTGCGCGGCGACGTCGGCCTGCGGTGACTCGTCGGTGATCCCGTCGCCGAGGGGCACCAGCGTGAGCCCGGCGCCGATGTCGGTGTGCTCGACCGCGAGCAGGTGCTCGCGGTGCCCGGTGCTCGCATCGACCCAGCGCAACTTCCAGTTCGGGGTGCGCACGGCCCATTGGAAGCCGGTGTCGAAGTGCAGCGCCTCGTGCCCGGCCTCGACCCGGCGCGCCCCTCCGGCCGCCTCCCACACCCGGCGCAGATCGATCCCGTCCACCGGGGTGCCCACCGGCAGCGACGCCCCGGCTGCTGCCGCGAACGTCGGCAGCAGGTCGAGCGCGGAGACCAGCGCCGCGGAGTGCTCGCCCGACGGCACGGTACCGGGCCGGGAGACCAGGAACGGCACCCGCACCCCACCCTCGAAGAGGCTGTACTTGGTCCCCGTGAGCGGGGCGTTGTCCCCGTAGTTGCAGGTGGAACCTCCGTTGTCGGTCAGGTAGACCACGAGCGTGCTCTCCCGCTGCCCGGTGTCCTCGAGGTGGTCGAGCATCCGGCCGATCTCGCGATCCATGATCTCGAGCTGGGCGAGGTAGTAGTCGCGGCCGTGCTCGAGGCGCGGGGAGATCGCCCCGTCGTACCAGTCCACGTACTCCGCGGCGGCGGGGTCGAAGTCGTCGTGGGCGGGCAGGGCGCGGGCGTCGAGCTCGTCCTGCGGCAGCTGCCAGGCGAAGTTGTGCACGGCGTTGTAGGCGACCATGCAGAAGAAGGGGTCCTCCCCCGCGCCCTCCGGGTCTCCGTCGCTCGCCTGCGCCCCGTCCCCCATGAAGTCGATCGCCCGCTCGGTGAACTCCACCGTCAGGTGCTGCTCGCAGTCCACCTCGCGGCCGTTCTCGAACAGCGGGCTCACCCCGTGTCGCGAGGCGGCCTCGCCGTACTCCTCCTGCGCCTGCTCGGAGTGGTGCAGGTAGTGCAGGCGCCCCATGCTGAGCCCCGCCAGCCCGTACAGCGACCGGTCGAAGCCGTGCTGGTCGGGGCAGGCACGATCACCGGGTCGCTCCGGCCCGTAGTGCACCTTTCCGAAGTACCCGGTGCGGTATCCAGCCTCCCCGAGGATCTCGGGCATGACCGGCCGCTGCGCCGGCGGGAACGCCGAGGTGTCGAACCACTGCGCACCCCAGCGCTGCTGGTACGCGCCCGCGATGAGGCCGGCTCGGGATGGCGAGCAGATCGGAGCGGTGACGTACCCGTTCTCGAACGTGGTGCCCGTGGCCGCCAGGCGGTCCAGGTTCGGGGTGCGGGCGTCGGCGCTGCCACGGGCGGAACGGTCGGCGTAGCCGTGGTCGTCGGAGACGATGAGCAGGATGTTCGGCCGGGTGTGGGGGGCGGTGGGCATCAGAAGTGCTCCTTGCAGAGGATCCGGGTCCTTGTGCGGTGATCCGCGGGTGGTCGGTGCGACGGGCGACGGGCACCGGGCGCGGTCCGGTGTCGTCGTGCCGTCACCCGGGGCGACCCAAGGGTCGCCGCTGGCCGGCACCGTCGACCGCGGTTCCCCAGCCGCTCAGCGCAGGCGTCTCGTGGGCCGCGAACCAGGACTGCAGATCATCCTCCAGCGCGCGACGCCGGCCGGCGTGCGCCGCCTCGCGGGAGAGGTCGCGCTCCTCGCCGGGATCCTCCTCGAGGTCGTAGAGCTCGGTGGGGCCCTCGCGGCGCACCACGAGCTTCCAGCCGTCGGTGCGGATCATGCGGTGGGCGCCGTACTCGTCGTGGATGACGATCGGCTCGTCACCCGTCGCCGGGCCGCCCCGTCCGTCCGCCGAGGGCCGCCTGTCCAGGACGCGCGCGGCGAACGATCGTCCCGCCCGCAGCGGGTCCTCGCGGGGGACGGCCCCGGTGAGCTCGGCCAGGGTCTCCAGCAGACCGGTGGCCGAGGTCGGGGTGCGATCGCACGTTCCCGCGGGAACGTGGCCGGGCCAGCGGATGATCAGCGGCACGGTGATCGAGGGCTCCCAGAGGTTCAGCGGGGTGGTGGCGTTGCCTTTGCCCCAGATGCCGTGGTGGCCGCAGGAGAAGCCGTTGTCCGAGGTGAAGACCACGATCGTGTCCTCCAGCATCCCGCTGCTCTCGAGCTGGGCGAGGAGTGCCTCGATGCTGCGGTCCACGCCGCTGAGCGCCGCGCAGTAGCCGGCGAGCGCGCCGTGGCGGTCCGCGACGGCGCGGGGGAAGTTCTCCGGCACGAACCATGGGTGCGGCGGGGGCTGCGGCACGGAGGGGAAGTCCGTGTCGTCGTAGAGGTCCAGCAGCTCGGCGGGGTGGTTGCCGTCGAACCAGGGGTCGTGCGGGGCGGTCCAGTTGACCTGGAGGAAGAAGGGTCGGGCGTCGGCCGCCGCGGCGCCCAGGAAGTCGAGGGCGCGCTGCGTGATCGCGTCGGTGAGGTAGGCAGGTTCGGTGCCGGGCTGCGCAGGGGATGCGGGGATGCCGGTCTCGTCGGCCTGCTGCCAGATCGGGGCGTCGTAGTAGGGGCCGCCGCCGAGCTGGTGGGCGTACCAGTACTCGAAGCCCTCCGCGGGGCGGTCCGCGGAGCCGAGGTGCCATTTGCCGGTCATCCCGCAGCGGTACCCGTGGCGGGAGAACATCGCGCCGAGCGAGTCCGCGCCGGGGAGGTCCTCCAGGAAGTCCCTTCGGAACGGCCGGAGCGGGGCATCGGTGCGCGCCAGGGCCTCGGGCCGGATCCAGTCGTGCACGCCATGGGCCGACGGCATGCGCCCCGTGGCCAGGCTGGCCCGCGCCGGGGAGCACACCGGGGAGGCGCAGAAGAACTGCTCGAAGGTCCTCCCCTCGCGCTGGAGGCGATCCAGGGTCGGGGTGCGCAGCTCGGGCATCCGCGAGCCGAGCGCCCAGGCGCCCTGGTCGTCGGTGACCAGCAGCAGGACGTTCGGTGTCGTCGCGGCGCGGGCCGGAGCATCGGGGCTCTCTCCGCCGGGGCCGCTCGCATCGGTGACCATCGCCCCCACCTCCTCGTGCTCGCGATACGCTCTGGGCAAACGCTTGCCTTCCGTTCGTCGGAGGCTCTGCCCACACCGTATCGGCACCTGACGATGCAGACACCAGGAGTCACCATGATCCGTCCCGGACTGTGCTCGGTCACCTTCCGCAGCCTCGAGGTCGACCGCGTCGTCGAGCTCGCCGCCGACGCCGGCCTCGCGTGCATCGAGTGGGCAGGTGACGCCCACGTCCCGCCCGGGGACACCATCGCTGCGAGCCGCGCCCGCGAGCTCACCGAGCAGGCGGGCCTCGCCGTCGCATCCTACGGCTCCTACCTGCGCTTCGAGGGGTCCGACGAGGAGTTCTCGGCAGAGCTCGAGGGCGTCATCACCTCGGCGCGGGCACTCGGCGCGCCCCGCATCCGGGTGTGGGCGGGCAGCTGCGGCTCGGCCGACGTCGGCGCGCAGGATCGTGCCGCGCTCGTGCGCCGGATCCAGGAGTTCGCCGATCGCGCGAGCGAGCACGGGATCGATGTGGGCCTCGAGTTCCATGGCCGCACGCTGACCGACGAGATCGGCTCGACGCTGCGCCTCCTGGACGAGATGGACCGGCCGACCGTGCTCTCCTACTGGCAGCCTCACCAGGGCATGCCGGACGCCGACGCCCTCGAGACCCTGCGCCAGGTGCTGCCGCGCACCTCGACCATCCATGTCTTCTCCTGGTGGCCCACGCACGAGCGCCACCCCCTCGCCGCGCGGGCGGACCTCTGGCGCGGGGTGTTCACGGTGCTCGCCGCCGAGGGCTCGGACCGCGATGCGCTGCTCGAGTTCCTCCCGGGAGATGATCCGGCGGCCCTCGCCGGGGAGGCCGGGACCCTGCGCGCTCTCATCGCCGCCGCAGTCGCCGACTCCAGCGCCGACGCCGGTACCGACGGAGAAGGCGGCACGCGATGAAGGCCCTGCTCGCGATGCCGGACGGTCTCCAGCACAGCATGTTCGACGCGGCCCAGCGCGACCGCCTGGCACAGCTCGCCGACATCGATCCCGACCGCACGGTGCCCGACCTCGCCTCCGCCTCCGACGGGGACCTGCGGGACGTCGAGGTCCTGGTCACCGGCTGGGGTTCACCCCGGATCGATGCGACGACCCTCGCCCGCCTGCCCCGGCTCCGCGCGATCGTGCACACCGCGGGCACCGTGCGCTTCGTGGCCACCGAGGCGGTGTGGGAGCGCGACGACATCACCGTGACCTCGGCGACCGAGGCGAACGCGGTGCCCGTCGCGGAGTTCACGCTCGCCCAGATCCTGCTGGCCGGCAAGCGATCCCACGCCCGCGAGGCCGGCTACCGGGCGGACCACCAGGTGCACGGCGGCGCCGCAGCAGACCCGGGGATCGGCAACTACGGCGGCGTCGTCGGCCTCATCGGGGCCTCACGCATCGGCGTGCTGGTGGCGGAGCATCTGCAGCGCTTCGACCTCGACGTGCTGATCACCGACCCGTTCGCGAGCGCCGAGCAGATCCAGGCTCTGGGCGCGACCAAGGTCGAGCCCGAGGAGCTGTACTCCCGCAGCGACGTGGTGAGCCTGCATGCGCCCGACCTCCCGTCCACGCGCGGCATGGTCAGCGGCGAGCTGCTCGCCCTGATGCGCGACGGGACCACGTTCGTCAACACGGCCCGCCCGGCGCTCGTGGACCTCGACGCCCTGCGCGCGGAGCTCGCCTCCGGCCGGCTCGCCGCCGTGCTCGACGTGCATGATGATTTAGCCGCCGACGACCCGATCTGGGATCTGCCGACCGTTTCGATCACCCCGCACATCGCCGGCTCGCAGGGCAACGAGCTGCGCCGGATGGGCGAGTTCGCCCTGGAGGAGGTGCGGCGACTCGCGGCCGGTGAGCCCCCGCGCCACCCCGTGGACCTCTCCACGCGGGACATCTCCGCCTGAGCCGTCTCGTGACGGCAGGAACATCCGGTCCACGGGCAGGAGGAGGAAAGTCACGCCCCCGGAAGGCTCGAATCCTCCGTCGGCCGATCACGGCGTCGTTATGCTGACAAGAGTCGGGACAGCGTTTCCCCGCCCCGTCACGACCGCATCCCCGAGAAGTAGGAGCCCTGATGGCCGCAGTGCGTCTCAGCGACGTCGCCCAGGATGCCGGGGTCTCCCTGGCCACAGCGTCCCGCGTGCTCAACGGATCCGCCCGCGTCCCTGGCAAGGCGGTCGCCGAGAGGGTCGAGGCCTCTGCCGCGAGGCTCGGGTACGTCCCCAACGCCCAGGCGCAGGCCCTCGCCCGCTCCCGCTCGGGCCTCATCGGCCTCGTCGTCCACGACATCGCCGACCCCTACTTCGCGACCATCGCCCGCGAGGTCCAGCAGCAGGTGTTCGCCTCGCAGTCCCAGGTGCTGCTCACGCAGACCGACCGCGAGATCGACACCGAGGTGCGCGCACTGCGCTCCCTCATCGCCCAGCAGGTCGACGCCCTGGTGCTGGTGGGCTCGCACCGCTATGGCAACGACTCCGATGCCGCGATCAGCACCCTGCTGGAGGGCTTCGCCCGTAACGGCGGCAAGGTGGTGGGCATGGGCCAGTCCGTGGGCGTGGGCCGCACCATCGTGCCCGACAACGCCGCGGCCGCACATGAGCTCGCGACCGCCCTGATCGTCGAGGGCCACCGCCGCTTCGCCGTGGTCCAGGGCATCTCCGGCATCCCGTCGGCCGCGGACCGCACCGGCGGTTTCATCGCCGCGCTGACCGAGGCGGGCTTCGAGCCCGAGCTGAATGTCGAGGCAGGGCTGACCCGGGACGGCGGCTACGAGCTGGCCGAGGCGATCGAAGCGCACCTCGCCACCGCCGCCAGCACCGACGACGCTCCGCTATGCGTCTTCGCCCCGGCGGACGTCATGGCCCTCGGCGCTCTCGGCGAGCTGCGCCGCCGTGGGATCGACGTGCCCGGCCAGGTCTCCGTCGCCGGCTTCGGCGGCGTGCCCGACGGCGAGGACTCGAACCCGACTCTCACGACCATCGCGCTGCCGCTGCACGACATGGCCCGCCAGGCGGTCCAGTGGGTGCTCGGCACCTCGCCCGCGGAGGCGGAGACTGCGACGACGGCGGCCGACGCCCCGGAGGAACCTCTCGAGATGCATGTGCGCGGCGACGTGCTGCTGCGCGAGTCCACGGCGCTCACTGCAAAGGTCTGAGCCCGAAGCACCTCCCCAGTGCCCGCGCTGCCGCTCAGCAAGCGTTCACGGCGTCCAGGAAATCCTGAAGCTGCTCGCGGCTGACCCCTGCCAGCCCCGCGAACCGGCCGACGGGAATCTGCTCGCCTATCTTCTGCATCTCCGGGTCCTGGAACAGCGAGTTCTCGCCGAACAGCGCGCCGAGCTTCTCCCTGCCTCCGAGGATCTGCGCGATCTCCGCGAGCGTGGAGTCCGCGGTCGCGGTGGGGACGGCTTCGTCGCCGGCGAGATCGACGTCGGCGCTGCCGCGCAAGTCACGGCTCGAGGCGCCGACCTAGACGCGGTAGGTACCGCCCTCGACCTGCCAGCCACCCTCGCGCGTGCCCTAACACTGCAGGTCGAAGGCTGGGATGTCGAGGCACACACGCTGCGACGCACCGGTTGCGAGCTCGACGTCAGTGAAGCCCCTGAGCTCTCGAGCCGTCGCTCTGGGGAGGGCTCGGCGACCTACCTCAGGGCGATGGCCTCCTCTGAGGTTCTCCGCACGGTCCTCGCGGGCACACTCCGCTCCGCCGGACTTGTGGGACTGGCCGCGGGAGATCGACTCCGTCGGCGTTCGGCGGGGCAAGAACGGCCGCAGCCGGGAACTGACATACCTCCTGAACTACTCGGGCTCCGCGGCATCACTGCCGAGCCCGGTCGCCGGCGCCTCCGTCCTGGCTGGAACCGACGTCGGGCAAGGCGAGGAGCTACAGATCTCCCCTTGGGACCTAGCGATCCTAGAAGGCTGAGGACCGGGAGCCGGACAGAACCTCGTCGCCGCGTGAGCACCGGCTCCGCGATCGCGCGACCCACATTTTCTACGACCGCCGCACCCTCGAGGTCGGCGGCAGAGCGTAGTCGAGCCGCGCCGCCGCGCCCCGGCTCGGCTCGGCGTCGGCGCGGAGTCCGTGCGGATCCGATGCATTCGCTGCGGTCCCACCGAGAGTTCGTCCCGGCCACAGGAATCGCTTCTCGACCAACGATCCTCCGCGGAGGTCGAGGCGTTCTTCTCTCGCCCCACGTCGAGCCCGCCCATGACCGTCTCACGACAGATCAGAACCCGGGGCGCTTCACTCCCGCGGTGGCGTGATGTCGAACCCACCGCCAGAAGCCCGAGATGCTGGCGCGACTCAGGACATCGAGCGGAGCCACTACCCACATTTTTGACATGTGTGACCTATGCCGTATGGTCGAAGAGAGGGCTATCACTCACCCAGTACTTGAGGGGCCCCAGAAGGCCAATGACAAGTTGGCCGGATCTTCGAAGCGAACGCCACTCTCAGGACGGAGAAGTAAGACCATGGGCCTCAATCTTATCTCTCGTAGAAATGCTTTCACTGCTGTCTGCGCCGCCGCACTCATCCCGTTCTCACTGTCGCGAACCGCGTCAGCAGCACAGGCCCAGCCTTCCGAGGCACTGGATACGCAAGCCGCAACTCAGCAGATTTCCGACGCGTTGGAAACGTTCTTCACACGATACATGCCTGTTATCGACGGCGAGTTCACAGTGAACGAAAGCGCCGTCAAGAGTGATGGCTACGGAGACGAGCTGGATAGATTCCAGCAGATGGCGACCGAGCTGAACACACCCGTTGAGGGAAGCGACGACGAGGCCCTGACGACCCAAGGCGCTGGCTCCTACGCGAAGTGCGTCGCACTCAGCGCACTCGGCATCCCTGCCAGCGCACTTTCTGCCGGCACCTGGACCGCGATCGGAACTGCGATGAGGGCGTACAAGTGGGGGCTCGCGGCTTCCACCATTGTTCGAGCCCTGGGGCCTGCAGCCCTCAAGGGCGTGCTGAAGGTTGCAGGAGGGCCCGCCGGCATCGCAGCAACCTTGGCCGGAGGCGCAATCGTATGCGCCGTTTCATGAACCTCCATCCCAACGTTCTAGAGTGAGGTGGGCATGACAAAAACTTCCAAGGGAGCTATTTTCGGTTTCTTCCTCACCACGTTCGTCATACTGTGGATTATCTACTCTTACGCGACACAGGGAGTTATCCTCTCCAGCAATACCGCGGCGTGGCTACTGGCATTGATTACGTCGGCCGCATTGACCGTCGTATTTGCTAGGTATCGGCCGTCCAGACGTTAGCCTCGCGCTTTCGTCGGCGGGGGCGTCCGGAGGGTGGCGTGGGATAAGCGAAGGTGCTCCTGAGCTGGAAGAATAGGGCTTGTCGAGAGTCCAATTCATCGCAGTTCAAGGAGCACCTTCAGGGTGAAGACTACCGGGTTGTATCCACATCCTCGAGTTGATGTCACGGCGGTAACCGCGGCAACGCGATGCAGGGTCAGCTGGCGGACCTCGAAGTGCGTCAGCGCCGACGCGCCCGCCGCGAAGACCGGATCCGCATCGCGAAGGACATGGGACTGCGGAACCTACCCCTGAACTCGTTCGCGCAAAAACCGGATCTGGTGCCAGACCCTGGCTCTGGCCAGGGAAATGACTGCCTGGATGGGACTGCTCGGCTACCCAGACCAGCCCGCCAGGACGTGGGAACCCAAACGTCTGCGCCACCGCTTTTTCCAGATCCCCGCGGCCCTCGCGCGTCATGCCCGTCAGCACGACGAGGTCTACCCGACCTACTGGTTGCGTCTGTGGTTCATGACCCCGGCGGGGAAGTGCCATCAGCGCGGCTACACGCTGGTCGATCCCGATCCGGCGTCGGACACTGCATGGATCGAGTTCTGCCTGCACCCGGGGGTGGCCTCCGACTGGGCGCGGGCGGCACAGCCCGGCGACCGGATCGACGCGACCGTGCTGAACAGCCGACCTCCCTCGCCGCTCTCCCACCCGACGCGGGCCCGCATTCCCTGCCGCCCTCGACATTGTGCGGGCGCCTGGCTAGCGTGATCGCACGCCCGCGCCATCCCTCCGAGGTGTCCCGCAGGCGCCGACGAACTCCAGCCTGCTTGCGCACCTCCGCAGCCGTCCACGATCTACCGGTCCCGGGCGGGCGGGCGGACATCGTGGCAGCGCGACGAGGCGAACGCGAATGACCTCTGCGAAGACCTCAGCAGCCAAGGATGTCTTGGTCGGGCGTCGTCCTGCACGAATGAGGTCGCGCGTGTGCGCCACGAAGTCCACCACTGCTGATCCGTCGGAGTGACGCAGCGCGCACCCCTCACGCCTCCGGCAGCACGAGCTCCTCGTAGCGCTCCGTCACGATGCCGATCGCCTCGTGCGCGGGGGTGGCCCAGACGTCCTCGTGGAAGATCTCGACCTCGATGTCCCCGATGTACCCGGCGGCCTTCACCATGCGGGTGATGGAGGGGAAGTCGATGAAGCCGTCACCCATGTAGCCGCGGGAGAACAGCGGCTCGGCGGCGAGCGGCAGGTTCCAGTCGCACACCTGGTAGCTGAAGAGCCGTCCGCTCGCCCCCGCCCGAGCGATCGACGCCTCGAGCGCCGGGTCCCACCACACGTGATAGGTGTCCACGATGACGCCGACGGCGTCGCTGCCGGTGGATTCGGCAATGTCGAGGGCCTGGCCGAGGGTGGAGAGCACGGCGCGATCTGCGGCGAACATCGGATGCATCGGCTCGAGCGAGAGCGTCACCCCGGCCTGCTCGGCATGCGGGGCCAGCGTCGCGATGTTCTCGGCGACCCGCGCACGGGCCGCAACGATGTCCTTGTCCTCCGGCGTGATCCCGCCGACGACCATCACCAGCGTGGGCGCGCCGAGCGCGGCGGTCTCGTCGATCGCCCGACGGTTGTCGTCGAGCGAGGCGGCACGGGTGGTCTCGTCGGCCGCGGTGAGGAAGCCGCCCCGGCACAGGCTGCTGACCCGCAGTCCGGCGTCGTCGACCCAGCGGCGCAGGGCGTCGACCCCGATCTCCTCGACGTCCTGGCGCCACAGGCCCACGGCCTCGAGGTCGTGCGCGGCCGTGGCCTCGAGGAAGTCCTGGATCGGGGTGCTGCGGCAGGTCCAGCGGTTGATCGAGAGCCGCGGGGCCCCCTGCGAGGTGTGCGAGCTGTGCGGGGTGTTCATGCGGTCGCTCCGTCCAGGACCGGGATGTCGTAGCCGGCCAGGCGCAGCATCGCGTGCCAGCGCTCGGCGGCCAGCGCCGGGTCCTCGAGGTTGCCGGTGGTGGCGGCGAGCTCGATGGTGCGCGAGAGGTGCGGGAGGCTGCGCGCGCTGTGCATCCCGGCGACCATCGTGAACGCCTTCTGGTGGCCGTTGAGCCAGGCCAGGAAGGCGACCCCGGTCTTGTAGTGGAAGGTGGGGGCGGAGAACACGTGGCGCCCCAGCTCCTCGGAGGCGTCGAGGATGCGGCGCGCCTCCTCCGGGTCGCCCGCGTCCAGCGCCTGCACCGCGGCCGACGCGGCGGGCGCGGTGGCGGCGAACGCCCCGAGCAGCGCGTCGGAGTACTCCCCCGCGACCTGAGCGCCCCCGATCTCGGTCGTGCCGGTGCCGTCACCCACGATGAGATGGGAGAAGTGGAAGTCGTCGCCGGTCAGCATGCGCACCCCGGCGGGGAGCTGCTCGCGCACGGCGATCTCGGCGGCGTCGTCCAGCAGGCTCATCTTCACGCCGCGGATCCGTGAGGGGTCCGCCTCGATGATGCGCAGCAGGGTCTTCGCGGCGACGGTGGTGTCAGCGTCCCCGAAGTAGCCCTCGAGCTGCGGGTCGAAGGCGGTGCCCAGCCAGTGCAGCACGACGGGCTCGGTGGCGGCCTCCAGCACCCGGCGATAGACCTCCTCGTACTCGGCAGCCGACGTCGCCACGCGCGCCAGGTGGCGGCTGGCCATGAGCACGGCGCCGGCGCCGGTGGCCTCGGTGGCTCGGAGCTGCTCGATGTACGCCTCGACGATCTGATCGAGGCCGAGCTCGTGCTCGCTGCGCTGATCGGTGGAGACCCCGGCGACGACGAGGTCGCGCACGGTCGCGTCGGCGGGGAAGACCGCCGCGATCTCCGGGTCCTCGAGCGCCTCGCGGGCGGCGTCGGCCGTGCGGGCGATGAGCTCGCGGGTCGCGGTCGGGTCCAGGCCCATGTTGCGCTGGGCGGTGTCCATCGCGTCGGCCACGCCGAGGCCGCGCGACCACATGGTGCGACGGAAGGCGAGGGTCTGGTCCCAGTCGATGTCCGCCGGGGCGCCGGGGGTGTTGTCGCCGTGGGCGGCCGGGACGACGTGCACGGCGGCGTAGACCACGCGGGAGCGCAGCGGCGAGGTGGGCCGTGCGAAGGCGGGCGCCTCGTCCAGGGCGATCCGGCGCAGCGTGCCGTCCTCGCCCAGCAGGGTGAGCTGCAGGGGCTCTGCCATGATCAGGCCTCCGTCAGCGGATCGAGGGAGACGCGGCGACCCTCGGCGGCGCTGGTCAGGCCCGCTTCGGCGAGGCGCACGCCGCGGGCTCCCGAGAGGAAGTCGTAGGGATAGGCCCGGCCCTCTGCGTAGTGGCGCAGGAAGTCCTCCCACTGCACCTTGAAGCCGTTGTCGAACGGCTCGTTGTCCGGCACCTCGATCCAGTCGTCGTAGTAGTTGTGCGGATCCTTGACGTCCGGGTTCCACACCGGCTTCGGGGTCGCCTCCCGAGGCTGGATGTGCGCGCCGTGCAGGCCGACGACGGCTGAGCCCTTGGTGCCGTCGACCTGGAACTCGACCAGCTCGTCGCGGTGCACGCGCACGTCCCAGCTGGAGTTCATCTGCACCACGGTGCCGCCCTCGAGGCGGAAGATGCCGTAGGCGGCGTCGTCGGCGGTCGCGGTGTACTCCTCCCCCTTCTCGTCCCAGCGGGTGCCGATATGGGTGGCGGTCTGCGCGTAGACGTCCTCGATGCGCCCGAAGAGCTCCTCGATCACGTAGTTCCAGTGCGGGAACATGTCCGCGACGATGCCGCCCCCGTCCTCGGAGCGATAGTTCCAGGAGGGGCGCTGGGCGGCCTGCCAGTCACCCTCGTAGACCCAGTAGCCGAACTCGCCGCGCACGGAGAGGATCTCGCCGAAGAAGCCGCCCTCGAGGAGGCGGCGCAGCTTGAGCAGCCCCGGGAGGTAGAGCTTGTCGTGGACCACGCCGTTGACGGTGCCGTGCTCCGTGGCCAGACGGGCCAGCTCGAGGGCGTCCTCGAAGGTCTCGGCGGTCGGCTTCTCGGTGTAGATCGCCTTGCCCGCGGCGATGGCCTTCTTGAGGTTCTCGACCCGCAGGTTCGTGACCAGGGCGTCGAAGTACACCTCGTAGTCGTCGTTGGCGAGGGCCTCGTCGACGTCGGTGGTCCAGTTCAGCAGGCCGTGCTTCTCCGCGACCCCGCGCAGCTTCTCCTCGTTGCGCCCCACCAGCAGCAGGTCGGGCACCAGGCGATCGCCGTCGGCCAGCTCCACGCCGCCCTGCTCCTGGATGGCGAGGAGCGAGCGCACCAGGTGCTGGCGGTAGCCCATGCGGCCGGTGGCCCCGTTGACGATGATCCCGATCCTGCGTTCTGCCATGACTGTCTCCTGTGCTTCCTGTGGCGCCCCGTACCGGGCGAGTGCTCGCGGGCGGCTGCTCGGCGGGCCGGGTGATCCGCCTCGACCATCGCCCCCTCCCCGGAGGGCAACCGCTTTCCTTGCCCCTAGTCAAGCATGGACGCGGCCGACGGGCAAGCGCTTGTCGACCCTGTCGCTCCCTCGACAGCACCCGGACGCACACCTAGGATGAATGGCAGCGGAAAGCGTTGGCCCGACCGTCGCTCACGCCGCATCCGCACCCCCAGCTCCCGGAGGAATCCCCATGTCATCGAGCAGGACCATCCGTTGCCCGCGCCCGGCCTCCCGCTGGCTCGAGGCACTCCCCCTCGGCAATGGTCGGATCGGTGCGATGGTCTGGGGCGACCCCCGGCGGGCGTGCTTCAGCCTCAACGACTCCACCCTGTGGTCCGGCACCCCCACCACCACGCAGCGCTGGCTCACCTCCGCCGAGGACGCCGCACCGATCCGCGAGCGCGCCCGGGAGCTGTTCCAGGCCGGGGAGATCGCCCAGGCGCAGACGCTGCTCGAGGGGCTCGGCGCCGCCTGGTCGCAGGCCTATCAGCCGGTCGGAGAGCTCGTGGTGACGCTGGAGCCGGAGACCCCCTCCGCCGGCTCCTCCACCGAGGACTACGAGCGCCTCCTCGATCTCGCCCGCGGCGAGCACGTGGTGCGCACCGACGACGGCGAGCACCTCACGCTGGTCAGCGCGGCCGACGAGGTCCTCGTGCACGCCGCCCCCTGCGCCTCCGGCACCCGGTTCGCCCTCGAGCTGACCTCACCGCTGGTCGAGGAGCAGCGCACGGCCGACGAGCACGGCCTGACCGTGGTGCTGCGAGCGCCGTCGGACGGCGTGCCGACGCGCCATGGCGACATGGCCGAGCTGGCCTGGGATCCCGAGGGCGCGAGCCGCGTCGCGGTCGTGGTGCGCACCCGTGTCCAGGACGAGCGTCTGCTCGTCGCCTGTGCGATCGTCACCACCTGGCAGGGACTCGGCCAGCAGCCGGACCGTCCCGTCGCCGAGGCCCTCGCGGAGGCGACCGAGCAGGCGGAGGCGGCCCTCGCCCGCGGCGAGCAGGAGCTGCGCCGCCGCCACCGAGATGCCCCGCTGCCGGGCCTGGCGGACGTCACCCTCGAGCTCGCGGACTCCGAGGAGCCGGAGCTGCTGTCCACGATGTTCGCCTACGGCCGTCACCTGCTGGCCTCCGCGTCGAGGCCGGGACTGCCGCCGGCGACTCTGCAGGGCCTGTGGAACGAGCAGGTGCTCGCGCCGTGGAACTCGAACTACACCGTGAACATCAACCTCGAGATGAACCACTGGGCGGCGGGCATCGCGCACATCCCCGGCGCGGCCGGCGCCCTCGAGGGCTATGTCGCCATGCTGCGGGAGTCGGGCCGCGAGACGGCGCGACGGCTCTACGGGGCGAGCGGCTGGACCGTGCACCACAACTCCGACCCGTGGGGATACACCGACCCCGTCGAGGGCGACCCGAAATGGGCGACCTGGCCGATGGGTGGGCTGTGGCTCGAGCGGGAGCTCGACTCGATCGCCTCGTTCAGCGGCGAGGATCCTGCCGTGATCGCCGGGCGCCGCCTGCCGGCGCTGCGTGAGGCGGCGGCCTTCGCCCTGGACCTGCTGCACGAGGGGCCGGACGGCACCCTGGTCACCTTCCCTTCCACCTCCCCCGAGAACGAGTGGATCACCGCCGGCGGCGAGGTCGTCTCGCTCACCGAGGGCTCCGGGATGGATCGCTGGCTGCTGCGCGAGGTGCTCGAGTCCCTCGTCGCGAAGGCCCAGCTGCTGGGTCGCGCCGACGACGACGTGGCGTCCCGGGCGGCCGCCGCCCTCGAGCGGATCCCCGGCCCCCGTGTCGGGACCGACGGCCGCATCCTCGAGTGGCACGTCGACGGGCCGGACGAGGTCGAACCGACCCACCGCCACGTCTCCCACCTGGGCTTCGAGTACCCCGGCGCGCAGCATCTGAGCCCGGAGCTGTCCGACGCGGTGGTCCGCTCGATGGAGGCGCGCGGCGACGAGGCCACCGGCTGGTCGCTCGCCTGGAAGACGTCGCTGTGGGCGCGTCTGCATCGCCCTGACAAGGTCCAGGACCTGCTGACGCTGTTCCTGCGCCCGGCCGAGACTGCGGACGGCGAGCGCAGCGGCCTCTACCCGAACCTGTTCTCCGCCCATCCCCCGTTCCAGATCGACGGCAACATCGGGATCGTCGCCGCGATCGCGGAATGCCTCGTGCAGAGCCACCGCGGCGAGATCGAACTGCTCCCGGCCCTGGCACCGATCCTGAGCACCGGCTCCGTGCGGGGTCTGCGCGCCCGCCCCGGCATCGAGGTGGACATGTCCTGGGCGGACGGCGCCCTGACCGCGCTGCGCCTGCGCGCCGTCGGCCCGGGCGCGGTCGGCACGCACCGCGTGCGCTGCGGCCAACGGAGCATCGAGGTGGAGCTCCCCGATCAGAGCCCGGCCGAGGTGGATACGACGCTGAAGGGTCGTCGGCTCTAGAACTCCCTGTCCGGCACCAGAGCTGCCCGCCGCGCGCCGGTCCGGGCCTGCCAGCGACCGTCGTCGAAGCTGACGCGGATGGGGTGATCGAAGGTCTCCGAGACGGCTTGCGAGGTGAGGACCTCGTGGATCGGGCCGGCCGCGGTGACGTCTCCGTCGCGCAGCAGCAGGGCGTGGGTCGTGATCGGCGGGATCTCCTCGAGGTGATGGGTGACCAGGAGCGTCGTGAGGTCGGGATCGTGGACCGGGAGCTGCTCGAGAGTCTCCAGCAGCTGCTCCCGGGCGGCCACATCCAGCCCGGTCGACGGCTCGTCCAGCAGCATCAGCTCGGGCGACGTCATCAGCGCCCGCGCGACGAGGGTCCGCCCGCGCTCGCCCTGGGAGAGCGTCGGCCAGCGGGCGTCGGCCTTTCCCGCGAGACCGAAGATTCCCATGAGCTCGCGCGCCCGAGCGCGCTGCGCGGCCGTGGGCTCCCAGCGCATCATCATCTCGGTGCTGCCGGTGAGCCCGGTGAGGATGACCTCCTCGATGAGCAGGGCGGACTGCAGCGGATGACGCGGGTTCACATGGCCGATGCGCTCGCGCAGGGCCCGCAGCTCGACCCGGCCCATGCGTTCGCCGAGCACGTCCACCGTGCCGCTCGTGGGATGGCTGGTGCCGCCGGCGAGTCCCAGGATCGTGCTCTTGCCGGCGCCGTTCGCGCCGAGCATCACCCAGTGCTCGCCCTGGTGGACGGTGAAGGACACCCCGGGAAGGATCACGGCGTCGCCCCGTCGGAACGAGACGTCGGTGAAGTCCAGGACGGCCGGGCCGGGGGTGGAGGGCATGGGGTTCCTTCGTGTGCTGCGAGGGCTTGCGGGTCGTCGTCGGTCCGGTCCACGATCCGCCCTCGCCGGATCGCCGAGGCGACGCGACCACTGATCGAGACGGCGGGACCCGGACCGCACGTCCGGGGCCGGGTCCGGGATCCTGCCCTCCGGCTCTCACCCCTGGTCGGACCCTCCGTCCGAGGCATCTCCGGGCTCGCCCGCCGGCGGCTCACCGGGCGCTCCCTCGGGCGGCTCGCCGCCGACGCCCGGGCCACCGGTACCGTCCTGCGCACCGCCCGGCCCCTCGGGGGCCTCCGGCTCCGTGCTCGTGTCGATCGGGACGTCGATGCTCACCTGGTATCCGGCGTCGACGTCACCGGTGACGGTCGCGAGCTGCATGTCCCAGCCATCGGAGAACACGTTGTCGCTCTCGAGCGTGATGGCGTCCAGGTTCTCCGCGGAGCCGTCGTACTGCGCCGAGGAGTACACCTGGGTGCTCACATCCTCCGGCAGGGCCAGCTGGGAGGTGAGAACGGCGTTGCCCGCATCGGTGATCGAGTCGATGTCGGGGAACACCTCGAAGTGGATGTGCGGCCACCTGCCCGAGTAACAGCCGGGGAAGATCGACCTGAACGTGACGGTGCCGTCCTCGCCCACCACCTGCACCCCGCGCAGGTAGGTCTCCTCCTCGAGCCCGTCGCCGTACATCGAGTATTCGCCCTGCGCATCGCAGTGCCACACGTACACGGACGCTCCGGGCATCGCAGCGCCCTCCTCGGCGAGGTCGGTCACGGTCATGGTGAGGGTGATCGGCGTCCCTTCGGCGACGGTGTCCGTGTCGATGCTGGAGCGGATGTCGCTGCGCTCGACCCCGCTGATCTCGAGCACATCGGCCCCGTTGGAGCCGTCTCCCGGGTAGGGCCCCGCGGTCTCGGTCGGCATCTCGGCGTCGCCGGTGGTCCCGTCGGAGCCGCCGTCGGAGGCATCCGAGCCGCCCCCATCCGACGAGGCGGACCCGCTGGCGACGCCGCAGGCGGCGAGCACGAGGGCCGCGGCGCCGGCGCCAGCGACACCGATCGTGCGTCGCCGGCTCACGAGGGTCCCGAGGTCGAAGGCCAGGCCCTGGTCCTCGACGTCCTCGAGCGGCCGATCCAGGCGCCGGCCCTCCCAGACCGCGGACCGCTCGTCGGCGCCACCCGTGCCGGAGCCGCCTGCAGGATGCGACGTCTCGGAGCCTTCGGCGACGGCGGGGAAGGGACGGCCGACGCGACGGGCAGACGTGGAGCGGTGCGCGGCCCGGTTCGGGACGGTCAGGTCCTCCTGGTCGGAGGAGTCGGCGGGGGTGCTGGTCGGTTCTGTGGTGTTCATGGCGGGAACCGTAGGCACGGACCCTATGCGGTTCCTATGAATCCGCTATGGGCCGTCTTCGAGACCTCGTGGGCAGATCCACGAGGCGGTAGCGTCGCAGGACAGCACGCAGCACAGCACTCCCAGGCAAGGACTCCTGCCATGGCACCACCACATGCCGTTCCCCCTATCGATCCTCGGCCGACGCCGCTCGCGCGGCCCGACGGGTCCCCGATCCGCGCCCTGGTCGTGGACGACGAGGAGTACCTCAGCTCGCTGCTGCGCATGGCGCTGCGGCACGAGGGGTGGGATGCCCGCACGGCGGCGAACGGCCAGGAGGCCCTGAACCTGGTGCGGGAGTTCGGGCCGGACGTCGTCGTGCTGGACGTCATGATGCCGGGCCTGGACGGCATGGAGGTGCTCCGGCGCCTGCGCGCCGCCGAGAACGACGTGCCCGTGCTGTTCCTGACCGCGAAGGACGGCGTCGAGGACCGGATCGCCGGGCTCTCCGCCGGCGGGGACGACTACGTGACCAAGCCGTTCAACCTCGAGGAGGTGCTCGCCCGGCTGCGCGGCATGGTCCGTCGGCACGTGAGGACGGCGGCCGCCCAGGATCCCTGCCTGCGCGTGGGAGATCTCGTCCTGGACGAGGAGTCCTACGAGGTCGAGCGGGCCGGCGTGCCCATCGCCCTCACGGCGAAGGAGTTCGAGCTGCTGCGCTGCCTCATGCGCAACCCGCGCCGGGTGCTGTCCAAGGCGCAGCTCCTGGACCGGGTGTGGAGCTATGACTTCGGCGGCCGCTCCAGCGTCGTCGAGCTGTACATCTCCTACCTGCGCAAGAAGGTCGACAGCGTCGGCGAGCCGATGATCCACACCGTGCGCGGAGTCGGCTACACGATCAGGCCGGCATGAGCAGACGCTCCCGCTGGTCCCTGCGCCGGCGCCTCGTGATCGGGGTCGCCCTGCTGGTGGCCGCCGCGTTCCTCCTGACCGGCGTGACCACGCTGGTGTCCGTGCGGGCCTCGGCCCTGGACCGGCTCGATACGCAGGTCCTCTCCGGCCTGGACAGGTCGCTGGGTCCGGACGGTCCCGCCGCGGAGGATCTCGGAGCGCCACCCGGCCCCGGCTCCGAGAGCGACCAGCCGCCCGCGCGCGTGGGGAGCCTGCACGTGGTGCTGCGGGCCGACGGCACCGCGGCCGTCTCGGCCTTCACCGACGACACCGGCACCGAGGTCGCCCTCTCCTCGGAGCAGGTCGGGATCCTCGCCTCGGCGCAGCTGGAGCCCCGTACCCCGACCACCGTCGACCTGGGCGGCACGATCGGCTCCCTGCGGGTCGCCGCCGACACCCGCGACGGAACCACCGTGATCTCCGGTAGCTCCCTCCAGGACGTCACCGCGACCACCACGGCCACGGCCGCGATCCTCGCCGCCGTCATGGGCGGCGTGCTGATCCTCGTCACCCTCGGCCTGGTCCTCGTGATCACCCGGGCCCTGCGTCCCCTCCGACGGGTCGCCGCCACGGCCCAGCGGGTCAGCGACCGCCCTCTGGCCAGCGGCGCCGTGGAGCTCCCCGATCGCGTCGATCCGGCGGACACCGACCCCCGCACCGAGGTGGGGCAGGTCGGGAGCGCGCTGAACGCGATGCTCCACCACATCGAGGGGGCGCTCACGGCCCGCCAGGACAGCGAGGAGAAGCTGCGGCGTTTCGTCGCCGACGCGAGCCACGAGCTGCGCACCCCCCTGACCTCCATCCGCGGCTACGCCCAGCTCTCCCAGGGCGAGGGCGCCCCGATGACCCCCACCCAGGAGCGCTCCCTCACCCGGATCTCCGCCGAGGCCGCGCGGATGAGCGCCCTGGTCGACGACCTGCTGCTGCTGGCCCGCCTCGACGCCGGGCAGCCCCTGCGGCGGGATCCCGTGGAGCTGACCCATGTGCTGATCGAGGCCGTCGACGATGCGCACGCCGCCGACCCCCACCGCTGCTGGCTGCTGGAGGTCGAGGAGTCCCTCGAGGTGCTCGGGGACGAGGACCGGCTGCGTCAGGTGCTCGTCAACCTCCTCGGCAACGCCCGCGCCCACACCCCCGAGGGGACGACCGTCACCGCCTCGCTGGACCTCGAGGGCGACGCGGCGGTCGTGCGGATCACCGATGACGGGCCCGGCATCGACCCGGAGCTGGGCGCCCGGCTCTTCGAGCGCTTCTCCCGCGGGGACGCGTCACGCACCCGCCGGGCCGGCGGCGCAGATGGCGCAGATGGCGCAGATGGCGCGGATGGTGCAGATGGCACGGCGGGGACCGACGGGACCGACAGCGGCGGGGACATCGGGGGCGCCGGTCTGGGGCTCTCGATCTCCGAGGCGATCATCCTCGCCCATGACGGACGGATCGGGGTGGCCAGCGAGCCCGGCCGCACCACCTTCACCGTCCGTCTGCCGCTGCTCAGCGACGAGGCACGGTGACCCCGCACGCCGCGCGCTCCCCGGAATTCCGTTGTCCCCGCCCGTGCGCACCCCGACAATGGCGCCATGACCGATGACCCGTCGACCGCCCGCACCATCCACCAGCATCCGCTCGCGTACCTGCTGGGACTCGAGGGCGTCGCCCTGATGCGCGCCTTCGCGGGCGAGTACGACCGGGCGTTCACCGAGGCGCGGATCGCCGAGGTGCGCGAGCTGCTGGACCGCGCCGCCGAGCTCGGTCCCGGCGTCGATGTGCCTCCGCTGCCCGTCTCCGACGG
Organism: Brachybacterium sp. 107; assembly: GCF_052379725.1. Classification (NCBI taxonomy): domain Bacteria; kingdom Bacillati; phylum Actinomycetota; class Actinomycetes; order Micrococcales; family Dermabacteraceae; genus Brachybacterium; species Brachybacterium sp. 107. The sequence continues at coordinate 6,457 of NZ_JBQSYW010000010.1, read as the reverse complement.
GTACGACGGCTGGGCGAGCAGCTACGACGTCGAGGACAACGGCTGCTTCCCGATGCGCGACGACGTGCTCCTCCCGATGCTCGAGACCCTGGCGCCGGGTCGGGTGCTCGATGCCGCGTGCGGGACCGGCGCGGTGGCTCAGCAGCTGGTCGAGCGCGGGCACGAGGTGGTGGGCATCGACGCCTCCGAGGCCATGCTCTCCCGCGCCCGGAGCGCCGTGCCGGGCGCTCGCTTCGAGCTGGGAGACCTCACCGCGCTGCCTCTGCCCGACGGTGGCGTCGACCACGTGGTGTGCTCCCTCGCGCTCACCCACCTCCGCGACCTGACCCCGTTCTTCGCCGAGGCCGCGCGGGTGATGCGCCCCGGCGGGCACCTACTCGTGCTGGACACCCGCGGGCACTTCCTCGGCTCCAGCCGGTATCCGCTGGTCAAGGAGGCGCCCGACGGCCGGGTCGGCCACATCGCCGGCTACCGCCACGGGCTCGGCGACTACCTGCGCGCTGCCCTCCCCCTCGGTTTCGTGGTGCGGGCCTGCGAGGAGACGCATCTCGGCGACATCATCGTCGGCCCGGGCGTGGAGGCGGCGCCCCTGACCCCCGGCCCGCCGAACATCTGGGAGCTGCACCCCTGGGCGCGCGACGCCGCGAACGGCGCCAAGGTCGGACAGAGCGCCGTGGTCGCCTGGGACTTCCAGGTCCAGCCGGAGCTCTGAGATCGCGGTCCACGATGGTCATGGCCGGTCGGGCCTGGCATCGTAGGAGGATGCCCACGCCGAGCTCGTCCGCAGACCATGAGTCGATCGAACACGCTCGAGGCCGTGTCCGCGCCGAGTTCGCCCGACGGCTCGAGCAGGGCCACAGCGAAGCATCCTCGATCCATCTCGTCGCGATCGACCTGCAGCTCAGCCTGTCGGACTGCGCCGAAGCCGTCGGCCATCCGGGCCTGGTCCAGCACAGCGACATCGCGTGGAGGCTGGAAGAACCGGACACGTCAGGTCAGGCCCCGGGTGCAGAGACCGACGAGCCGCCCGATTGGCGCGAGGACCGGGTGGGCAGCGCCCTGGCCGGGAGGAACCCGACGGTGATGTCCCGCCTGCCGGGCGGCTTCGCCGTGATCGGTGACGTGCAGTTCCTCCCCGGCTACAGCGTGCTGATCACAGACCGTCCCGGCGTGGACCGGCTCTCCGATCTCCCCCGCCAGGAACGTGCCCGCTTCCTGTCGAGCATGGACCTGCTCGGAGAGGCCGTCGAGCAGGTGTGCGCCGCGCGCGATGCCGCGTTCCGTCGGGTGAATCTCGAGATCCTCGGGAACGCGGATGCGCTCCTGCACGCCCATGTCTGGCCCCGCTACGACTGGGAGCCCGCCGAGCTCATCACCCGGCCCGTCTGGCTCCACCCTCGCGAGAACTGGTCGGACCCTGCCCTGCGGCTCAGCACGGAGCACGACGGGCTGCGGGCGGAGCTCGCCGCCGCCCTCGATTCCCTGTCGTCGGCCTGAGCTGCTTCCTGCTGGTCAGAGCCCTCAGACCCTGCCCAGCACCTCGTCCAGCCCGGCGATCCTCGCCGACCCGGCGAGAACGCGACGCCGACGGTCCAGCTGGAGGGCCGGAAGTCCAGCGGCGAGCGCGCCGCGCAGGTCGTTCTCGAGGTCATCGCCGACGTGCAGGACGGCGCCGGGGTCCGTACCGAGCGCCGTGCACACCGCCAGGTAGGTGGCCGGATCGGGTTTCTTCGCCCCGAGGCGCTCGCTGGTCCAGACGCCCGCGACCCATGGGGCGAGGCCGAGTGCGCGGACCTTGTGCTGCTGACGCTCCTCCGGCCCGTTGGTGAGGATCGCGACGGGAAGATGCCGGTCGTGCAGCGCCCGCAGCGTCGGGACGGCGTCGGCGAACCCGACCCACTCCTCCTCGTAGACCTCGAGGAACCGGTCATAGAGGCGATCGCACTGCGCGTCGTCGGCGGTCGCGGCCTCCTCGGGCCGTCCGAGGTCCGCCAGCAGGTGCCGGATCCGCAGGCGCCGGTACTCGGCACGGTCGATCTCGCCCGCGTGCCGTCGGCCCTTGAGGTGCTCGGCCGTGCGCTCCCAGGCGGCGGCCGTCTGCGGGTCGAGCGTCGCGCCGAGCTCCTCGACCAGCCGTGCCAGCCCCCGTCGTGCCGACTCGAGATGGTCGAACAGGGTGTCGTCGAGGTCGAGGATGACCGCCTGTATCCGCGGGGCGCTCATGCCCCCTCGCCCGCCTCGGGCACCCGGAGCACGAGCTGGCTCTCCGGCGGCAGCACGTACTCGTCGTCGCAGCGATATCCGCGCAGCCACACCGTCCCGTCGACGACCCGCAGGTAGAAGCCCTTGGGGACCTCATGGTCCGCGCTCAGCGGCTCGGAGAGGACATGGAGTGCGCCGGTGGGCACACGCCCGGCGGAGAGCACCGCGTCGGGCGCCTGCTCCTGCTCGGTCATCGCGAGCCGCAGGAAGGGTCCGGTCCGCAGGGGGCACGGCCGGAGGCCCGCAGCGACGGTTGCATCGAGAATCTGTGGAAGCGTCCCGCCCTCGGGAAGCCCGAGCTCGGCGACGCTGCGCCGGGTGACGTGCACCGTCTGCTCCGTGCGATCGTCGAACGCGCTGTGCTCGAGCAGCATCTCGGCATAGGAGTTCAGCGCGACCCCCTGCGCCGCCAACGCCTCCCGCAGCGCGTCTCGGGAGACGCCGCCGATGACCAGCTGCCGCTCGGGTTCTGTCATGGGGCCAGTATCCCCGGCGCGTGAACGCCCACTCGGTTCGACATGTCCAGCGCGGCCACGTCACTGGTCTGCCGGGGCTTCTGCACGGCAGTCTGGGGCAGTGACTAGGAACCAGAACGCGCATGCTGATCAGCCCGTCCCCACCCGCAGCGGCGGATGGAGCCCTCCCACGCCCGGCACCCGACGCAGCCGGGGAACCACCGCCCTCCGAGGAACGATCTCCGTGACCGCGGCGACGGCCCTGCTCGCAAGCCTCGGGGCCTGCACGTTCGGGCCGGACGATCTCCAGGTGGACGTCGTCGACACCGCACCGACCTCGACCGTCGTGCCGGACGAGGACGCCTCACAGACCGCCCTCGCGCTCAGCGCCTCCCTGTTCACCTCGGCCGATGGCGCGATCGTGGCCACCGAGGACACCGTCGACGCCCTCGCCCCGCTCAGCGCCGCCTCCGGCCTCCCGCTGCTGCTCGGCACCGATCAGGCCGTCGCCGACGAGATCGAACGCCTCGGCGCGGACACGGTCGTCACCACGGAGGGCACGGATGTCTCGGCCCTCGGCGATGGTCTCGACGTGGTGGAGGTCGACTCCTCCGCCGATGACGCCGACGACCTTCCCGAGATCGCCGGCGACGAGGAGGCCCCCGCCGTCTCGATGTTCGTGGATCCTGATCGGACCGGCCCCGCCCAGACCGTCGCCCGCGCGGAGATCGAGGCGGCCGGTGGCACGGTCACCGAGATGCCTGGCGGAGACCCGGGCCTCAGCAGCGACAGCGTTGCCGCGACGAAGAGCGCCGCCGGGGACGACCCGTCGGCCGGGATCTTTGCCCTCGGTGCCACGTTCGGCGCGGCCGACGACTGGGCTGCAGCCCTGCACACCGCGGCGACGGCCCCCGAGCTGCCCGGTGGCGGGCAGACCGTCTTCCCCGGTCGACGCATGATCGCCGCCTACGGCTCCCCCGGTGTCCCGTCCCTCGGCATCCTCGGCGAGCAGGGCCTCGAGGAGTCCATCGACCGGGTGAAGGGCCTCGCCGGCGACTACTCGGGCCTGACCGACGAGCCGGTGGTCCCTGCCTTCGAGATCATCACGACTCTCGCCTCCTCCGAGCCCGGGGCCGACGGGGACTACTCCACCGAGCTCGACCCCGAGAAGATCCGCGAGTGGGTCGACGCCGCCGGGGAGGCCGGGGTGTACGTCGTGCTGGACCTGCAGCCCGGCACCAGCGACTTCCTCTCCCAGGCCAAGCTGTACGAGGACCTGCTCAAGGAGCCCCATGTGGGGCTCGCGCTCGATGCGGAATGGCGGCTAAAGCCAGGTCAGAAGCACCTTGCGCAGATCGGTTCGGTCTCGGCCGACGAGGTCAACGAGACCGCGCAGTGGCTCGCCGACCTCACCGCCGAGAACGATCTGCCGCAGAAGGCGTTCATCCTCCACCAGTTCAGCCTCTCGATGATCTCGGATCGGCAGGACGTCGACACCTCCCATCCGGAGCTCGCGATGGCCGTGCATGCGGACGGTCACGGCACGCCCGACGCCAAGCTCGAGACCTGGAACGCCCTGCAGAACAACCTGCCCGACGGGGTGTTCATGGCCTGGAAGAACTTCTACGACGAGGACACCCCGACCTTCACGCCGGAGGAGACCTACGAGGTGGAGCCGCGCCCGTGGTTCGTGTCGTACCAGTGAGCCGCCTGATCAATGGTGAGTTCTGACCACAGGCGTCGTGCGGGACGGCCGCGTATCGGCGGCAAGTCCGGGAGGGTGCGGACGTGGATGATGCATGCCGTGAGGCAGGGGCGCCGTGCAGCTCTCTCAGCCGGTCAATGCCTACCATTCCAGCGTGGTGCTCAAGTCCCCGGAGGAGCAGCTCGAGCTGGCGCACGTCGGCTGGGAGACGAAGAGCGGCCTCATGGCCTTCCGCCCCATCGAGTAGCAGCGGGCGATGCCCCGCCCGTGTCCCGTCGGCGAGCTATCGTCGCCATCGAACCCACCCAGATCGATGAAGGAGACGACCATGCGAGGCGGCGGACCCGGCGAGTACACACTCCACGCACGCGAGCTGAACCACAACTTCATCGAGAAGGTGTTCACGGTCGACCTCGAGCACGGCGTCGAGTTCATGTCCCGCATCGACGGGGTCCGGTGGGGACGCTCAGGCGAGATCCGGGTGATGGTCCCCGTTGCGATCAAAGACGCCGGTGATCGATTTCTCGACGTGGACCGCGACACGCAGATCCTCGTTCGGAACTCCGACGACTCGGGTAGCTGAGCGCGGCTTCTGATGCGGCCTCGCACCCCGTTCCTGCCGGTTGCTAGCCTGCAGGGATGAGTCGGGCGAAGCATGGAGGCAAACAGCGGTCGACGCTAGGTTGGGCGCTCGCGGCGGGAGCCGTCACAGCGGTGAGTGTATTGACCCTCTACAGCTGGGCCGAGACCAGAGAAGAAACTCGAGAGACTGTCTCGGGTCTCTGTGTGTGGCTCGCGCAGCACGAGAACCCCGGCAGCGACATCGACGTCATTTCGACGGACCGCGTCCGCAAGACGCTGTACCGGGTGTCCGGCACGATGACCCACGGGGATGCCGGGCCCGTCGACTTCGACTGCATGGCGTACTCCGACCTCCACGGTGGCTGGGGTGCAGAAATGGGCGATGAGATCACCCCGAAGTAACGCAGGGCTCGCGACCACGGGCCGCAATCCGCAGAGAGTCCGCGGGGCCCGCGTCGCACCAGTACGAGCCTGTAGCGAATCGGCAGGCCAACCGATGGATACAGGGCGAGACAGAAACCTACTGAACCCCGATCACACTACGTGTCGTACCAGTGAGCGTCCTGCTCACGGAGAGAATCGGCTATGGGGCTGGGGAGCAGTGATCAGCAGACAAGGGCCTCCGAGGCAGCTCCGAGCTCGCCGGTTCGGGTCACGACGAGCGACGTGAACTCCACGTAGCATCGCCGCATGGGCATCCTCATCGACATCGTTGTAGACATCGTCGCCGGGCTGCTCTTGCCGTCCCGGAAGCGGCGCCGGAAGCCTGCGGGTCGGCCCGCAGGGAGTCCCACGAAGCCCTATCGAGCCCGCACACCTCAGTAGCGGAGCATCAGGCCACCAGAACGAATCAGAGTCGACCCGATAGTCGCTGAGCGCAGATCACACGGCGTGTCGCAGCGATGAGCGGCCGTCCCTGGACCGGCCGAATGGGCCTGGGCGGTGCTGCATGGGCCAGACAATGGACTCATGCAGCGATCCCGGGTCCACGTCATGGGGGCCTCCGGCTCCGGAACCACCACCTTGGCGCGCGCCCTGGCCGACCGCTGGGCCGTGCCGCACGCCGATTCCGACGACTACTTCTGGATCCCGTCCCGGCCGCCCTTCACACACAAGCGGCCGACGGACGAGCGGCTCGCGCTGATGCACGACGTCTTCGTGCCGCGTGAGGCCTGGGTGCTGTCCGGGTCGATGCTCGGCTGGGGCGAGGACGTCCTCGCGCAGTGCGACGCCGTCGTCTTCCTGACCCTGGAGCTACAGGAGCGACTGCGCCGGCTCGAGGCCCGCGAGATCGTTCGGCGGGAGGGCCAGGAGATCGATCGGGCCGCCTGGACGGAGTTCCGGGACTGGGCGCTGGGCTACGACGACCCCACCTTCAGCGGACGCAGCCGAGCGAGTCACGAGGAGTGGCTCGAAGCCCTGGCGAAGCCCGTGCTGCGTCTGGACAGCGCCC
>NZ_JBQSYW010000009.1:0-158287 GCF_052379725.1 Brachybacterium sp. 107 | reverse complement strand
CTCTCGTCCCGCACCTCTGCATAATCCGATTGTGATCGCGCTCGCGCTCTCTGCCGGAACCGCTGCGCTTGTCAGCGCTGAGTTCCTCCCCGCCGGAGTGCTGCCTGGGATGGCGCATGACCTCGGCGTGAGCGAAGGTCGTGCCGGCCTGACCCTCGCGGCGACGGCTCTGGCGGGCGCCATCACGGCCCCCACCATCGCCTCCGTGCTTCCTCGGGCCGACCGACGCTCCGTACTCCTCGTGCTGCTGGCTCTGGCCGTCGTATCCAACGTCGTGGTGGCGATCGCCCCGAGCTTCGGGCTCGTGCTGATCTCCCGCCTGCTGCTCGGCGTGGCGATCTCCGGATTCTGGTCCTTCGCTCTGTCCGTCGGGGTGCAGGTGACCGGGCGACCGGCACTCGTGTCCACCACAGTGGCGGTCGGCACCAGCATGGCCACGGTCATCGGGGTCCCGGTCTCCTCCGTGCTCGGCGACATCATCGGCTGGCGTGCCGTGTTCGGCGTCGCCGCTGTCCTGACGCTCGGGGCCGGCGCGGTGCTGTGGCGTCTGCTCCCCCCTGTTCCTGCGCAGCACGGCGCCGGGCTCGCCATGATGCGCTCGGTGCTGGGGAATCGCCGGCTGGTCGCAGGTGTCGTGGTGATCTTCGGGGCGGCGTTCGCGAACTTCGTCGCCTATCCGTACATCCGTGTCGCCATCGAGGCGATCGATGGCTCGATGGTCGCCGTGCTGCTCCTGGGATGGGGCCTCGGCGGCCTGGTCGGGAACCTCGCTGCCGGCTATCTGTCCCGCTGGCTGCGCTGGGCGGCCACCGCTGGGCCCGCGGTCCTCGCGATCTCCCTCGCCGCACTGGCCGGGACGGAGAGCAGCGTGCTGCTCGCGGTTGCCGTCGTGATGTGGGGCTTCGGGTTCAGCATGGTGCCCGTGACCACGCAGCTGTGGGTCTCGGCGATCGAGCCCCGGCGCGTCGAATCCGCCGTGGGGCTCCAGGTGACCGCCTTCCAGATCGCGATCATGAGCGGGTCCGTGGTGGGAGGCATCCTGGTGGATCAGCAGGGCCCGTCGGCCGCGATGCTGGTGGGCGCGGCCGCCGCAGTGCTCGCCGCGATCGGGTTCGCTTCCCTGCGGATCGTGCCACGGGCTTCGTGAGCAGGCCGTGACCGGTGCGTCGGCGCGAGCTGGCGACACCCCCGCGGGGTGACGCGGGACGACACGGGCCGACGCGGGACGACACGGGCCGACGTGGGGTGACACGGGGACGACGCGGGAAGACGGGGCCGGCTGCATCCGGGTGATCGCGCCGGCGTTGTGCCGGTGGGCCACGCCGGGTCGCGTCAGAAGTTCTCGTCGAGGTTCTTACCGAGCAGAGCCGCCAGAGCGTCGAGCGCGGCATCGGCGCCATCGCCTTCGGCGCGAAGGATCACTTCGTCGCCGTGGTCCACGTTCAGCGTCAGGAGCATGAGGATGCTGGAGGCCCGGACGGGCTCGGCACCGGGCTTCTCGATGGTGACGGCGACGGGTTGCTCGCTCGCAGCCTGGGAGAAGATCGCTGCGGGGCGGGCATGGAGCCCGCTCGTGCTCGCGATCTTCACAATACGTTCTGGCATCGTGGGTGCCTTTCTGGACGGTACGGCCACCAGCGTATCGCCGGGAACGCCCTCTTTGTGACCCGCGAGCGGTCGCCGCGACGCCGAAGTGTTCTTCGGCAGATGCCGGTCGCCGAAGTTCCCGAAACGAAACCGGACAGATGCGCAGAATAGTTGCGCGACATCGGAGTGTGCCGTGTAGCGTTCTGCCTAGTCCGTCAGGGGTGGCGCGACGTCCCCGGTGCGTCGCGGCGAGGGTGTGCTCGTCGCGCCTGAGACAGGAAGCAACCGGTCCATAGGAAGCATCCGGTCCACAGGAGGCTACCGTCCGCAGGCAGCGAACGGTCCACTGTGCAACGCTGGGGCGAGCCGCTCAGGCGTCGGGGTTACCATCTGTTCATGCCCAGCACAGAAGGTCGTGCGCCGGATCCCCGGCCCGCACGCACACGCGCGGCGATCTTCGCCGCGGCCAGGGATCTCAGCGCTACTGACGGTGAGGTCACGGTCAATGCCCTCGCGCGGCGCGCCGGTGTCAGCCGCGCCGCGTTCTACAGTCACTTCTCCGGTCTCGACGACTTGATGGGTGCCATCCTCCGCACGATGTTCGATCTCCAGTACGCCCGCGCCGTCGAGATGGCGGCAGATGGCCGTACGACTCAGGAGATGGTCCAGTCCTCGGTGGCGACCATGGTGGCCTACGTCGAACGACACCATGCGTTCCTCCGTGGCGCGCTGGATTGGAAGTCCTCCCATTCGACATATCTGATCCTGGTCACAACCCTCTCGGGCCTCCACGTCAATGCTCTGAAGCGCGTGGCGGACCAGATGCCGCCGCAGATCCCGATGGAGCAGACGGCTCGATACTTCGCCGGGGGCACGCTCGACGTGCTCATCCAGTGGCTCGTCGAGACCGGGGGCGACGCCCACGCCGGCAAGGAGTTGGCCGACTCCGGCCTCACCGAGGTCATCCTGCGACTCCTGCCGAGCTGGTACACCGGCCTGCAGCCCCAGGACCCGATCCCGGCCGACCTGGTCGTCGGCGATCTCTTCGCCGATACCCTCACTCGAGACGACTGACCACAGCGGCCTGCGTCGGCCCTCCGAGTCGGAGATCCCCGCCGGTCAGCGGCTCGGGTCAGCGGTCCGGCCTCAGCAATCGCGCGTGAGACGCAGCAGCACCCGGGCACCGAACCGGACCGCCTCCACGGGCACCCGCTCGTCGATCCCGTGGAACAGCGGCGCGAAGTCCAGGTCCTTGGGCAGCTGCAGCGGGGCGAAGCCGTACCCGGTGATTCCGAGCTCCCGGTAGAGGGCCTTGTTGTCCGTGCCGCCGCTGAGGCAGTACGGCAGCACCTCGGCGCCCGGGTCCTCCGCCTGGATCGATCGTGTCATCACGTCCATCAGGGCGGAGTCGCGCGGTGAGTCCACGGAGTTGCCGATGTGGTCGATGATCACCTCGACCTGCTCGCCGGCCAGCTCCTCGAGGAGTGCGAGAAGGTCGTCCTGGTGGCCGGGGAGGAAGCGTGCGTCGAAGGTCGCCTCGGCGGTCTGTGGGATCACGTTGCCCTTGTATCCGGCGCTGAGCATGGTCATGTTGACCGAATCGCCCAGGGTGCCGGAGACGAACTGCCGTGCCCCGCCCAGCAGCGGCAGGAAGGCATGGATGTCCTGCTCGTCCCAGCCGACGCCGGTGATCTCCGTGACGCCGTCGAAGAGGGCCTTCACGCTCGCGATGTATTCGAACGGGAACACGTGCTCGTCGATGGCGGCGATGGCGCGTGCCAGGCGCACGATCGCGTTCTCGTCGTTGGGGACGGAGCCGTGGCCCGCGCGACCGGTGGCGCGCAGGCGACCCCAGGCCAGGCCCTTCTCGGCGGTCTGCACGAGGTAGGCGCGCACGTCCTCGCCGGTGTCCTTCTGAGGGAGGGTGATCGAGTATCCGCCCACCTCGCTGATCGCCTCGGACATGCCGGCGAACAGCTCGGGACGGTGCTCGACCATCCACCCGCTGCCCCAGACGCCCCCGTTCTCCTCATCGGCGAAGAACACGAACAGCAGATCGCGCGGCGGGGTCTGGCCCGTGCGCGCGAGATGCCGGACCAGGGCCAGGATCATGCCGACCATGTCCTTCATGTCGACGGCACCGCGGCCATAGATCATCCCGTCGTGGATCTCTGCGCCGAAGGGGTCCACGGACCAGTCCTCCGCGCGGGCCGGCACCACATCGAGATGGCCGTGGATGATGAGGCCTCCACGATCAGGGTCCTCGCCTTCCAGGCGCACGAAGACGCTGGGCCGGCCGGGCGCGGATTCGTGCACCTCGGGCTCCAGGCCCACCTCGCGCAGCTTCGCCACGACGTAGTCGGCCGCCTCCGTCTCGCCCGGTCCCCAGGTCGCAGGATCATCGCCCCCGAAGTTGGTGGTGTCGATCCGGATGAGCTCACGGGTGAACTGCACGGCTTCGTCCTGCAGCACGGTGAGCTCGTCGGCGCTCGGGTCGGCGATCGGCATGCCGGGTCCTCCTCGGGGTCGGGCCTTCACCGTACTCGGCAGATCAGCGGCCCCGCGCCGGCGCCCGCGCCGTGATCGGCGGAGGCGGGCGGACGGCGTGTGCGGAGCATCAGCTGCAGGGGCGCATCAGCCGGGACGAGGTCAGCTCTGCGAGCCCTCGAGGTGCGCACGCATGAACCACTGGAACTTCTCCAGGCCGCGGGTCTGCTCGATGAGGATGTCCTCGGTGAGCGGGTCCAGCTCGCCGGCCAGGGTGATGGCCTTGCGGTTCGAGGCGATGATCCCGGTGTAGACCTCGTCCAGGGCGCGCAGGTGATCCTGGGTGTCGGCCTTGCCGAGCGTGTAGTCCTTCCATCCGCGCTCGGCGACGAGGCGGCCCGGGGTGCCCACGGGGGAGGCGCCCAGCTGGGCGATCCGCTCCGCGAGGTCGTCGGTGAAGCCTCGCACCTCCTCGACCTGCGGGTCGAGCATCTCGTGGACGGCGATGAAACGAGGTCCGGTGACGTTCCAGTGCGCGTGCTTGAGCGTGAGGTGCAGGTCGTTCATCGCGTGGAGGCGGTCCTGCAGGGACTCCACGAGGCGCAGGGAATCCTCGGCTCCGAGTCCGGGAACGGTGTAGGCGAGGTCAGCCATGTCGTCTTCTCCTTCAGGTCGGGTCGGGTGCGGTGATCGTGCATCGATCGTCGTCCTGTTCAACGAGAAAGGGAAGGGCCGTGTTCCGTGACGGTCTACCGCCTGGTTGTTCCTCCCTGGTGCTCCGGGCGGAACCTGCTCCGTACGATGGTCACGACCCTGATCCCACCGGAGGTGCGCTCATGAAGCCGATCGACTCGATCCGTGGACGGCTCTCCGCCGTGCCGGAGGCGGTGCGTCAGCGAACCGACAGCTCCTCGGCCCGTGCCCGCCTCCTCGCAGATGCCCGAGCGGTGGTCCCTGATCTGCCGCGCGATGCCGATTCCGGCCATCTGGTCCGGGCGGCCCGTCGGCTCGTGCGCCGTGCGGCGCAGGACGAGTTCGCGCGCGAGGGCGTCGCCCAGGTGCGGCTGCCCGAGGTGCGGGGGAGGACCGAGCTGCGGCGGGCCGACGTGCCGGGAGAGGCCAGTTTCCACGCCTTCGTCGAGGACATGCTGCTCGCGCTGGACTTCGCTCCAAGCCCGCTCGAGCGGGATGACGCGGTCGAGCTGCGTCGCGCGCCGACGTCGTCCGACCAGTACGGGCTCTCGCCGGAGGTCGCCGCGGATCTTGCGTCCTACCTGCTGGGGAAGGCTTTCGAGCTCGATCCGGAGGCGCATGATCTCGAGGCCTTCTTCGCGGAGCATGCCGAGCAGCTCCGCGACGACGTGCGGGGAGCGCTCGTGCGCCAGGTGCGGGTCCCGCTCGAGCTGAAAGTGGCGCTGGACCGGCACGAGCTCATCGAGAACGGGCAAGGGCCTGTCGCCGGATTCGACGGGCCCGACGTCGAGGGCTTCGCCTCGCCGACCGGAGGACCGGGGGACGAGGATGCGACGGAGGAGGAACGGCGCAGCTTCGCACAGCGGGCCCAGGCTGCTTTCGAATTCGCCCAGTCCGAGGCGGGACGGACCGCGTTCAGCATGCTGCGCACCGGCGCGGAGAAGGCCTACTGGAAGTACGGACAGGGTGAGAGCCGCGGCCCGACGCCCAAGGGCCCCTCGAAGCGCTGAGCGACGCTGGTCCGAATCGCCACGGCGCGAGCCATCGCGATCCGGACCGCCCAGCCGCTGCAGGCCCGTGCGTCACGACTGCTCGGACGGCGGCTCGTCGGCCGACGGGCCCGCGAGGATCGTGTAGAGGCCGCGGCGGGCCTCCTCGAGGAGCGTGGCAGCCGCGCGGACCTGCGAGTCCGTCCCGGTGCGGGCGACCTCCCGCAGGGCGCCCATCAGACCATGGCCGAGCTCGCGCAGGTCGATGACCTCGTCGTCCGCCGAATGCGCGGCCGACGGAAACGGATCCGTCCACGACGAGGAGTTCTCCTGGACATGGGTGCGCCCTGCCTCGGTGAGGCTCGCGAGCTTGCGCCCGCCGCTCTTCTCGGTGACGACGAGCCCCTCGTCCTCCAGCTGGGAGAGCGTGGGGTAGATGGCGCCGGGGCTCGGGCGCCAGCGGCTGCCGGTGCGCTCGGTGATGGTCTGCATCAGCTGGTAGCCGTGCATCGGCTCCTCGGCGAGGAGCAGGAGCACCGCCGTGCGCACGTCCCCACGGGGAGCGCGGTGGGGTCCCCGGCCGCGCCGATCGGGGCCACCCCCTCGTCGGTCCGGCCCGCCGCGCCGTTCTGGGTCGAACCCGTCAGGGCCGCGCCCGCCGGGACCGAATCCGACGGGACCGAATCCGCCGCGGTCGGGATCGCCGGGCCCTCGTCGGCCGCGACCGCCCCGTCCGCGCCCGCGGCGATCGGGCCCGCCGTCGCCGGGGACCTCGGCGTCATGGGGCCCGTCATGGCGCCGGCGGCCGGCGCGGTCGATGTTCTCCCCGAAACGGGGCTGATGATGATCGTGATGGCGTCGCATGGTGCGACCCCCTTTCTGTTGACGTGTTATCACGATATATCGTTATGTATCGCGTGGCAAGGTCTCGTGGGTCTCATCGTCTTGTCAGCGTGGCGGTCGGCCTCGGCGCACGGCCTGGAACAGCACGCGGCGCCGGTCCCCGAAGAGGGGCCCGGCGCCGCGGCCTACGTCGTCTCAGCAGGTCAGAGGCGGGAGGTCAGAGGCCGGCCTTCAGGCGCAGCTGGCGCTTGATGCGGGCGAGCATGCCCGCCATGCCGTTCAGGCGCAGCAGGCTCACCACCTCGGCGAGGCCCAGGGCGCCGGTCACGGTGTCCGGGGTGTCGAGCACCTCGCCCACCGAGCGGCCGTCGAGCGCCTCGGCGAGGATCGAGGCGAAGCCGCGGGTGGTCGGGGCCTCCGGCGGCGCGGAGAAGAAGAGCCGCGCGGTCGCGTCGCGCCCGGTGCCCTCCACCTCCGTGACCAGGAAGATCGGCGACTGGCATTCCGGGACCGGCTCGAGCAGCTCGGGGTGCTCGGCGTAGCGCGGGGGCAGCTCCGGCAGATCGTTGGCGAACTCCAGCAGCAGCTGCAGACGATCCCGGCCGGTCAGGGCGTGGAAGTCATCGGCGATCTCGGCGAAGGCCGCCGGCAGCTCGGCGCCGTCGACAGGGGTCGATCCGGTGCTCATCGGGCGGGGACCTCCCCGGGCTCGGTGCCGACGGCGATCGGCAGGCGCACGGCATTGCCCCACTCGGTCCAGGAGCCGTCGTAGTTGCGCACGTCCTCGAAGCCCAGCAGGTAGCGCAGCACGAACCAGGTGTGCGCGGAGCGCTCGCCGATGCGGCAGTACGCGATCACCGGAGCGGAGCTGTCGAAGCCGAGCTCCTCGCGGTAGATCGCCTCGAGCTCGGGGCGCGTCCTGAAGCGGCCGTCCTCGGCGGCGGCACGGGCCCACGGCACCGAACGGGCCGAGGGGATGTGCCCGCCGCGCACGGTGCCCTCCTGCGGGTAGTCGGGCATGTGGGTGCGCTCGCCGGAGAACTCCTGCGGGGAGCGCACGTCGATCAGCTGCCCGCCCAGGAAGTCCAGGACGTCCTCGCGGTAGGCCCGGATCGGGGCGTCGTCCCGCTCGATGATCGGGTAGCCGGTGGTGGCCGCCGGGGCGCCGTCGGTCGACGTCGTCATCTCGCGGCTCTCGGCCTGCCAGGCGGCGCGGCCGCCGTCGAGCAGACGCACGTCGGCGTGGCCGAACAGCTCGAAGACCCACAGGGCGTAGGCGGCCCACCAGTTCGACTTGTCGCCGTAGACCACGATGGTGGTCTCGCGCGTGATGCCGGAGGCGTCCATGAGCTTCGCGAAGCCCTCGCCGTCGACGTAGTCGCGGGTCACCTGATCATTGAGGTCCAGGTGCCAGTCGACCTTCACGGCGCCGGGGACGTGGCCGGTCTCGTAGAGCAGCACGTCCTCGTCGGACTCGACGACGACCAGCCCGTCGGCGCCGAGGTTGTCGGCGAGCCACTGCGTGGTCACGAGCTTCTCGGGGTGGGCGTACTCCTGCAGGGCAGGGGTCGGATCGACGGGAACGGTCATGGAAGCACCTCTCGAACGCTGGATTATCTGGCTCCAGTCTGTCACCGGTGCGCGGGCAGTGGGGAAGCGCGAACTGCGCTGGGAGCGTACGACAGGCCGGCGTCGGGCTCTTCCCTCCGAGGGCTTCGGCTCCTACCGTGGCCCCATGGAGAACCTGGCGCAGGAACCCATCACCCCGAAGCTCGACCTGATCGTGCTGGACTGTCCCGATGCGATGGAGCTCGCGACGTTCTACGCGAAGCTGCTGCGATGGCGTCTGGAGGAGGGCTCGGACGGCGACTGGGCCACGCTCTCACCGCCGCGCGGCGGCCTCACGCCCGAGAATCCCGATGGCGAGGCGACCCTCGCCTTCCAGAAGATCGACGACTACCAGCGGCCCACCTGGCCCGGCGGCACCCATCCCCAGCAGTTCCACCTCGACTTCGCGGTGACGGACATCGAGGAAGCAGAGCCGAGGGTCCTCACCCTCGGAGCCGCCGTGCATGAGCACCAGCCCTCGAGCTCAGGCAGCTTCCGGGTCTACGTCGACCCGGCCGGACATCCGTTCTGCCTCGTCCAGGGGGCGTGACCGCGGCGGCCGGCACCGGAGCGGATCGGCAGCAGTCCCGGGCGACCGCAGGTCGAGCCGACGGGGTGACCATGCTCGCGAACCGTCACCGTGCGGCGGGCTCCACCCGAGGGTTCCGCGATGTCGCGTCCGCTCGCGAGCCGGTGACGCCGAGGAGAGCGTCGAGCTCGCGCACCGTCTGCGGCTTCCCGACCACGATCAGCTCCCCGGTGAGGTCGGTGCGCAGCTCGCCGCCTGCCTCGACGATGATCAGAGTGCCGCCCACGCGGTCCCAGATCTCATGGCGATAGGCGACCATCGCGCCGAGATGCCCGGTGGCCAGCAGCCCCCAGTCCGAGGACGGGGCCCAGCTGCGCAGCACCCGCTTCGTGCCGCGTTCGAGGGCGGCGAACAGGGCGTTGCGCCACTCGTCGTCGTGCCCGGTGTCGTAGCCCTGGGTGAAGGCGATCGTGGTGCGGTCCAGGGGCTCTGCGGCGCCGAGGTCCAGGCGGCGCGGCTCCTCCGCCTCGCCGTGGGAGAGCCAGGCGCCCTGCCCGGCGATCGCCCAGAAGGTGCGGCGGCGCGGGGAGTCGTGCACGACAGCCATCACCGGCCGTTCGCCGTCGCACAGGGTGATGCATACGCCGTACACGTCCAGACCCAGCACATAGTTGTTGGTGCCGTCCAGCGGATCGATCAGCCAGCCGTAGCGGGCCCCGGACCCGGCACCTTGCTCGCCCTCCTCCTCACCGAGGATCGCGTGCTCGGGATAGTGCTCGCGCAGTGCGTCGACGATCCGCAGCTCCGCCTCGCGGTCCACATGGGTGACGAGGTCCGAACCGGTGCCCTTGGCCTCGATCCGGGCGGTGTCGTGCTCGACGACGGCGAAGTCGCCGGCCTGCCGGGCGAGGGTGATGCCGAGTTCTGCTGCGCTGCGAAGATCCACCCGGTGACTCTAGTGGACGCGGCCCTGGATGCTGAGCGGCCTAGGATCGGTGGGACAGGGCGCGGCGCCCGTCCGGGCCCGCCGGAGGGAGGGTGCGGCATGGCCAGGCGTCGTCGCACCCGCCCCTCGCCCGTCCTGGATCTGATCTTCCTGATCGGCATCGTCGGCAAGGGGATCGACGGCCTGCTCGAGCTCGTCGGCGGGATCCTCCTGCTCGCGGTCGCACCGGGCCAGCTCGCCCGGCTGGTGCAGGTGCTCACGGCGGAGGAGCGCGCCGAGGATCCCCATGACCTCCTCGCGAACCTGCTCCTGCACGGGGTCACCCATCTCGGGACCGGGACCACCGCGATGCTGGCCGCCTATGTGCTGCTCCACGGGGTCGTGAAGGTCGCGATCGTGATCGCTCTGCTGCGCGGATCGCGGCGCGTGTACCCGTGGGCGATCGGTGCGCTCGGGCTCTTCCTCGTGCTCCAGCTGTACTCGCTCGTGGTGAGCCCGTCGGTGGGGGTCGTGGTGCTCACGGTGCTCGACGCCGTGATCATCCTGCTGACCTGGCGCGAATGGCACGAGAACCGCACCGTGCACGACACCTGGCGCTCGACGCTGAGCGCCCTGCGCGGGCGCTCACGCCCCGCCCCGGCGCAGCCTTCTCAGGACGCGTAGGCCGCGAACGCCGCATGGATCGTCTCGGCAGGCGCGTGCTCGGCGAGCAGTGCCCGCAGCAGCAGGCGGGCCTTCGCCGGGGACAGGAAGCCTGCCATGACCGCTCCGGCGTCCAGCAGGTCGACCTCGCTGCCGGGATAGGCGTAATGGTGGGTCGAGGTGCCGCCGGAGGGGATACGGGTCGCGACCACGACGGGCACGCCGACCTCCAGCAGACGGCGCAGGCGGGGCATCGCGGCGGGGGAGACGTGCCCCATCCCCACCCCGGCGATCACCAGTCCCGAGAGAGCCTCTGCGGGGAGATGATCGAGCAGGTCGAGGTCATCGTCCAGCCCCGCCATCACCGTGGGCACCGGCGGCTGGTGTGCGGACGGCGCTCCGGCGGACAGCCGTGCGACGCGCTCCGGCATGGCCTGCAGGAGCCGCAGCTCGGCGCCGTCCACGAGCGCGAGCGGGCCCGACGGTGCGGAGGCGAAGGCCGAGACCGAGCGCGAGGAGGCCTTGGTGACCTGGTCGGCCAGGTGCACCTGCGCGTCGAACACCACGAGCACCCCGACGCCGCGAGCCGACGGGCTCGCCGCCGTGCGGACCGCGTCGTGCAGATTGGCGGGGCCGTCGGCGCCCGGTGCGCTCGCCGGTCGCATCGCTCCGGTGACCACCAGCGGGGCGTCGCGGTCCCAGTACCGGTTCTGGAGGAACGCCGACTCCTCGAGGGTGTCGGTGCCGTGCGTGAGCACGACGCCGTGGGCGCCGTCGTCGACCGTCTGACGGGCCCGCTCGAGCACCTCGGCCAGGTGCCGGGGCCGCACGTCGGAGGAGGAGACGTTCGCGATCTCGTGCGCAGTGAGCCCCACCCCGTCGATCAGGGTGCTGGACACGCGCTCTCCAGCGGCGGCATCCGGGGCGGCATGGCCGCCGTCGGCGCCCTGGGTCATGAAGATCGTGCCGCCCAGGGTCAGCAGGGTGACGGCCGACGGGGCGGAGGGCGGCGTCCTGGAGGAGCCGGGAGCGCTGGACGTGCCGGTCACGACAGGTCCGGCTCCTCACCGAGGTAGAAGGCGGCGGCGCGCACGGACGCCTTGCGGGCCGGCTTCTTGTCGGACCCGGCGGCGACGTGTGCCTCGAACCAGGCGTCGGCCGTGGCGCGCGTGAACTCGGCACCCTCGGGGGAGCCTGCGAAGGCCCCCAGATCTCCCATCAGATCGGCCGACGGGTCCTGGAGGTGCAGGGCCAGCGCGTACAGCGCACCGTCCCAGCCGCAGCCGACCGCGGCGGGCCCGAAGGTCGCCCAGTGGGCGTCGGTCGGGACGGTGTGGCGCAGCTCGAAGCGGGTGCGCTGGCCGGAGGCGCTCGCGGCCTCGGAACCCTCGCCGGCCACAGACTCCGGCTCCGACGCCGTCTCCGACGCCAACGCCGGCTCCGTCTTCGGCTCCGTCGCGGTCCCTGACTCGGCATCCTCCACCGGGGTCACCAGCAGCTCCATCTCGCTGGAGCTCGTGCCGATCTCCCAGGTCAGGAGCAGTCGGTGGGGGGCATCAGCGGTGAGCACGGTGCCGCGGGTCTCCATGTCCGGCAGCTCGAAGGTGCCGCCCTCGACCGCCTCGCCGCTCGCCCGGCCGAACCACACCTCGAGGTGGGAACCGATGGTCAGGGCCGACCACAGCTCCTCGGGATCCGCGGTGAAGGTCTGCGCGAGGGAGACGGTGTTCCCGTTCTGGGCAGGCGTGACGGTACGGGTGACCTCGGTCAGCTGGGACTCGGGGGTCGGGGCGGGGGAAGTCATGGGCGTGCTCCTTCGTCGGCGGGGTTGTGGACCACTGTGTCAGGTCGTGGGGTGCGGCGCAGTCGCACGATGACCTCGGCGTGCTCGGTGTGGGGGAACATGTCCACGAAGCGTCCGGCGGTGATGCGCAGCGAGGGCATCGCAGCGAGGTCCGTGGCCAGGGTGGCCGGGTTGCAGCTGGAATAGATCACGTCGGCCACCCCCGAGCCCTCGAGCCAGGCGGCGAGCTCGGGGCCGATGCCGCGGCGGGGCGGGTTCACGACCACCACGTCCGGAGGCCCGGCCTCGGCCGCGGCCTCTCGGATCGCCCAGGCGGTCGCGTCATCGGTCAGGAAGGTCGCGGTGATGCTCTGCGCGGCAGAGGCCTCGCGGGCGCCTTCGATCGCCTGCGCCGAGACCTCCACCCCGGTGACGTGGGCGGCTGGCACGGCGCGCGCGATGTGGAGGGCGAAGCCACCCAATCCGCAGTACAGGTCCCAGATCCGCGGGGCGGGCACAGTGCCGGTGTCGACAGGGGCGCCGGTGGCCGAAGGCGGGACACGGTCCTCCAGGATCTCGCCGACCCAGGTCGCGGCCTGCCGGTAGAGGTCACCGGCGACCTCGGTGTTCGTCTGGAGGAAGGACTGCGGGCGGGAGAACAGGGTGACGTCCCCGGTGCGAACGGCGATCGACTCGGCGCCGGCGAGGTGGATCTCCTGCTCGCCCTCGACCCGGGTGGTGTGATCGGGATGGATGTTCGCGGTGACCGCGACGACCGAGGGGTGCGCGACCAGGAGGGCGGGAAGATGCTCGCGGATCCGATCCAGGGCCTTCTCGCTGCGCAGCACCAGGCGCAGCAGATGCTCTCCGTCGGGAGAGGCGGTGACCAGCACGTTCTTGAGCTCGCCGCGACGGCGGGCCACGTCGTACGGCGGCACCTGCGCCCGACGGATCAGCGCCTTCGCCCCCTCGAGCACCTCCTCGACCCCGGCGGGGTACAGCGGGCAGTCGCAGAGATCCGCGCTGAGCGCCTGGCCGGGCAGGCCCAGGATCGGTGCCTGCGCAGTGCCGCCCACGGCCATCTTCCCGCGGGCCCGGAAGCCGGCCTCCGGGCCGACGATCGGCTCCTGCCAGGCGCCGCCGCCCTGTCGCGGGTCGGAGCTCGCGAGATACGGGGCGAGCAGTGATTCGACACGCTCACGTCCCTCGGCGAGCTGCCGGGGGCGAGGGAGGTCCAGGAGGGTGCACGACCTGCACTCCCCGGACTCGAAATGATGACAGCGCACCCCCGGAGTCTACGAGGCGCGGGCGGGTCGCGGGCGCCTCGTCGGGCCCTCGCCGGGACCCACGCCGGACCCTCCGTCCGGCCCTCGCCGGGACCCGCGCCGGGTGCTCCGCAAGGACCGACGCCGGGCCATGCGCGAGCTCCTCCGGTGGTTCGTCCGTCAGAGCCCTCCGCTACCGTCGCAGACGGGTCACGAGACGCGGCTGCACTCCTTCGACAGAGGCCGCGCGGCAACCGGAACCGAACCCGGTGCCCGTCGAGGAAGACCCGGCCGGAGAGCATCCGCTCGTCCGGTCAGGAGGCCCGTGAGGGCCCCGTCGGAAGGCAGCCATGGTCATGCACCACGAGGACGATCCCACCACTCTCGACACCACCCCCGCCACCACCTGGCGCGACCAGCTGATCGAGCTGGACCTGCCGGGCGTCGGCCCGATCACCGCCTGCGCGGACCCGCGACTGCTGCGCGACGACACCGATGACGCCGATGACGACGCCGCGCACGTTGCGCACGCGGCCGGCGCGACGGGCGCCGCAGATGCCGCAGGCGCCGCGCACGCTGCCGACGAGATCGCCTTCCGCCGGAGGGAGCCCACGACCCCACCCTCGGGGGAGATAGTCCGCTCGACGCTGCAGGCCAGGCCTCCGCTCGAGCTCGAGCACACCTGGCTGGTGCTGCCGGCGCTCGGGCCCGTGCTGCCCACGCTCACCCCCGACGGCATGGTCGTCGCCGACGTCAGCGGACGCGAGAGCCCCTTCGAGGTACGAGTGCGGCCGATGGGAAGCCCGGCGCGGCCCAGCCCGGAGGGCGCGCTCGCCGGGGCCCCGGTGGAAGGGCGGCCGCGGCCGCCGCAGCCGTCCGCGCGCACCTGGTTCCGTCGGCCTGCGGTCGCGGGGGCTCTGCGTCGCCGGGGCGGGCCGGTGGCGCTCGGCGCTCTCGTGGGCACTCGCCGCGACTGGTTCGAGCCGGCCGCTGCCGCGCGGGAGGACCTGCTGGCCCCGCATCCGGACCAGGCGCTCGAACGGGCGCTGCTGATCGCGGTGGAGCACGGCCAGGTCGCCGTGCTGAGGATCGGACCGGCCGGACTGGACGTGATCCCCACCGGGTCGGACCCGAGGGTGCCGGCTCTGGAGGGGATGGAGCTTCAGGTCACGCGCCGTCCCGCGCAGTGCCCGCTGCACGGACGCGACGGGGAAGGGCCGTGCAGGCCCCATGGCGGTCCGTGGATCCGGGCTTCGCAGCAGGCGCAGGTGGAGTGGGAGGCGCGGCGGTCGCAGGCGCTCGCCGTGCAGGACTGCGGCGTGTGCTTCGGGGAGGCGCTGCCGCCGGAGCCCGATCAGCCGCAGGTGCCGCGCCTGGCGCCTCGCACCGCGGTGGTGGAGATCAGCAGACTGCACCTGCGCGGAGGCGAGATGGTGCGGATCGACCCGATCGCCCCGCCGCGACGGAGACGCTGAGGGCGCTTCGGATCAGGGAAGGGTGCTCCGGATCAGGAGCGTCGGATCAGGAGAACCACTCGGTGGGCGGGCCCAGCGACAGCAGCACGGAGAACACGATCGCCACCACGACGATCGCGATCAGCGCGGCCGGGATCGGGCGACGCAGCGCGAGGGAGACGACCTTCTCCAGCCCGTTGCGTCCCTGCTCCGCACGCAGCCGCCAGGAGTCGCCGAGCAGTCCGCGGCGCATCGCCGAGCGCTCGAACGGGACCGTCATGTACGGGATGACCGCAGAGCCGATGCCGAGCACCACATCCCGCAGCCGCCAGCGCTGATCGATCGCGACCAGCACCGTCACCACGAGGTAGCAGAGGAAGGTGAAGCCGTGCAGACCGCCGCCGATGCGCACGAGCACATCGGTCACGTCCAGCACGTACTTCAGGAGCATCCCCACGATCAGCAGGGTCCAGGTGACCATCTCCGCGAAGGCGAGCACGCGATAGAGACGGGAGGGGGTGGAGAGCAGACGCATGGGTCCATGGTGCCAGGGTCGTCTGGGCCTTGCCCGAGGGGAGCTTGCCCGAGGGAGGGGCGGCCCTCGACGATCGGCGGATGCCTCCCCGGGGAGTCCACGGCCACACTGGAGCGATGACGACCTCGACGATCCCCGCAGAACTCTTCCTGCTGCTGACCAACGACGCCGGACGCCAGGACTCCACCCAGTTCCGCAAGCAGGCGCTCGCCGCGGCAGCCGTCGTCGAGCTCACGCTGCGGGAGAAGGTCTCTCTGGCGGAGGGACGGAACCCGCGGGTCGAGGTGGTCGACGCCGCGCCCACCGGCATCGCCGAGCTCGACCAGGCGCTCGGCGCGCTCGGCGAGCTCGACGGCAAGCGGATCAAGTCCGTGGTCGGCCACCGCCGGATGGACCTCACCGAGGTGGTCGGAGAGGTCTGGGTCGCTGCCGGGGCGATCGAGCGCAAGGACGGCTGGTTCCTGACGAGCTGGCCCACCCAGGACGCCTCGACCGAGGAGGAGCTGCGTGCCCGGCTCGTCACCGCGCTCAGCGATCCGGCACGCAGGAGCCTGCAGGACGCGATCCTGCTCGAGATGCTGCGCGCCCTGAAGATCGCCCACCGCATCCTCAAGAACGACATCCCGGGCATGAGCAGGCGAGAGCTCGACCGCTCGATCAAGGAGCTCCACGTCGACAGCCCGGCGACGGCGGCGGTCCGTCAGATCATCGACGACATGGCCGCGGTGGTCATCGCCACGCAGGGGGCGGCCGCCAGCTGAGGGTCAGCACGTAGAACGGTCGACGGTGAGCGCATGGACGGATCCTATGCGCGCCCCATCGCGCGTTTCGTGCGGGAGGTGGCCGGGGCGGTCCAGGGGTCCTCGGGCCAGGGATGCTTGGGATAGCGGCCACGCATCTGCTTGCGCACGTCCTGGTACGGGCCGTCCCAGAAGGACCGCAGATCATCGGTGATCGCGAGCGGCTGCCGGGCGGGGGAGAGCAGGTGGAACAGCACCGGCACCCGGCCGCGCACCAGGCGGGGGGTCTCGGCGAACCCGAACAGCTCCTGCAGCTTCACCGCGACCACGGGGCGGCCGTCCTCGGCATCCGGCTCCGGATAGTCGATGCGTGCGCTCGACCCGGAGGGCACCGCGAGCCGCTGGGGTGCCAGGGCATCGAGCTCGGAGGCCTCGGGCCAGGGCAGCAGGTGACGCAGCCCGCCGGTCACGTCGACCGCGGACAGCTGGGTGGTGCGGGCGGAGAGCTGCGGTGCCAGCCATGTCTCCAGGGTGTCGAGCAGGGAGGCCTCGTCCATCGCGGGCCACGGGTCCCCGAGCTCGCGGCGCACCAGGGCCAGGCGGGCCCGCAGCGATCGGGCCGCGTCGTTCGCCGACAGCGCGTCCAGCCCGTGGGATCGCACATGGGCGAGGACCGCGGGCACGGTGTCCTGCTTCGTGGCACGCACCGGCGTGGAGGACAGCTCGATCGCGCCGAGCGTGCGCCGCTCCCGCGCGCGCACCGTTCCGTTCTCCAGCACGGCCGTGCGCTCGTCGGCCAGCAGCTCCGCCCCGGCGAGGAAGGCATCCTCCTCGGACAGCGGGGCGGCGGTGCGGATCACGGCGCCGGTGCCGTCGGCCGCACGACCGTCGGCCCGCTGCACCTCCCAGACCGCGAGCCAGTCCGCTCCCAGGAGTCCGCTGCTCTCCGGGAGAGCGGCCCGGGTGCCCGAGGCGAGCAGATAGGAGCGCGAGCCGTCGGTCGTGCGTCGGGCGATGCGTTCGGGGCGGGCCAGGGCGAGGATCGCGCCTGCCTGCTCGGCGGCGTCGGGGGAGGTCACGCGCTTCGTCCCGGCAGCTGAGCCGCCGGCGGCGTCGTGGGCGATGCGGGCCAGGCGGTCCCGCTCCCGGGCCCAGCGTTCCGTGCCGGGCGCGCGTCCGGCACGGAGATCCTGCAGCAGGCGGGGCAGATCGGCGCCGACGGGGCGGTGGTCGTCGGAGACGGCGGCGACGACCTCCGCCGCTCGGCGGGCGCTGTCGCGGCCGGGCAGTCCGTGGGCGCCGTCGACGAGGGCGCGGGCCTCGCGCACCCCGATCGGCATGCGCGCCACGCGGGTCCCGGATTCGGTGGGCAGGCCGGCGTCGTCGACCAGGGACAGGGCGCGCAGGGTCCGGTCGGCGGCGGTGATCTCGGCACGGGGCGGAGGCGTGAGCAGGGCCAGCCCCTCGCCCCGCGGAGTTCCCCAGCACGCGAGCCACAGGGCGGCATCGGTGAGGTCAGCGCTCGTGATGTCCGGGGCCGACTGCGCGGGCATCCCGGCGAGGTCCGACGGCGCGAACACCCGCACCGCCCGGCCGGGGCCCTGACGCGCGGCGCGGCCGGCCCGCTGATCCGCCGCGGCGCGCGAGGCGCTGACCGTGACCAGGCCCGACATGTCCCGGCCACGATCCCGGCGCACCTCGCGGGACAGGCCCGCATCGACCACCAGGTGCACGCCCGGCACGGTCAGCGAGCTCTCCGCGATCGAGGTCGACACCACGATCCGCGGGCTCTCCCCGGGGCGGCGCCCGCCGGTGGCCCGGTCCTGCTGCGCGGCGGGGAGACGGCCGTGGAGGGCGAGCACCTCGACGTCCCGCCCCTCGGTTCCCTCGCGGCCTCCGGCTCCGCCGCGGACCTCGCCGCCCACCAGCCCCTGCAGGCGGGAGACGACCTCGTCGACCTCGCGGGCACCGGGCACGAACACCAGGGCATCGCAGCCCGCCTCCCGCTGGGCACGGGCCGCGGTGCGGGCGAGATGGTCGAGGTACTCACGGGTGATGCCGCGCGCGTCCAGGCGCGGGGCGGGGGAGGGCGCATAGTCCACCGTGAGCGGATGCAGGGCGCTGGGCACGTCCACCACCGGTGCACCGTCGAGCAGGGTGGAGACTGCGCCGGCGTCGAGGGTCGCGGACATCGCCCCGACCAGCAGGTCCTCGCGCAGCTGCCGCACCTCGGCGAGCATCCCCAGCAGCAGGTCGGTCTCCAGGGAGCGCTCGTGGACCTCGTCGAGCACCACAGCGGAGACTCCGGGCAGGTCGGGGTCGGCGAGCAGACGGCGCAGCAGCACCCCGGGGGTGATCATCTCCAGGCGGGTCGAGCGGCCCACCTGGCGCTGCCCGCGCACCGTGAAGCCGACCGGCCCGCCCAGCTCGGTGCCGTCCAGGCTCGCGACCCGGCGGGCGGCTGCGCGCACGGCGACGCGCCGTGGCTGCGTGACCAGGGTGAGGCCCTCGGCGAGGTTCGCGACCAGGGGCGGCACGAGGGTCGTCTTCCCGGTGCCGGGCGGCGCCGTGACCACCATCGCCCCGGTGCGTGCGGCCGCCTCGAGCTCCGCGCGGGCCGCCGCGACGGGGAGGCCGGCCCCGATGGCATCGAGGTCGAAGCGGTGCGGGGAGGTCATCGTCCCATCATGCCGTGCCGCGAGGAACGGGATGACCCGGCCGCGCTCACCTCGTCGTGCACCTCCTGGGCTCTGCGAGCTCAGGTGAGGGCGACCCCAGGTGGTGGGGACTCCAGGTGAGGGCGACGTCAGGTGGCGGCGACCTCAGTCGATGAGGTCGAACTCGACCTGGTCGGTGTCCTGGCAGACGCTCGTCACGGAGATGGTCCACCCCTCGAGGGTGGCTGTCTCTCCGAGGGTGATGTCCTCGATCGGGCGGGGCTTCCCGTCTCCGATGGTCGCGGTGAGCTGGGCGGTGTCGCCCGAGATGCCCGTGGCCTCGATGGAGAGGGTCTCGCCGTCCCGCTCGGGGAGGTCAGGGGATGCGCTGCCGCCGTCCACCTCGACGAAGTAGGCCCCCTCGCCGGAGCAGGGGTCCGGTGGCTCGAAGCCGTCCGGCGCCGGCGTCACCGGAAACGGATCCCGGGGCACTGTGGCCGAGGACTTCCCTCCGCCGTCGGAGCTGCCCGTGACCACGATGTCCTCTCCGCCGTCGTCGGACCCGTCGCTCGATTCCGAGCCGCCTGCCTCCGACGAGCCGCCCGCGTCGGAGGCCTCGGGCGCGGCGGGGGCGTCGCCCTGATCGGAGTCGCCGGCGTCGCTGCAGCCTGCTGCGAGCAGTGTGATCGCGAACAGAGCCCCGGCGAGACGAGCACGGGACGGACGACGAGTGGCGGCGCTGATGGGCACGCAGGACCTCACAGATGGAGCGATACGGACGGCGTCCAAGGTACTGGACGCCCCCGGCACGTGACACCATCGGGGACGACCGCAGGACAGCCGGACGACGGGCCGCGGACGCGGCTGACGGCACGACGAGGACGGGCAGGGGGAGCGATGGGTTCGACGAAGAAGCGCCCGCGCGCCCGCCGGCCTCGCGCGGAGAGGCAGCAGACCACTCGGCCCGAGACGTCGACCTCGTCGGCCCCCGCCCCACCGACGCCCCGCCTCCTGGGCGGACGCACCGATCCCGCGCGCTCGGTGCGTCCCGTCGACTGGACCGCCACCGGGCGGCGCCCGTCGGCCCCCGAACCGTCCCCCGGCTCGTCCGGACCGGCCGGGAGATCCGGGACCCCGGCGCCGCAGGAGTCCCCGTCCGACGTCCTGCCCCGCCGTCGGACCCGGCGCCTCGATCCGCCCCGGTCGCCCGTGGCCCCACCGCCGGACGCCGTGCACACCCTCGCCCCCGAGGATCCCCGTCCGCTGCCGCGGCCGTTGCGGGTCCGGGAGGAGGAGATCCGCACCGTGGGGGTCGCGAGCCTGACCACCGCACAGATCGTGGAGGTCGTCGCCGATCCGGAGGACGCGTGGACGGCGGACGCCGGCGCGAGCGACCACTTCCAGCGCGGCGCTCTCGTGGTGCAGGTGCGACGTGCGGACAACGCGGTGATCGGTGCCTTCTCCACGCGGTACGCGCTCTCGGTGCGACCCGACGACTACGAGCCGGCCCTCGACATCGCCGAGGATGCCGCCGGACCGAGCGCCCGCGGAGGGAAGGGGACCCGGCACCCCACCTCGCGCCGGGAGCTGCTGCGCCGGATGGAATCGGCGGGTTTCGTCGTCACTGCCGGTTCGACCCACGGACGGGTGACGCATCCGGATCATCCCGGTCTGCTGGTGCCCTTCGCCTCGACGCCCTCGGATCGTCGCTTCACCCGGCACGCCGTGGCACAGATCCGTCGCGTGTTCGGGATCGATCTGCGGCACTGAGCGGCGCTGATCTCAACGGACGGCGAGTCCGTGCGCAGTGCTGTGGATCGCAGGACGACGGACCAGGGCCGGCGGGTGAGGCGGGGCCGGCAGGCGACCGGCCCGGACAGGAAAGTGCCCCGGCTCGTCCCCACGAGCCGGGGCCATCCCTTTCCCCCGCGTCCCGGATATATGGAGTTCCGCTTCCTCCTCAGTCGGCGGTTCCTCCGGTGACGCGTTGAGACGAGTACACACGCCCTCCCGGAAAAAGCTCTGCGCTGGCGCTGGTCATTCGCTGGGAATCGCGCTGGCCTGCACACTCAGCGACGTGTGCCCGAGGGCACGCAGCACCTGGGCCAATCGGTCGAACGCGATGGTGCCGGCCACCGAGCGCAGCACGACGACGTCGTCCGACGGGGCGGTGCCCAGCTCCGCACCCTCCTGGAGATACGCCAGATCCCCGCGCGCGATCTCCGCCATCGGTTCCGCATAACGCTGCAGGGTGTCCGGGTCCGCGGGCATCTCCCAACCCACCAGGGCGTGCAGCAGATCATCCAGCGCACGACGCGGCACGGAGTCGATGTCCGGCCAGCCCAATCGGTCCAGGAGCGTCCGGACCGAGGGATGCTCCGACCTCCCCGACCCGGATCCGTCGCCCTCCAGGTCCTCGGTGCCCGGATCGGCGGTGTCCGGAGCCGCGCCCAGCGCGATCGCCTGAGCTTCCTCGAGCGCCCGGATCACCGGTACCTCAGGATCATCGAGCAGCTGGGTGAGTCTGCGGATCCTCGCGATCGGAGCGTTCGCCATCTCCCGCAGGACCTGGATCAGCTGGAGCCGCTCGAGGTGCGCCGGCCCGTACTCCTGCCGGGTGGCGGTGAGGCGCTCGCCGGCAGGCAGCAGCCCTTCGCGACGGTAGTACTTGATCGAGGCCGCGCTGCACCCGCTCGCGTCCGACAGCTCCTGCAGCAGCATCCGGGCCTCCTCTCCTGCGTCTGTGCGTCTGTGCTTCCGGACGCTTCTGTCACTCTGGATAGTGCGACGACCAGCGACTATCTTGATGGCGCCGTCGTGGATAGTCACACTATCGTGCATGCCATGGAACCCTTCACGCCGGTCATCATCGTGCACGCCATCGCGGCTCTGTACGTGCTCCTGCTGGGACCGCTGCAGATCCTTCGACGGCGGCGCGACGGGGCCCACCGGCTGCTCGGCACGACCTGGGTGGCGGCGATGCTGGTGGTGTGCACCTCGAGCTTCGGCATCATGCCGGACGGCTTCTCCTGGCTGCACGGACTGTCGACCTGGACGCTGCTGTGCATGGTGCTCGCGATCGTCGCGATCCGACGGGGCAGCGTTCCCACCCACCGCGCGTTCATGGTCGGTTCGCACCTCGGTACGCTCACGGCCTTCGCCTTCGCGGCACTGGTGCCCACGCGGCTGATCCCGCAGCTGCTGCGCAGCGAACCGCTGGTGGCCGGGGTGACGGTGCTCGCGGTGGCCGTGACGATCGCGGTCTTCGCGACGCTCGTGATCCGTGCCGTGCCCCGGCCCGAGGGCCGCGGTGTGACGGACGATCAGGAGAGCGGGAGCCTGACGACTTCGCCGCCGGTGCCGACGGGATCGGAGTAGCTCACCGCTTCCAGCACGGTGTCCTCGCTGACGTCGACGTAGACGTTGGCCTTGGCCGTCTCGCCGGGGGCGATCTGCGGGCCGCTGGTGGTGAAGGACCCGTAGCGCAGCTCGTACGTCGAGCCGTCGTCGCCGTGGAAGAGGAAGTTGTCGAGATCCAGCCCGATCGTCTCCGTGCCCTGGTTCTCGATGGTGACGGTGGTGCCCACGAACTTCCCGTTCTTCGAGGTCAGCGTCTCGCCGTCGGCGTCGAGCGTGGTCCCCTCGCCGGTGTCCGACACCGACAGGGTCACCAGCGCGCCGTCGGTGGGACCTGCGGTGGGCTCATCTGTCGGCTCCTCGGTCGTCTCCGACGTGGGCTCGTCGGTCGGATCCTCGGAGGGATCGTCGGTCGGCTCCTGGGTGGAGGTCGGAGGCGGATCGTTCGGCTCCTGGGTCAGGAGATAGATCCCGGCTCCACCGGTGACGAGCACGAGCACCGCGAGGAGTGCGCAGCCGCAGCCGAGGGCGATGAACAGCGGTGAGCGGTTCCTCCGCGACGGCGTGCTCGGGATGCCATAGGGGTTGTTCATGCTGATGACCTCCGGGTCGGGAGCACGCTGAGGTGCGTCGTCGGAAGCGGGCTCCTGCGCCGCCTGCTCAGCCACCGTACGGGGCGGCCGTCGCGGGGTGCGATGGGGAGAACTGCCCGGTGGCAGGCGGGTCGGAGAGGTCGCGAACCGGGTCAGGGGCCAGGTCGAGGGGGCCGGTCCGTGCTCATGCCGGGGATCTGCGCCTGGGCGTCGAAGGAGCCGCCCGACAGGGCCACGATGCCGAACTGCTCCGACCAGCGGGCCAGGCGCGAAGGGCACCCTTCGCGTTCGAGACCGCTCCGGATCTGCCCGGCGATCTGCACGGCGTCCCGCGATCCGAACAGCACGATGCCGTTCCCGGGAGCCGGTGGCCGTGGCGCCGGGGAGAGTCTCCTGCCCCGGCGCGGCCCCAGGAAGGTCACCGCGAGGTCAGCGCCTCCGGTGAAGTGCCAATTCGCCCAGATCGGGGCGTAGAGGCCCCCGCGCACCGTGTCGATCCCGGAGAACACCCTGAGGGTGGTGGGGTCGAGCTCGGTGTATCGCATCGGTCGGCGCCGGCCCAGGACGGAGCGGCCGACGACGAGACCCCTCTCGTGCAGGTCCAGGTAGGCGGACCACTGCACCGCGCACACGAAGCCGGTGACGAAAAGGTAGAGCACGGCCACCATGAGGAGGGTGTCGATCCCTCTGCTGTCGCCGAGCAGCACGCTCCCGAGGGCCATGAGGACGAGGACGGTGGGGAGGCAGCCCAGGTAGGGGAACGCATGCGAGAGGTGGACCGACGGTCGACAGCGCCGAATCCGAGGGCCGAGAGTGGAGCACTCGTCCGCGGAGTACTCAGTCATCCTGCGAAGGCCTCCAGTCGCCGTCCATGCCGGGGATCTGCTGCACGGCCCGGTAGTGAGGTCCTTCCACGCGCTCGATCCCGAAGCGCTGTGACCAGCGTGCCAGGTGCGGCGGGCAGCCTCCTCGCTCGAGGCCCGCGCGGATCTGCTCGGCGATCTCCACGGCGTCCCGCGAGCCGAACAGCACGATGCCCTTGGCGATCGCCGGGCGGCGAGCCTGTGGACCCGGCTCTGACTCGGGGTGCGGGCCCAGGAATGTGGCTCATCCCAATCGGGGGTGTAGGAGTTGGGGTCCGAAGCCGCCGGTCTCGAGCAGGCTTCGGGCGATGTAGTTGGTCAGGTTGCGGAACCCGAGTGCGGAGCCGCGCAGGTGTTCGAGCCGTCCGTTGAGTGCCTCGGTCGGCCCGTTGCTGGTGCCGGGTCGTTCGAAGTAGGCGAGCACGTCGGCGGCTCGCTTCTTCAGGGTCCGGCCCAGGGTGGTGAGCTCGGTGAGCACCTTGGGGACGCCGGCGCTGAGGTCGGTGATCAGCTTCTCCATGAGCTCGCCGCCACGTTGCCGGTCCTCGTGGCGATAGGCGGCGATCATCCGCTGGTAGACACCCCAGGTCGCCTCGACCTCGACGTGAGCGTCATCAACGAACAGCGCGCGTAGCCTGTCGCTCTGCTTGTCGGTGAGCAGGTCCGAGCCGGTGTGCAGCGTGCGCCGCGACTTGTAGAGCGGATCGTCCCTGAACCCACGGTGCCCGTGGATCGCGAGTTGGACCCGGCGCCGGCAC
The DNA here is from genome assembly GCF_052379725.1 of Brachybacterium sp. 107. NCBI lineage: Bacteria > Bacillati > Actinomycetota > Actinomycetes > Micrococcales > Dermabacteraceae > Brachybacterium > Brachybacterium sp. 107. The sequence goes on along the minus strand of NZ_JBQSYW010000009.1, from coordinate 133,958 downwards.
CTGTCGAGGGCGTCACCGGCCAGGCGCACGACGTGGAAGGGATCCATCACCGTGACCGCGTCCGGGATCTCCTCCGCAGCGGCGGTCTTGAACCCGGTGAAGCCGTCCATCGCGACCACCTCGACCGCGTCACGGAAGGCGTCGTCGCGGTCGGCGAGCCAGGTTTTGAACGCCGCCTTCGACCGGCCCTCGACCATGTCCAGCAGCCTTGCTGGGCCGGCGCCATCGCGGACCGGGGTGAGGTCGATGATCACGGTGACGTACTTGTCGCCACGCCTGGTGTGGCACCAGACGTGCTCATCGACGCCAATCACCTTCACGCCCTCGAACCGCTTGGGGTCGTTGATCAGCAGCCGCTTGCCTTCGGCCAGGACCGCGTTGTTGGCGGTGTCCCACGCGACCCCGAGTCCCTCGGCGACACGGGCGACGGTGAGGTGTGCGACCACGATCCCTTCCAGCGCCCACCGCAGCCCGGTGCGCGAGAGCTTCGCGCGTGGCTCCGCCGCGGCGCTGGTGTCTTGGCGCCACACGTGTCCGCAGTCTGCACAGCGGTAGCGGCGCACTACAACTTCCAGCACGGTCGGTCGCCAGCCCAGCGGCTCGTGGGCCAACCGCCGGATCACGGTGTCACGAGCGGCGCCTTCGCTGCCGCACCGTCGGCACCACTGATCTGGTTCCACCACGCGGCACGCGAGGACCGCACGATCCGGTTCAAGTCGTTGCCCGATCACGCTCAGACCGAGGCCGTCGAGTCGAGCGAAGGTGGTCAGGTCAGGGCGGCCGAAGCCGGCCGGCGGGGTAGCGTCGGGCACGTCGAGGTCTTTCCGATGGATGGCGTAGGAACCTCCATCGTCGGGAGACCTCGACGTCTATCTGCGGACCGACTCGGCGGGGCGCGATCGTCTCGTGCGTTGGCGGACTACGGGAGCTTGGACGCGAGGACGTCGGCCGCCAGGATCTCGGGTGCTGCGCTGAGGAGGTGCTGGTTGGCCATCAGGGCTGCGACGATGGCGCCGTTGGCGTGGGCGTCGCGAGCGGCTTCGTCGGGGAATGCATCGAAGATCCAGAAGGTGTCGGCGTGGGTCCTGACCGCGAACCAGACAATCGTTCCTACTTCTTCGTTGGCGAGTGCGACAGCGCCGGCGAGCAGATCTGCGACCGCGTCGTGCTGTCCATCGGCCGCGACGATCTTGGCGACGAAGGCATACGGAAGTGATGAGGGTGTGGACATGAGGGACTCTCCTTGACGTCGGGGTTCTTCGTGGGACGAGTTCAGCGTATGACGAGCGAGGGCCGGTGGGGAGTGGCGTATACGGCAGTATTGCTATTGTTTACGTCATGCGTATCGGACTGATCGCGATCGACGGCTGCTTCGGTTCGGCTATCGCGTCGATCATCGACATCGTGCGGGTGGCCGACGGAGCCCGCGGCGATGTCGACCCGCGGATCGACCCGATCGAACTCGCCATCCTCGGACCGAAACGGCGAGTGACCACGACGGCATCGATGACCCTGTCGGTGGACCACCCGCTGCCGGAGTCCGGAGAGTTCGACGTGGTCGTCGTCCCTGCGCTTGGAACCCTTACGGCCGCCGCTACCAACGATGCCCTCCAGAGCCGAGATGCTCGTTCGGTCATCGCCTCGCTCGGGCGCCTCGACGAGGCGACCACCCGGATCGCCGCGGCGTGCACCGGCGTGTTCGCTGTCGCCGAGACCGGACGGATGCATCATCGGCGGGCGACGACCAGCTGGTTCCTGGGGCCGGAGTTCCTGAAGCGCTATCCGACCGTCGCCCTCGATCTCGACACCATGGTCGTGGTCGACGGGAACCTCGTCACCGCCGGCGCCGCGTTCGCCCACATCGACCTCGCGCTCTCACTCGTGCGATCGATCAGCCCCGACCTGGCCCAACATGTCGCCAAGCTCCTCATCATCGACGAGCGCCCGTCGCAGGCGGCCTTCGTCGCCTACGAACATCTCCGGCACGAGGACCCGATCGTCGTCGAGTTCGAACGCTTCGTGCGCGCCCGCCTGGACGAACCGTTCAACGTCGCCTTCGTCGCGCAGTCGCTCGGCACCAGCCGGCGCACCCTCGAACGACGAGTCCGTGCGGCGCTCAACCTCACTCCGCTCGGCTTCGTCCAACGGCTTCGCATCGAACGAGCTCGACACCTCTCAGCAACCACGGACCTCACCTCCGCCGAGATCGCGCTACGGGTCGGCTACGCGAACGCCGAGACTCTGCGCTCCCTCCTGCGTAGGGAGCGACGCCGTTCCTGACCTATCGCCATGCCTGTAGCCGGTGTGCTAGTGCTCGACTGGAACCACCTCTCAGCACGTCGCGTCGACGCTCCTGCGTCGCCCCTGGACTACCCACTCGACACGCCCGCAGCACAGGCCGTGTGACGTGTCCTGGCTTCCCGGACGGTCGGGGTTGGGTGGCTGTGATGTCGCTGCGTTCTCGTCGAGGGGGTCAGCAGACCCGATCAGGGTCGATTGGGATGAGCCGCGAAGGCGGTTAGGTCAGGGCGGCCGAAGCCGGCCGGCGGGGTAGCGTCGGGCACGTCGAGGTCTTTCGGATGGATGGCGTAGGAACCTCCATCGTCGGGAGACCTCGACGTCTATCTGCGGACCGACGCGCCCGGCCGACCTACACCTTCATCTGGGAAGAGCCAGGAATGTCACCGCGAGATCCGCTCCGCCGGTGAAGTGCCAGTTCGGCCAGATCTGGGCACGGTAGGGCCCGCGCACGTTGTCGATCTTGGAGAACACCCGGATCGTGGTGGGCTCGATCTCGGAGTACCACATCGGCCGCACCTTCCCGATGACGGAGCGCCCCACGACGAGACCGTTCTCGTGCAGGTCCAGGTAGGCGGACCAGTGGAACGTCGCCACCGCCGCCATGATCGGAGGGAAGACGACCAGCAGCAGCACACCGAATCCCGCCATGTCCCCGCTCGAACTCAGCAGGCCGGCGAGGACGCAGACGGCCCCGAAGGAGGGTCCGCATCCCAGCAGCGGTATGGCATGCGAGAGGTGGATCGAGGGCCGATAGCGCCGGATCCGAGGGCCGAAGGCGTATGCAGGGTGCATCTGCTCAGCGGTCCCCGCCGCGAGCCGGAGGAAAGTGCTGGGGTGCGGGCATCGTCAGGCCTCCTGGGCTCGGTCCGGGGCGGAGCTGGATCCTCCGCCATGGTCGCGAGGACAGTCAACACGGAGCCCTGACCCGGCGAGATGGGGAGTTTCCCCCCGTGCGGGGAATCCGCGCCCGGACGTCGGTGTGACGTGCCAGACTGTCCGAAAGTTCCACCGCTCGAGATGACGCGCCGCCGTGGGGTGCACGCCGCGCGCCACGCCGCGTGACGACGACGAGGAGTCGAGAACGATGTTGAATCGATTGCATGACGCGCTGCACCTGCGCACATCGCCGGTGATCTTCTTCGGATCGGCGGCGATCATCATCGCCTTCGTGATCGGGACGATCGCCTTCACCGATCCGCTGAACGCTGCGGTGTCCGTGGCTTCGGACTGGCTGCTGACGAACCTCGGCTGGTTCTACATCCTCGGCGTGACGATGTTCCTCGCGTTCCTGATCTTCATCGCCGTGGGCCGCTTCGGCCGCGTGAAGCTCGGCCCCGACGAGGAGCCGCCGGAGCATTCCGGTGCCGCGTGGTTCGCCATGCTGTTCGCCGCCGGTATCGGCTCGATCCTCATGTTCTGGGGAGTCGCCGAACCGATCAGCCACTTCGGTGATCCTCCGCGCGGCGCCTCGCTCGGCATCGAGGCCGGCTCCGTAGCAGCCGCCAAAGACGCCATGAACTACACGTATTACCACTTCACGCTGCACACCTGGACGATCTTCACACTGCCTGCGCTGTGCTTCGCGTACTTCATCCACAAGCGCAACCTGCCCCCGCGCGTGAGCTCGATCTTCCAGCCGATCCTCGGTGAGGGCATTCACGGCCCGATCGGCAAGATCATCGACATCGTCGCGATCGTCGGCACCGTGTTCGGCATCGCCGTCTCCATCGGCCTGGGCACCCTGCAGATCAACGGTGGCCTCAACGAGCTGTTCGGCATGCCGGAGACCTCCGGCTGGCAGCTCATCATCATCGCCGTGGTCTGCGGCCTGGCCCTGATCTCCGTCTCGCTCGGGCTCGACAAGGGCATCAAGATCCTGTCGAACGTCAATATCGTCGCCGCCGTGCTGCTGCTGCTGTTCGTGCTGTTCGCCGGGGGTTCCACGCTGTTCGTCCTCAAGGGCACCTTCGAGTCCTTCGGCAGCTATATCGTGAACCTGCCCGAACTGGCCCTGTGGAACGACACCTTCGCGAACACCGGCTGGCAGAACACCTGGACGGTCTTCTACTGGGCGTGGACCATCACCTGGTCGCCGTTCGTGGGCATCTTCATCGCCCGCATCTCCAAGGGCCGCACCATCCGCCAGTTCGTCTCCGGCGTGCTCGCCGTCCCGTCCGCCTTCTCGGTGGTCTGGTTCGGGATCTTCGGCTTCTCGGCCTTCGACATCGAGCTCAACGGTGAGGGCGGCCTGGTCGACACGGTGGTCGGTGACGGGGACATACCCGGTGCCCTGTTCGCCTTCCTCAGCTACTACCCGGCGGCGTTCTTCGTATCCGTCGTCGCCATCATCCTGGTGATCGTCTTCTTCGTGACCTCGGTGGACTCTGCCGCACTGGTCACGGACTCCATGGCCAACGGCCACGAGGACTACAACCCGCTGGGCCAGCGCATCTTCTGGGGCCTGGCGATCGGACTGATCACCGCGACGCTGCTGGTGTTCTCGGGCTCCAACGGTCTCGAGGCGCTCCAGTCCACGATCATCCTCGTCGGCCTGCCGTTCTTCATCATGGGCTTCTTCCAGATGTATGCGCTGTACAGAGCCTTGCAGGAGGATGCCGGCGAGCTGCCGAAGATGCGCACCAGGAACTGGAAGCAGGTGCTGCCCCCGGAGGAGTACGAGCGTCGCGAAGGGGACGAGGAGTACGACACCGACGAGGTGGTGGTCGAACCCGAGGCGGTGGACGAGGTCCCCGTCATGCGCGATCCCTACGAGGACGGCGACGAGGCCGACGGCGGCACGGGTCGAGGGAGCCTGCCGGCCCGTACGGGAAGCGCCCGTGCGGATATCCCGGGTGACGGCCCTCCGCGTTCCCGCTGACCTCTACCGACGAGGCCCGGTACCCCGCAGCAGCGGGGCACCGGGCCTCGTCGGTGCCGTCCGGAGACGGCGGAGTGGTGGAGGTCAGACGGCATCCACCGGATGCTTGTCGGCGCTGCGCCGGTAGTACACCGCCAGCATGGCGCCGGAGAGGTTGTGCCAGATCGAGAAGATCGCGCCGGGCAGGGCCGCCGCGGGGCTGAAGGCGCTCGCCGCGAGCGTCGCGGCCAGACCGGAGTTCTGCATGCCCACCTCGATCGAGGTGGTGCGGGCGGCGCGCTCGCCCTGTCGGAGCAGGCGCGCGAGCCAGTAGCCGGCGAGGTAGCCGATCCCGTTGTGCAGCACCACGGCGAGCAGCACCAGGGCGCCGGCGGAGACGATCGCCTCGGTGGAGCCGCTGACCACGGCCACGACCACGAGCGAGATGCCCGCGACGCTGACCCAGGGCAGGGCAGGCATGATGCGGTCCACGAGCGACCCCAGCAGCAGACGGATCACGATGCCGGCGATCACGGGCACCAGCACCATCTTCACGATCGACATCGCCATGTCACCGGCGGCGATCGGCAGGTACGAGCCGGCCAGCCACAGGGTGAGCAGCGGGGTGAAGATCGGTGCGAGCAGCGTCGAGATGGAGGTCATCGTGACCGACAGGGCGGTATCTGCCTTGGAGAGGTACGTGATGACGTTCGAGCTGGTCCCGCCCGGGGCGCAGCCCACCAGGATCACGCCGACGGCGAGCTCGGGCGGGAGCTGCAGGAGCACCGAGACGCCCAGGCCCACTAGCGGCATGATCACGAACTGGGCGACGACGCCGATCAGCACCGGCAGGGGGCGGCGCGCCACGAGACCGAAGTCGGGGATCGTGAGGGTCAGCCCCATCGCGAACATGATGACGCCGAGGAAGATGCTCGTGAACGGCGCGATCGACTGGCCGGCCGCGGGCACGAAGAAGGCGAAGGCGGCCGCGGCGAGGATCAGGGCAGGGAAGACGGTCACCGCGATGCGCGCGGAGCGGTCCTCCCTCGACAGCTTCGCGGTGCGGTGCGGGGAGGTGGTGTTCGGGGCGGGGGAGGTCATGCCGGAAGAGTACGACCGCATCCGCGATACGAGACGGCCGTCTCAACCTTCGGAAGTCACCGGGCGGACCTCACCCAGCGTCGCTCGCAGACCTCAGCGCCGCTGGCGCGCCGGCACCGGCCAGTCATGCACCGGCTTCCCGGAGTCCACGCCCTCCCGGTACAGCCGCGTCATCTCCGCGAGCGCCTCGGAGCGACTGGCGCCGCGCAGCTCGAGGGACGTGACGGTGTCGATCTGCCAGCGTGCGCCGTTGCGTCCGGTGCGGGTGCGCTCGCTGAGGAGGTTCCCGTAGTGATCGGCGACATCCGCATCGGCCCCGAGCTCCTTCAGGCCGTCCATGGCCTGCGGAATCAGCTGCTCGCGCAGCAGATCAGCCACGCGCACCCGACCCACCTTCGGCCAGCGCACCCGGGCCTCGAGGCCCCAGCGGGCGCACTGCTGGAAGGACTCGTCGGCCTGCTCGAAGCTCATCCGCGACCACAGCGGGCGTCGCTCGTGCACCAGCGAGTGGAGGATCCCGTAGAAGAAGGCGGCGTTGGCGGCCATATCCGCGGCCGTCGGCCCCGCCGGCAGGATCCGGTTCTCCAGGCGCAGGTGCGGGACGTCGGTGCCGGGATCGTAGATCGGACGGTTCCAGCGCCACACCGTGCCGTTGTGGAGCATCAGCTCGTGCAGCCGCGGGGAGGCACCCTCGGTGAGCAGCGGCTCCTCGGCCATGTCCCGCGACTCCGGGATCAGCGCCGGGAACAGCCGCACGTTCTCCTCGAAGAGGTCGAACATCGAGGTGATCCAGCGCTCGCCGAACCACACCCGCGGCCGCACGCCCTGGGTGGCGAGCTCGGGCGGGCGGGTGTCCAGCGCCTGCACGAACGTGGGGATGCGGGTCTCGTGCCACAGCCGCTTGCCCAGCAGGAACGGCGAGTTCGCGGCGAGGGCCACCTGCGGACCGGCGATCGCCTGCGCGGCGTTCCAGGCGGCCGCGAACTGCTCGGGCGGGACCTGGAGATGCAGCTGCATCGACGTGCAGGCCGATTCCGGGGCGATCGAGTCGAAGCTGGTGTCCAGCCCCCGGCCCTCGCCGTCGATGCGCAGGTTGATCTCCTCGCCGCGGGCCACCATGACGGAGTTCTCGAGCGCCTCGTAGCGGGCGCCCGGCGCCCGCCACTCGTCGTCCGTGAACAGCTCCTCGGTGATGGTGGGGAGGTGGCCGATCGGGATGACCCGGGCGCCGTGGCGCTGCGCGACGGCGTCGGCGCGTTCCATCTTCTCGCCCAGCTCGGTCTCCAGATCGCGCAGGCCGGAGCCGGCGGGATGGGAGACCGGCAGGTTCGCCTCGAGGTTGAAACGGCCGATCTCGTGGACGAAGTCCTCGTCGTCCAGATCCTCCAGAATGGTGTCCACCAGCAGGGCGGGCGCCATCCCGTCGGCCTCGGCGAGATTCATCTCCAGCTCGACGCCGACGGTTCCCTCATCGACGAACTCCGCCGTGTCCAGGAAGGTCTCGAACAGGTCGAGGTTCCGACGCAGCTCCCGGCGATAGCGGGTGCGCTGGGAACGGGTGTACTCCGTGGTGCCGATCTCGCGTCCCATGGTGACCTCCGGGTGGTGACGGGGCAGGTCCGGCAATACAAGCACGCCGCAGGGCCTGCCGGGTACCACGAGCCGTGGCGCGGGACGAGTGGTCGGGACGCGAACCCCTCGGCGTCCCGGGATCAGGCGGTGAACAGCGCCACGGCGCGGATCGCGGTCTCGACCAGGCCGTAGGCGAGAGCGGCGACCACGAGCACGGCGAGCACGCCGGCGGCCACCGTGTGGCTCGCGCCGGCCTTCGCGTGCGCCTCGGCGCCGCCGTTGCCGCTGATCGCCTCATGGGCGCCCGCGCGGTCGGCCTCCTTCTTCTGCGCGACCACGGCCTCGTCCTCGAAGTGCGAGGGCTTGACCGCGCGGATCAGCAGGTTCGCGACGAAGCCGACGGCGAGGATGCCCGCCATCAGCCACATCGAGAGCTTGTACAGGTCCATGCCGGAGTGACCGGCGGAGGCCTGCGACTCGACGATGCTGTTGACCAGCAGCGGTCCGGCGATGCCGGCGGCCGCCCAGGCCGTGAGCAGACGCCCATGGATCGCCCCGACCTGGTACACGCCGAACAGGTCCCTCAGGTAGGCGGGGACCGTGGAGAATCCGCCGCCGTAGAAGGAGATGATCACGAGGGCGGAGAGCACGAAGACCGCGAGCGACGAGGAGCCGACGGTCGCGATGACCACGTACAGGATGGCGCCGATGCTGAGGTACAGCGCGTAGTTGAGCTTGCGTCCCAGGTAGTCCGAGGTCGTGGACCACACGAAGCGCCCGGCCATGTTCGCCAGGGACAGCAGGCCCACGAAGCCGGCGGCCGCGGCGGCGGCGATGCCGAAACCGTCCGAGACCATCGGGGCGGCGTTCTCGAGGATGCCGATGCCAGCGGTGACGTTGGTGAACAGCACGATCCACAGCAGCCAGAACTGCGGGGTGCGGATGGCCTGCTTCGCCGAGACCGAGCCCGTCGTCTGCGCCGCCTTCGCGGTGGCGCTGCGGGGGTCGAAGCCCTTCGGCGCCCAGTCCGGGTGGGGCAGGCGGATCACATAGGCGCCCAGCGCGATCGCCAGCAGGTAGCAGCCGGCGAGCGTGAGGAAGGTGGGGGTGAGCCCCGCGACCAGGTGCGAGGGTTCGACGCCGCCGCCGAACAGAGCCATCAGCTTGTTCGAGGCCGGGCTGGCGATCAGCGCGCCGCCGCCGAAGCCCATGATCGCCAGGCCCGTGGAGAGCCCGGGGCGGTCGGGGAACCACTTCATGAGGGTGGAGACCGGGGCGATGTAGCCGATGCCCAGGCCGATGCCGCCGATCACGCCGTAGCCGAGATACACCAGCCACAGCTGTCCGGTCGCGATGCCGACCGCCGAGACGAGGAAGCCGAGCACCCAGAAGCTGCCGGCGGCGACCATCGCCATCCGCGGCCCCACCCGCTCCACCCAGGTGCCGGCGATCGCCGAGGAGATGCCGAGCATGGCGATGGCGAGGGAGAAGATCCAGCCGACGGCGACCTCGCCGACGCCGAAGTGACTCTGGAACGGGGTCTTGAACACGCTGAACGCGTAGACCTGGCCGATGCACAGGTGGATCGCGAGCGCCGCCGGCGGGATGAGCCAGCGGTTGAAGCTCGCCGGCGCGATGATCGCGCTGCGGTCGAGGACGGACATGGGGCCTCCGGGGAGAGAAAGGGGAGAGCGTCTCCGATGACGCCCACCGGGAGAGGATATGGGTGCTCTCGGCTCCGTCCCAAGCGCTTGGCGGTGGTGTTGCCCGGCGAACCCGAGGAGCGCCTGCCGCGCAGCGACGTCCCGGCTCGCGCACAACTCCTCTCCAGGTCCGCCCCGATCTCTGCGCCGACGACGGCTCGGGCGTGAATAGGGTCGTGACCATGAGTCGTGACGGCGAGCAGCCCCGCAGCGCAGCGGGCCGGGCGTTCACCCCGCTCGAGGAACGGCTGGATGCGTGGGCGCACCGGCGGTCGCGGGCGCTCGCGGTCGACGCGGGCCCGTGGCGCCGGGGTCTGCTCGAATTCGCCGTGTTCACCGCGAAGCAGGCGTGGGCCTGTGTGTTCGGTGCTGCGATGCTCGTGCTCCTGGTGCTGGCGCGCCTGGTCTACCCCGATGACGCCCTGCTGGTGCGCAGCGACGCCCTCGTGCTCGCCGCCGTCGCCGTGCAGGCGCTGATGCTCGCCCTCCGCCTCGAGGGCGGCCGGGAGCTGTGGGTGATCGTCATGTTCCACGTCGTCGGCACGGCCATGGAGGTCTTCAAGACGCACATGGGCTCCTGGGCCTATGAGACCGACGGGCTGCTGCGGATCGGGGGAGTGCCGCTGTACACGGGGTTCATGTACGCCGCCGTCGGCTCCTACATGGTGCGCGTGTTCCGCCTGTTCGACCTGCGCTTCACCCGCTACCCGCCGATCTGGGCGACCGCGCTGGTGGCGGCCGCGATCTACGCGAACTTCTTCACCCACCACTACCTGCCGGACGTGCGCTGGGTGCTGGTGGGGGCCGTCGTGCTGCTGTATGCGCGCTGCGTGATGAGCTTCCGCAACCAGCGCACCGGGCCGCGTCGTCGCATGCCGATCCTGCTCGCCTTCGTGGGTGTCGCGTTCTTCCTGTGGGTCGCGGAGAACGTGGGCACCTGGGCCGGTGCGTGGATCTACCCGCACCAGGCCGCCCAGTGGCACCTGGTGCCGCCCACGAAGTTCGTGGCCTGGCTGCTGCTGATGATGATCTCGGTGGTGCTGGTGACCTTCGTGCACCGGCCGCGGCCGCCGACGGAGTGAATCGGCCAACGGGGTCGGCACCAATGGGGCTCGTCTGCTCGCCTGCTCGTCAGCTCGACGAGCCGCCGGTCTCCCCGTCGGCCGGCACGGTGGGTCGGCGTCGGCCCTCGCGGCGCGCGGCCACGGCCGCGGCGAGCGTCACCGCGGAGAGCGCCACGAGCACGATCCCGGGATGCCACCAGGCCTGCGCCGTCCACAGGCCGAGCGCCGAGGTGGCCAGCGGGACCACGCCGCCCACCGTGGCGGCCACCGCATAGGCGAAGGACAGTGCCGAATAGCTGAAGCGTCCCGGGAACAGGTCGCTCATCAGCCCGCCGAGCGCCGCCCACGACATGGTGGGCAGGATCCCGCCCACCACCATCAGCGTCACCAGCCCGCCGAAGCTCGCCGACTGCAGCAGGAAGTACAGCGGGAAGGCGATCAGGGCCGTGCCCAGGGCGCCGGCGCCCACCACCAGGGCGGAGCTGGTGCGCGCCGCGAGCGCCCCGAACAGGGGGATCGTGAGCAGCTGCAGGAGCGCGCCGATGGTCGCGGCGCTGAGCAGCTGCAGGGGCGGGTAGCCGAGCACCACCGAGCCGTAGTTCATCGTGTACGTGTTCATCAGCGCGTACGAGCCGATGCCCAGCTGGGCGGCGCCGATCGCGATCAGCAGCGCCCACGGGCGGGTGCGGAACATCGTGAGCACCGGTCGGCGAGCGCGGTCCCCGGTCTGCGCCAGGCGGGCGAAGACCGGGGTCTCGTCGATCGCGCGGCGCAGGTACAGCGAGACCAGCAGCAGCGGCAGCGCGAGGAAGAACGGCACCCGCCAGCCCCAGTCCGCCATGGCCTGCTCGGGCAGCGTCAGCGTGAGCACGATGAACACCGCGGCCGAGAGGATCGAGCCGACGGGCGAGCCCAGCTGCGGGATCGCCGCATAGAACGCCCGCTTCAGGGGGTGGGCATGCTCGGTGGCCAGCAGCACGGACCCTCCCCATTCGCCGCCGAGCGAGATCCCCTGCACCAGGCGCAGCACCACCAGCCCGATCGCCCCCAGCCATCCGGCCTGCGCATAGGTGGGCAGTATGCCGATCAGCGCGGTCGCCACGCCCATCAGGCCCACGGTCCACAGCAGCGTGGTGCGTCGGCCCAGCCGGTCGCCCATGTGCCCGAACACGAGCGCGCCGACCGGGCGGATCACGAACGAGACGGCGATGGTGCTGAAGGACGCGAGCGAGGCACCGGCCGCGCCGAGGGGTTCGAAGAACAGCGGGCCGACGAAGAACGCGGAGAAATACGCGAAGAGGTAGAAGTCGAACTGCTCGAGCGAGGTGCCGACCATGGAGGCCCAGGCGACCCGCCGGGGTGTGCGGGTGCTCGCAGGCAGGGCCGGCTGAGGCGCCGGAGCCGTGGTCGAGGGGGTCATGGAGGGCTCGCTTCCTGGGGATCCCGATGCGTTGCTGCGGTGCCGTGCGGCAGCGCCGACGCGGTGCTGGCAGGGCGCTGACCAGCGTAAGCAGATCCGGCGGTGAGGGGGTGGTGCGAGCGAGGGGCGTCACACGGCCCAGCTGGCCGGCAGGCTCGGTGGATCAGCGGGCCCGGTGAGCCAGCCGACGGTGGCACGGGCGGATCAGTCCCCGGGGGCGGGGCTCCCGCTGCCGGGGAGCGTGAGGATGCGCGTCGTGCCGTCTGCGAGGGAGAGCTCGGCGGTCATGGAATGGTCCAGCTCGTGCTCGTCCTCTGTGGGCCACCAGGCGCCGAACCAGCCGTTCGAGAGGGTCGCCTCGGTGTCGCCGGCCGCCGTCTGCAGCGTCACGGCGGTCACCAGGTCGCCGACCTCCCCGGCGACGACATGCTGCGACGAGGTCTCCGGAGCGTCCACCGCAGTCGGATCCGTCTGCAGCAGCGCATCGCTGCGCACCATCGCACCGTCCATCGGGATCGTGGCGGCCTCGTCGTACGGAGTGGCGATGGTGATCGCCGTCCACTCGTCGTCGATCTGTGTGGCCAGGCAGGTCAGGGTGTCGCTGTTCTCGTCCGTGCGAACGCTCAGGGTGACGAGGCCGCGCTGCTCGCCGACGAGCTCGGTCGTCGGCTGCCCGCCTGCTGGTGGCTCGGGCGGCGCGGTGCAGGGGCTGAGCGACATGCTCGCCGCGGTCCGCTTCCCGGGGCTCGCCGTCCAGCCCTCGGCGGCGGTGGCGGGAGTGCGGACGGCCAGCACGCAGACCGTGATCGCGAGAACGGTGACGACGACAGCGGCCAGGATCAGCAGCGCCCTCAGGGTGCGAGGGGAGGAGGCTCCGGCCGCAGTGGTGTCATCGCTGGACATGGAGGGATTCTGCCACGGGCGGTCGAGCTGAGGACGGGGCGTGACGGCGACGAGGCGACGACAGTTAAAGTCACCTCCACAGTGACCCCGGTCACACGATCGCGTCACATCGTGCACTTCTGGTCATGGTGAGCCTAATGTCTCGTCACCAGTAAAGGTGCTCGCGACTTTAACAGGAGGTGTCGTCGCCATGAGCTCTCGGACAGCCCTCGCCGTCTCGACGGTCATCTTCGCCCTGCGCCCGCATCCGACCACCCGTCGCCTCGCCCTGTGGCTCCCGCTCGTGCGTCGCGTCCGGGCTCCCCACCAGGGGCTCTGGGCACTTCCGGGCGGTCCGCTGGCGCCGGACGAAGGACTCGCCGCGTCGGCCGCGAGGAACCTCCACGAGACCACCCGGCTCACCCCGCAGTACCTCGAACAGCTCTACGCCTTCGGTGGGCTGGACCGCTCGGATTCGGCCGACGAGCGCACCGTCTCGGTCGTCTACTGGGCGCTCGTGCGCCCTGAGGAGGCCGACGCGGGCGAGGCGGGCGTGAACGTGCGCTGGTTCGTGGCCGACGAGGTCCCCGAGCTCGCCTTCGACCACTCGCTCATCGTCGAGTACGCCCTGTGGCGCCTGCGCAACAAGGTCGAGTACTCCCGCATCGCCGCCGCGTTCCTCGGGGAGTCCTTCACCCTCGCCGAGCTGCGCGGAGTCCACGAGGCCGTGCTGCAGCGCACCCTCGACCCCGCGAACTTCCGCCGCCAGATGGAATCCTCCGGGCGCCTGGTGGCCACCGATGCCTATCGCACCGGCGGCCGCCACCGTCCCGCCCGGCTCTACCGGCACGACCAGTCCATCCACCTCGCCGACAACGGCCCGCTCACCGGTCTCTGACCGGCCACACCCCACGGAGAGCACGACATGACGATCACCGATCCCACTGCCACCGCCGCCCCCGCTGACGCAGCCACCCCCACCGCCTCGGTCGACCTGACCCTGCGCGACATCTCCACCGGCGCGGCCTCCGGCAGCAGCTGCTCGACCGAGCTGCTGGATGCCCCGTGGGACGTCGACGCCCGCGACCCCGGCTACGGTCCCGGCGCCTCGATGGCCGACCCGATCCCCGCCACCGCTCCCCGCCAGGGCGAGATCCCGCAGGAGTACCGCGACGCGAGCGCCGAGGAGCTGGACCGCAGGATCCGCACCGCGAAGGCGGAGCTCGGGGACCGCGCGGTGGTGCTCGGGCACTTCTACCAGCGCGACGAGGTCATCCAGTACGCCGACTACGTCGGTGACTCCTTCCAGCTCGCCAACGCCGCGAAGGCCCGCACCGAGGCCGAGGCGATCATCTTCTGCGGCGTCCACTTCATGGCCGAGACCGCCGATCTGCTCTCCGGGCCCGACCAGGCCGTGATCCTGCCGAACCTCGCCGCGGGCTGCTCGATGGCGGACATGGCGGACATCGACCAGGTCGAGGAGTGCTGGGAGCAGCTGATGGAGGTCTACGGCGGCGAGGTGCCCGGCGAGGACGGGCGCCTGCCGGTCATCCCCGTGACCTACATGAACTCCTCCGCGGACATCAAGGGCTTCGTGGGCCGCCACGGCGGCATCGTGTGCACCTCCTCGAACGCCTCGACCGTGCTGGAGTGGGCCTTCGAGCGCGGGCAGCGGGTGCTGTTCTTCCCCGACCAGCACCTGGGCCGCAACACCGCCAAGGCCATGGGGATCTCCCTGGACGAGATGCCCATGTGGAACCCGCGCCGACCGCTCGGCGGGAACGACGAGCAGACCCTCCAGGACGCGAAGGTGGTGCTGTGGCACGGGTTCTGCTCGGTCCACAAGCGCTTCACCACCGCACAGATCGGCAAGGCCCGCGCCGAGCACCCGGGTGTGCGCGTGATCGTCCACCCCGAGTGCCCGATGCCCGTGGTCGATGCGGCGGACGAATCCGGTTCCACCGACTACATCCGCAAGGCCATCGAGGGTGCGAGCGAGCCCACCACCTTCGCGATCGGCACCGAGATCAACCTGGTCCAGCGCCTCGCCGCCCAGCACCCGCAGCACACGATCTTCTGCCTGGATCCCGTGGTGTGCCCCTGCTCGACGATGTACCGCATCCATCCCGGCTACCTCGCCTGGGCCCTCGAATCGCTGCTGGACGGCGAGGTCATCAACCAGATCTCCGTGGGCCAGGACGTCGCCGAGCCCGCCCGCGTCGCGCTCGAGCGCATGCTCGCCGCGAAGCCGGCTCCGGTCGGGGCCGCCCCGGAGCGCACCACCGCGGAGCGCTGAGCATGGGCGCGCACGAGCAGCTGCCCACGGAGCTGCCGCCCACGGAGCTGCCGCCCACGGAGCGGCCGCCCACGGAGCGGCCGCCCACGGAGCGGCCGCCCACGGAGCTGCCGCCTACCGATCTGCTGGTCATCGGCTCCGGGATCGCCGGGCTCACCGCGGCGCTGCACGCCGCCCGGTCGGTGGACGTCCTGCTGGTCACCAAGACCGCACTCGTCGAGGGCTCCACCCGCTACGCCCAGGGCGGCATCGCCGGGGCGATCGACCCCTCCGACACCCCCGCCGAGCACGCCCAGGACACGCTGAGCGCCGGGGCCGGGCTGTGCGATGCGGAGGCCGTGCGGGTGCTGTGCGAAGAGGGCCCGGCCGCGATCGCGGACCTCATCGACCGCGGTGTCGTCTTCGACCGCGCTCATGACCTCGACCCTGCTGGGGAACTCGATCCCGACCCCGACCCTGCTGGGGAACTCGATCCCTACCCCGACCCCGAGAGCGCGGCGGCTCGGAGCCTGTACGCGCTGGGCCTCGAGGGTGCTCACTCCCGCCCCCGGATCCTCCACGCAGGCGGCGACGCCACCGGCCGGGCGATCGAGGACGCGCTGGCGGGCGCCGTGCGCGCTCTCACCGCGGTGCCATCCGGCAGCACGGCGCGCGGCTCCCTCACCCTGCGCGAGGACACCGCCCTGGTGGATCTGCTGCTCGAGGGCGGTCGCGTGAGCGGCGCCGAGCTGTTGGCGGCCGACGGGACCCGGCTCGCGGTGCGAGCCCGGGCCACGCTCCTGGCCACCGGCGGCGCCGGACAGCTCTTCTCGCACACGACGAATCCCGCCGTCTCCACCGGTGACGGGATCGCCGCGGCCTGGCGGGCCGGTGCCGCGGTCGAGGATCTGGAGTTCTACCAGTTCCACCCCACCGCGCTCGCGGCTCCCGGCTCCTTCCTGATCTCCGAGGCCGTGCGCGGGGAGGGCGCCGTGCTGCGCGACGAGCACGGCCGACGCTTCCTGCCCGCCATCGACCCTCGCGTCGAGCTCGCCCCGCGCGACGTCGTAGCCCGTGCGATCGCCCAGGTCATGGCCGCCCAGGACGGCAGGCCCGTGGTCCTGGATGCGACCGGGATCGGAGCGCAGCGGCTCCGGGAACGGTTCCCCACCATCGACGCCGCCGTGCGCGGAGCCGGATTCGACTGGGGTCGCGAGCCGGTGCCCGTGACCCCTGCCGCCCACTACTGGATGGGTGGGATCCGTACCGACCTCGACGGCCGCACCACTCTTCCGGGTCTTCTCGCAGCGGGGGAGTGCGCTCGTACCGGGGTGCACGGGGCGAACCGTCTCGCCTCGAACTCCCTGCTCGAGGGGGCCGTGTTCGGGGCCCGTGCCGCATGTGCCGCCCTTCGAGACGCATCCAGTGGCGCCGTGTGTGCAGCCTCGCCCCATACGGCGCTGCCTGCACACCACGCGCCAGTGGACGCGGCTACCTCAGCCGGATCGGACCGCAGCCCGGCCCCAGCCGGGTCAGCGCCCAGCCCAGCGCCCGCCGGGGCAGGCCCCAGTCCCGCCCTTGCCGGGCCAGACCTCAGCCCAGTCCCCACCGGGTCAGGCCCCAGTCCCGCCCTTGCCGGGCCAGACCTCAGCCCAGTCCCCACCGGGTCAGGCCCCAGTCCCGCCCTTGCCGGGCCAGACCTCAGCCCAGCCCCTGCCGGTCCGAGAGCCGCGACGCCGCACCCCATGCGGGCCGCGTCCGGGCCCGGCCGCTCGGAACGGTGGACCCGTGCTGACCTGCAGGAGCTGCTGTGGAGCCATGCCGGCCTGCTGCGCACGGGCGAGCAGCTCGACGCGGCCGCGGCGCAGCTCTCCTCTTGGCAGGACCAGGACCCTGACTCGTGCACCACGGTGGCCGAGCTCGAGGACCGCAATCTGCTCCATCTCGCCCGACTGCTGATCGGGCACGCCCTGGCCAGGCCAGGGTCCGTCGGCGCCCACCACCGGCTCGACGATCCCCGTCCTCTCGCCGCCCAGGGCCCTGTCGATACCCAGGGTCCTGCCGACGCTCGTGGTCGTACTGACGCTCATGAGCTCGTCGACGCCCGCACCCCTGCTCCCTCCACCGACTCCGAGCCCGCCCAGGAGGCCCTCGCATGCTGACCACCACCCAGATCGACACCGTCGTCGCCGCAGCCCTCCTCGAGGACGCCCCGTGGGGCGACCTCACCGGCCAGGTGTTCCTCCCCGCCGATGCCACCGCGACCGCGGAGCTCACCGCCCGCGAAGCCGGGGTCCTCTCCGGGATCGATGTATTCGCTGCCGCGTTCCGGCTCACCGATGCCGCCGTGGACGTCACCGCACACGCGGCCGACGGTGACCGCTTCGCCGTCGGCGACGTGCTCGCGACCGTCGTCGGCCCGGCCCGAGCCGTCGTGCAGGCCGAGCGCATCGCCCTGAACTTCACCCAGCGCATGACCGGCATCGCCACGCTCACCCGGAGATTCGTCGACGCCATTGAGGGCACCGGGGTGCGCATCACCGACACCCGCAAGACCACGCCCGGACTGCGCGCGATCGAGCGCCATGCGGTGCGCAGCGGCGGGGGAGTGAACCACCGGTTCTCGCTCTCGGATGCTGTGATGGCGAAGGACAACCACCTCGCGATCCTGCAGCAGCAGGGGCTGGACCTCACCGTGGCGATCCGTCACGCCCGCGCCCAGCTCGGCCACACCACCCGGCTCGAGGTCGAGGTGGACCGGATCGATCAGATCGAGCCGGTGCTCGCCGGCGGCGTCGACATCATCATGCTCGACAACTTCTCTCTCGCCGACCTCGCGCGCGGCGTGGAGATCGTGGCCGGTCGCGCGATCGTCGAGGCCAGCGGCACCGTCACCCTCGACACGGTCGCCGACATCGCCCGCACCGGCGTGGACGTCATCTCCTCCGGTGCGCTGACCCACTCGGTGCGGAACCTCGACCTCGGCCTGGACAGCACGCTGACCGCCGGGGCCTGACCAGAACCGCCCGCTCGCCCGCTCGCCGCTGGACCGACAGGAGGATCCGGTCATGCTCTATCTCGACACCGCCGCCACGACCCCGGTGCGCCGTGAGGCTCTCGAGGCCGCTTGGCCGTATCTGACCGGCATCTTCGGCAATCCCTCGAGCCACCACAGCGTGGGGGAGTCGGCCGCGGCCGGTCTCGAGGACGCCCGCCGACGGGTCGCCGCGGTGCTCGGCGCCAGGCGCAGCGACATCGTCTTCACCGCCGGCGGCACCGAGGCCGCGAACCTTGCGATCAAGGGGCTCGCGCTCGCCACCCCTCGCGGGAAGCACCTGGTCACCGCGCCCACCGAGCATGAGGCGGTGCTCGAGAGCATCAGCTTCCTGCAGCGGGCGCACGGCTTCGAGGTCTCCTTCGTCGACGTCGGGGCCGACGGGATCGTCACCCCCGAGGCACTGCGCGCCGTGCTGCGCTCGGACACCACTCTGGTCTCCCTCGCCCTGGCGAACAACGAGATCGGCGCGATCGCCGACATCCCCGCCCTCGCCGCGGTCGCCCACGAGGCCGGGGCACTCCTGCACACCGATGCGGTCCAGGCCGCGGGCTGGGTCGACCTCCGCGATCTCGGTGCCGACGCGCTGACGATCTCGGGGCACAAGCTCGGCGCTCCCAAGGGGATCGGCGCCGCGGCGATCCGGGGACGACTGCCGCTGGAGCCCCTGATCCACGGCGGCGGCCAGGAGAACGGCCGACACTCCGGTACCGAGAACGTGGCCTTCGCCGTCGCGCTCGCCGTCGCGCTGGAGCTCTCCGAGGCAGAGCGGGAGGAGAAGGTCGCGCGGATCGAGCCGCTGCGCAATGCCTTCCTCGACCGGGTCCTCGCCGCCCGCGACGGGGTGCTGCTGACAGGACCTCCCGTGGACGAGGTCGAACCCGGCGGGCGCTCCGCGCGACTGCCCGCCCATGCCTCCATTTGCGTCCCCGGGCTCAGCGGCGAATCGGTGCTGCTGGACCTCGAGGAGCGCGGCGTGGTCGCCTCGAGCGGTTCTGCCTGTGCGGCCGGCAGCGACGAGCCCTCCCACGTGCTCACCGCCCTCGGCATCCCGCGGGAGGTCGCCCAGACAGCGGTGCGGTTCACCTTTGGAGCCGAGGTGAACGCCGCGCAGCTCGACGCGGCGGCCCTCGCCGTCGAAGAGGTCCTCGCCTCGACGTGATCGGCCTCGACGTGATCGGCCACGACATGACCGGCCGCGACATGATCGGCACGATCACCACCACCCGGACCGATAGCGGTACCGCGCGAGCCAGAGCGTGCACGGCTGGGTCGAGCCTCGGCGCACCCCACGGCAGGCGGGCATCGGGTCGGGATACTCGGGGTCGCATCTCAGTGCAGTCCCGTCGGGGTCGAACGCGATGGGCACCACCAGGAACTCGGAGCGCAGGTCGAAGGCGTTCATGAACAGTCCGCAATCGCAGCCTGCGCCCTTGGAGCGCAGCCTTCGCAGCAGAGCTGTGGCGTTCGGGGCCCGCAGATCGCGATAGCGCCGGGTCCAGCGTGAGCCCGTGCACCCGAAGGCGAGCATCCGGAACACGTAGCACTGGAGGCACTCGCGCTCTGCCGGATCGGTCAAGGACGCGGCCAGGCAGCGCAGGTACTCCTCGGCTTCGTCAAGGGGAGTCGATGACATGGACCCAGTCGACCATCACCAAACGCCCGGGCGGAGGCGTCCGCCACGGGATGTGGACACAGATGCGATGGGGAGGAAGGGCGAGAACCTTGCGCTCGGCGCTCGGCGCTCGGCGCTCGGCGCTCGGCGCTCAGCACTCAGCACTCAGCACTCAGCGCTCGGCTCCCTGCGGAGAGTCTTCTCGACCTTCTGTGAAACGTTTTGGGTTCAGTGCGGGCCTCACCGTAGACTCTCCCCGTGACTGCTCAGAGCTCCCCGCCCCCCGCCGCTCCCTCTGCCGCGAACAGCGCCGTGACCCGCGCCGTGATCCTCGCCCGTGGCCTGGGCACACGCATGCGCAAGGCGGACGATGCCGCCCAGCTCGACGAGAAGCAGGCCGCCGTCGCCGCGAGCGGCGTCAAGGCCCTGATCGACGTCGGCCGCCCCTTCCTCGACTACGTCCTCTCCGTGCTCGCCGACGTGGGCGTCACCGAGATCTGCCTGGTCATCGGCCCCGAGCATGACGTCCTGCGCGAATACGCCGCGGCCAGCAGCGGCGGCCGCGTCACCGTCACCACCGCCGTGCAGACCGAGCCGCTGGGCACCGGGGACGCCGTCGCCGCAGCCCGCGACTTCGCCGGCGACGAGCGGGTCATCGTGCTGAACTCGGACAACTACTACCCGCGTGAGGCCCTCGCCGCGCTCGCCGCCGCGCCCGGCAGCGCCCTCGTCGGCTTCGATCGCGACGCGCTCGTGACCGGGTCGAACATCCCCTCGGACCGCATCCGCTCCTTCGCTCTCGTCGCCACCGATGAGGTCGGCGCCCTGCGTGACATCGTCGAGAAGCCCGACGAGGCCACCCTCGCCGCCTACGGCGAGCAGGCCCCCGTCTCGATGAACGCCTGGCTGTTCACCCCCGCGATCTTCGACGCCTGCGCCCGCATCGAGCCCTCCGTGCGCGGGGAGCTCGAGGTCATCGACGCCGTGCGCCTGCTGGTCGCCGAGGGCGAGGCGTTCACCGTGGTCCCCGCCGCCGTGGGCGTGCTGGACATGTCCTCGCGCGGCGATGTCGCCGCCGTGCAGGGCGCTCTCGCCGGGATCGAGGTGCGCCTGTGAGCGACGTGCTCGCCGCGCTCACCGCAGGGATCCGGACCGAGCCCCTCGACGGCTCCTCCGCCGCTGCATCCGGAATCGCGGCACGCTGGTTCGTGCCCGGCCGCATCGAGGTGCTCGGCAAGCACACCGACTACGCCGGCGGGCGCTCCCTGCTCGCCGCGGTCGACGCGGGCCACACGATCACCGCCGTCCCGCGCGGGGATCGTGCGCTGCAGGTGCACTCGGAGGGCGCGGACGGCGCCGTCACCCTCGGCCTGGACGAGGCGAGCGCCCGTCCCGCCGAGCAGGCCGACGCACAGACAGCCGAGCAGACCGATGGGCACTGGGGCGGCTACGTGCGCACCGTCGTCGAGCGGCTCGAGAAGAACTTCCCCGGCCGCCTGCGCGGGGCCGACGTCACCGTGACCTCCACCCTGCCCCTCGCGGCCGGGATGTCCAGCTCCTCGGCACTCGTCGTCGGCCTGGCCCTGGCCCTGATCGACCTCTCCGGGATCGCCGCGGACCCCGCCTTCACCCGCGAGATCACCACCACCGAGCAGCTGGGCGAGTACTGCGGGACCATCGAGAACGGGCAGAGCTTCGGGACCCTCGCCGGCGACCGCGGCGTGGGCACCTTCGGCGGCAGCGGTGACCACACCGCGATGCTGTGCGGCCGGCGGGATGCCCTGGTCCAGTACTCCTTCTGCCCGGTGCGCCACGAACGCACCATCGCCCTGGGGCCGGAGCTGACCTTCGTGGTCGCCGTGAGCGGCGTCGAGGCCGAGAAGACCGGCTCCGCCCGCGACGACTACAACCGGGTCTCCCTCGCCGTCGCCGAGATCCTGCGCCGCTGGCATGAGGACACCGGTCGTGCCGACGCCTCGCTCGCCGACGCCGTGGCCGGCGGGCCCGCCGCCGTGCAGCGCCTGCGCACCCTCGTCGCGGCCGACGGGTACCTCGTGGGTCGCCTCGAGCAGTTCCTCGCCGAGTCCGAGCGGATCGTCCCCGCCGCCGCGGTCGCGCTCGAGGACGGCGACCTCGCCGAGTTCGGGCGGCTGGTCGACGAGTCCCAGGCCGGCGCCGAGGACGGACTGCGCAACCAGGTCCCCGAGACCTCCTCGCTGCAGCGCCTGGCCCGCGGGCTCGGCGCGCACGCCGCGAGTGCCTTCGGAGCCGGTTTCGGGGGCAGCGTGTGGGCTCTGGTCCCGACGGCCGACGCCGAGGACTTCGCCGCCCGCTGGCTCGACGCCTACCGGGCCGAGCATCCCGAGCGCACCCGGGCAGCGGCCTCCCTCGCCCGTCCCGGCGGCGCCGCCCGACGTCTCGCCGGCTGAGCGTCCTCTGGGCCGCGGGGCCGCGGGGCCGTGGGGCTGCGGGCCGTTGTCGGCCGTGTGATCCGGACCGGCGGAGGTACGCCCAGCGCGGATCGGCGCCGGGTGGAGGTCCCGGCCCGGCGCGCTGTGCCACGATGACGGGGTGAGTACCCCGATGCCCTCCTCCCTGCCCTGGCCCACCGAGGCCCCCGCGATCCCGCTCCTGACGGCACGCCCCGTCCTGGACCGGATCTCCTCGCTCGCCCGCACCCATGAACAGGACGTCACCCTCGTTCCGGGCCTGGCCGTGAACGAGGAGGAGATCGCCGCGGATCCGCCGCCCGCCCTCGAGCAGATCCTCGACGAGCTCAGCGGCATCGAGCTGCGCGGCATCCCGGTGCTGAACCTGGTGATCGAGGACCGTACCGACGTGGGCCCGTACACGTTGCTGGGGGCGGCCACCACCTTCTACCCGCTGTACGAGACGCCCGAGGCGGCCGTGGTCCTCACGATCGACGACGACGGCGCCCCCGGTGTCGTCTACGGCATCGGGGAGGACCTGGCCCTGCGCCTGGCCGCCCCCGATCTGACCACCTACCTCGAGCGCTTCGCCGACGCCCTCGAGGCCACGCTGAACGCCCTGGCGCTGCGCGACGACGAGTCCGACCCGAAGGGCGTGGCCCGCACGGAGGCCGCCCAGGAGCTCATCGACCTGTACCTCTTCACCGCGCTCGTCGGGGAGGACGAGGACGAGGAAGAGGCCGACGGGGCGGCAGAGGGCGCCGCAGCCGAGGACGTCACCGTCGAGAGCGTCTCCGTACCCCTGCAGGATCCTGCTGCGTCCGGGATCAGCGGGCTTCCCGAGGGGGCGCTCCTGGTGGCCGACCTCCGCGACGCCCCGCTCGGTGCCCACGTGGACCTGATCGACGCCGAGGTCCCCGGCGACCCGCTGGACCTCCGCGTCGCCTGGCGCGAGCACGGCCGCGTCATCACGCTCCACACCAGCTGATCCCGGCTACGGTCGAAGCGACCCCACGATCGAGCCGTGCGTTCTCGGCGGTATCTGCGCCGCCACGGCACGGGACGCACGGATGGATCGGCAGCGCGGACGACGCGGAGGAAGGAGCCCAGCCATGGCCTGGGTGACTCGTCGGCAAAGATTCTGGCGCGCGGTGGAGGGCGTCATCTTAGGGCTGGCCATCGCCCTGGCGGGGTTGGCGCTCAGCCTCGGCCAGGTAGATCTCGGTGCGGTGCACATCGCTCGGAGCCCGATGCTGGGCAGCGCCCTTGCTGCGGCCGGGGCCCTGATCATGGTGTCTAAGGTGATGGCCGCTCGACGCGCCCGACGGCCAACCTCGACGGGCTGAGCCCGAGTCCAGTCCGCGACCTCGCCCTATTCCGACCCTGCGAATTCGAGCCGTACGGTTCGAGCGGTATGGACCGCTCAAGCGCACGGAACGCACGGAACGCACGGAACGCACGGCTGGTGGGGCGGTGACGCTCAGTCCGCCAAGCTGGGGGCCAGTGCGGAGCATCAGCTCCTTCGGCGGCTGGAGGCCGTGATCAGCGCGGCGAGCAGGGTCAGAGCGGCGCCGGCGACGGTCGTGACGGTGAGGTGGCCGGGTGCGGCGACGGCATCGATCACCACCGAGCCCACGATCTGGCCGGCGATGGTCGTCATCGCGAGGGTCAGCACCCCGAGCGGGCCGGCGAGATAGGCGGCCATCGCGATGAACACGATGCCGATCGGTCCGCCGAGGTAGAGCAGCGGGTTCGTCGGCAGCGCCTCGGGCGGCCCCGCCACCAGCAGGTGCACGAGAGCCACCGCGGCCAGAGCCGCGGTGCCCACCACGAAGTTGCCGAGCGTGGCGACCAGGAAATGGCCGCTGTGCTGGGTGACGCGACCGTTGATCGCCTGCTGCAGGCCCATCGCCACGCCCGCGACCATCGGCAGCGCGAGCAGGAACCACGGCGCCTCGGAGCTGAACCCGCCGGACATCGCCAGCACCACCGAGACCACCATGAGGCTCGCTCCGATCACTCGCAGCGGGGTCAGATGGCGGATGCCTCCGGGTCCGAGCCCCACCCGGTCCACGACCAGCCCGGTGACCGTCTGCCCGGCGACCACGCAGACGATGAACAGCGCCACCCCGAGCAGCGCGACCGAGAACGACTGCCCCAGCACATAGACCGCGCCGCCGAGACCGCCGATCGCGAGATACCAGGGGAAGGCGCCGGTGCGCAGCTCCCGCCAGAACCGGCCCGTGGTCCGGCGCAGCCACGGCATGACCGCACAGAGCAGCAGCAGGATCACGAGCCCCGTGCCGAAGGAGATGAGAGCGGCGGCGAACCCGTCGTCCAACTCGGAGGCCAGGTCGGAGTTGATGCGGGATTGGATCGCGCCCATCATCCCGCAGACCACCGCGGCGGGGATCGCCCAGCGGGGAGCGGGCCGATGGGAAGGGGGAGCGCTGACCTCGGAGGAATCGGTATGCGGAGTGGGGGAGGCGTTCGGGGCGGTTCCGGTCACGAGGGGACACTGTACGGGCGGACGGCCACGGAGAGGTGGCCCGTCGGCCCAGCGGTCGCACCCAGGCTGCGCGCGCCGTGGGCCGTGCTCTCCACGGCCCGATGAGCCGCCACCTGGTCCGTCGAACCACGGCATCGCCCGACGGAGCCGTCGCACCCTATGGTGTGCAGGTCACGGGCATCAGGGCAGGGACGGGTCTACCCTGGAAGTCCGACCGCCTCGATCCTGAGGCGCCCTGACCAGGAGCAGCGCCATGACCTCGTCCAGCACGGACACCCCCGCACCGGTTCTCGTCCTCGTCCCCGGCGCGGCAGGGGCTCCGGCCGACGGCAGCGCCCCGTTCCACGTCGCCGACGCCACCGCGCCGCAGCTGTCGATCACCGACCTGGTGGTCACCCGCGGTGACGGCATCTTCGAGACCATCGGCGCCTTCGACGGCACGCCGATCAACGTCGGCCCCCACCTCGCGCGGCTGGCCCGCAGCGCCTCCCTGCTGGGGCTGCCCGCACCGGACCAGGAGGTCATCGCCGCCGCGGTCGATGCGTCGATCGAGGCCCACGCCGACGTCCCCGAGCTGACCATCCGCGTCATGTACACCCGCGGCATCGAGGGTGCCGGCACCCCCACGTGCTGGATCGACGCCCATGTCTCCGACGACTGGGTCCCGTACCGCGCCGGGATCCGCGTGGCGACCCTGGACCGCGGCCTGGCGACGACCGCCTTCGAGGAGAGCCCCTGGCTGCTGCAGGGAGCGAAGACCCTCAGCTACGCGGTGAACATGGCGGCCGTGCGCGAGGCGAAGAGCCGCGGGGCGCAGGACGCCCTGTTCGTCGCGACCGACGGGTATGTGCTCGAGGGGCCGACGTCCACGCTGCTGGTGCGACGCGGCGACACCTACCTCACCACTCCCGTGAGCGCCGGTGTGCTGCCCGGGACCTGCGTGGGCATGCTGTTCGAGGCCCTGCAGAAGGAGGGCCATGAGGCGCGCGAGCAGCTCATGAGCGTCGAGGACGTCGCCACCTCCGACGGCGCCTGGCTGCTCTCCTCGACCCGCCTCGCCGCCCCGATCACGCATCTCGATGACGTCGAGCTGCCGGTTGACGCCGAGCTCACCGCCCACTTCGAGGCGATCCTCACCGGCAGGGCCTGACCGTCTGAGCTCCTCGCCCGAGCCCTCCCGGGGCAGGAGCGTCAAGGGTTCGACCCTTCAGGCGCGGGCGAGGAGCTCGCGGGCCAGGTCGGTGTCGAACACGGCGGTGTCGATGACGCCGCTGCGCAGCACGCCGAGCACACCGGGTGCCCGCTCCACCCCGGCGGCGACGCCCAGCACCTCGGGGATCCGCAGCAGCTCGGAGAAGGTCACGGCGAGCACCCGCTGGTCCGTCGGCGCCCCGAGCGGGATCCCGTGCGCGTCGATGAACCGCCCGCACACGTCTCCCACTGGATCCTGCGCCTCGAAGGCGGCCCGCTCGGCGTCGCTGAGCGCCATCAGGTCCAGCACCTTCGGGGAGGAGTGCACCCCCAGCGAGCCGATGCCCACCACGGCGAGCTCCACCTGGGCGGCGGCCTCGAGCACCGAGCCGATGCTGGACTCGGCGCGCAGGGTGCTCACCGTCGTCGCCGATTCGAGCACCGCGGGCGCGTAGAGCGTCTCGGCGCGGGCTCCGAGCCGGGAGGCGAGCACGCGCACCACGGACTCGCCGGAGTCGAACTGGTCCAGGGAGCTGTGCCCGCCGACCAGGGGGAGCACGCGCGGCGTCGGCCGCAGATGCTGGGCCTCCAGCTCGGTGACGACGCTCTGGACGGTCTGGCCCCACGAGATGCCGATGCTGCCCACGTGCGCGGCCCGCTCGGTGATCACGGCGGCGCCCTCGCGAGCCACCGCGTCGATCCCCGGGGTGCGCGGCGCGGAGACCACATGGGCCTCACGCAGGGAGAACGCCGAACGCAGCGCGGTCTCGAGGGCCTCGTCGCGGCGGGGTGGACCGTCGGGATCGTGGATCGTGATCTCGACGATCCCGCGGTCGCGGGCCTGGGTGAGGATCCGGGAGACGTTGGAGCGGGAGAGCTCCAGCTCGGCGGCGACCTCGGTCTGCGAGCGGCCCTGCTCGTAGTACAGCCGGGCGGCCCGCACGATCACGGAGGTGTCGCGGGGTGCGGGCATGGGCTCTCCTCCTGGGGGATCAGGGCGACGTCGATCCGGACCTGCACGGCGGACCCGGGCGGGCCCTGCATGATCCAGATGCGTGCTGCCGGACCGGGGCGGGGCGAGGTCGTGGCACGATGCACCCGGGAACGACTATGGCCAGCGTACGCATGGCGCTGAAGAACAGGTGCCAGAATCAGGTCACCGATGAGGGAGGCCGCATGAGCTCAGATCCACGACCGCACGACGTCGCGCCCGGCGGGGACGGCGAACCGCCGGTTCCCCTGGGGCTCACGGTGGTCGTGGCCCACCTGGACGTCTCCGACGCGGAGGACGTGCTGCGCTCGCTGGCCGGCCGTCTGCTCGATGCCGGCGCCGTGACCGTGGGCTTCCCCGAGGCGCTGCGCGCCCGCGAGCAGCGGTACCCGACGGGGCTGCCCACGCCGATCCCCACCGCGATCCCGCACGCCGATCCCGAGCATGTGCTCGTTCCGGGCCTGGCCATCGCGACCCTCGCCCGCCCCGTGGCCTTCGGGGAGATGGGCGGGACCGGCGGCACGGTCGACGCCCGCCTGGTCGCGATGCCGCTGCTCACCGACGCCCGCGCGCACCTCGCCGCGCTCCAGAGCCTGATGGGGCTGCTGCGGGACGAGGCGGCGGTCCAGGATCTGCTGGGTGCGACCGACGAGGACGAGCTGCGCGAGCGCACCATGACGCACCTGTCCGGCGGTGCCTCCGATCCGGATGATGCGGCCGACGGGAACGCGGCCGATGCGGGTGCGGCCGACGGCACCACCAACGACACGAGCAAGGGGCATGAGGCATGACGTCACCGCGACTGGGAGTGAAGGCACTGATCGTCCGCGATGGGAAGGTGCTGATGAACCGCTACATCGACCCCGACGGCAGCCACGTCTTCGCGCTGCCCGGCGGGGGCCAGGAGCACGGCGAGGACCAGGTCGCCGCGATGATCCGGGAATGCCGCGAGGAGATCGGGGCGCTCGTCGAGGTGCACCAGGTGGCCTGCCTGTTCGAGACCATGACCGAGAACCGCATGGTCGACGGGGCCCCGATCCCACCGTTCCACCAGGTCAACGTCGCCTACTGGTGCGGCCTCGCCGAGGGGGAGGAGCCGGGGGAGGGCACCGAGCCTGATCCGGGACAGTCCGGTACGGCGTGGCTGCCGCTGGATCGTCTCGGAGAGCACACGGTGCATCCGCCGGAGCTCGCCCGCTGGCTCGAGTCCGACCCGTCCAGCCGGCCGATCTCGCTCGGGGTCAGCAGGGGCTGAGCGCGGGCAGCGTGGGCCCCGCGCTCAGCCCGGTCGCCTACTGCTCCGAGTCGGGCCTCCGAGCCGGGTCGCGTGCTCAGTGGCCGAGGTTGACGTGCTCACGGTGGTGGTCGCCGGACTCGATGAGGTCGACGAGGCCGAGGGCGTAGTCCGCGGCGGAGATCGCGCCCCCGTCGCTCTGGACCGCGACGTCGTCGCCGAGGCGATAGCGGCCCAGCTCCTCGCCGGGCATCCGTGCCCCGAAGCGGAGCGCGGGGCTCACGAAGAGCCAGTCGAGCGTCGCCGGTGTGGCGGGGAGATCCTCCAGGAGGAACGCCGCCCCGTCCCGGATCTCGTCATGGAGCTCCTCCGGGATGCCGCTGAGGTCGCTGACGAAGCGATCCGCCCCGCGCACCGGACGCAGTGAGGAAGCGCCGCCGACGATGACCAGGCGCACCCCCGCAGCATCGGCCACGCGTGCGATGGTGCCGTGGGCGGTGCGCCAGGTGCCGGCCTGCTGGCCGCGCGGGGCGAGCGCGTCGACCACCACGTCGGCCCCCTCCATGGCGGAGGCCAGCGCTGCCTCGTCGGCGGCGTCCACCTGGACATAGGTCACCTGCGGGGTGGGGTGCTCAGGGAACGAGCGGCTCAGCGCGGTGACCTGGTGGCCGCGACCGGCGGCCTCTGTGACGATGGCCGAGCCGGCATAGCCGGTGCCGCCGATGACGGTGATGCGAGACATGAGGTGCCTTCCTGTGGGCTGGGGCCGGGATCGGCTCCTCACTCACCGTAGGAGAGTCACTCTCTGCGGGGAAGTAGGCACTTTCGAGTAACCGGGCAGGCACCTCGGGGTAACCGGTGGCTCTGGGTGGCTGGGCGGCCGGGCGGCCGGGCGGCCGGAACGTCGGGCCCGCGCTCGCCTCAGCCCAGGTCGACATGCAGCCGCGGGTCGATGTGGATCTTCGGGCCGACGACGACGCCATCACCGCCGACACCCACGGCCGTCCCGGAATCGGTGCCCGTGCTCGCTCCCGTCGGGCGGTTCCCGTCCAGCACGCCCGCCACCTGCTCGAGCGAGATCGTCGCGGCGATCAGCGGGCGCGGGTCGACGGTGCCCGCGGCGTAGAGCGAGATGGTCTCCTCGAGGGCCGGGGAGGCGCTCAGCACCCCGACGGCGGTGACGTCCCCGAGTACCAGGTCCCGGCTGTCCAGGCGGCTCGGCTCCCCGGCGATCCCGATGAAGACGACCCTCCCGCCCGGCTCCACCTGAGACAGTGCCCAGGCGGGCAGGTCAGGGGAGGTCGCGGCGTCGATGACCGCGTCCAGGGGCAGGTCCGGGAGGGTGTCCTTCGTCCAGACGTTCGTCAGGCCCAGGCTGCGGGCGAACTCCAGATCCGGCCCGGGCAGGCCCAGCACATGCACCTCGGCGCCGGCGGCGCGGGCGAACAGCGCGCACAGCAGACCGATCGTGCCCGGACCGATGATCAGCACCCGGTCGCCGGGGGAGAGGTCCGCTCCCTGCACGGCGCGCAGGGCGTTCCCGCCCGGCTCCACCAGCGCACCGGCAGCAGGGTCGAGGGCGTCGGGCAGAGCATGCAGCGAGGTGGCGGGCACGGTGAGCTGCTCGGCGAGGGCCCCGTGGCGGTGGCCGCGGATCCCCACCTCCTGGCGCTCCTCGCACACGTGCTGGTTCCCGCGCAGGCAGCGCCGGCAGTGTCCGCAGCCCAGCATCGTGTCGCCCATGACCCGTCGGCCGATCCATCCCGGATCGACGCCGTCGCCGACCGCGGAGACGGTGCCCATCCACTCGTGACCGATGCGCATCGGATAGCGCGCGTGCCCGGAGCGGAGGTAGGCCATGTGGCCCGTGTGGAACTCGAGGTCGGTGCCGCAGATGCCCACCCGCTCCACGTCGACCACCACCTCGCCGGGCTCCGCCCGCGGCGCCTCGACTTCCTGCACGGAGCCTTCCCCGGGGGCGGTGATCACGAAGGCGCGCATCAGGGCGGATCCTCTCAAGAGTGTTCTCACCTGCGGACTCATCGACGAGTGCGTCCTGGCGTGACGTAACCTGCAGGCAGTCATCAGCGTAGTCGACAGCGTGGGAACAGGATCAGCAATGGAGCTCCGCAGCAGCCAGTGGTACGCGGGCGAGGACCGCAACGCCTACATCCACCGAGCCTGGATGCGCCGCGGGGCGCCCGACGACTCGTTCCGCGGCCGCCCGCAGATCGCGATCGCCAACACCGCCAGCGACCTCACCCCCTGCAACGCGCACCTCACCGGCGTGGCCCAGTTCGTGAAGAACGGGATCCTCGAGGCCGGCGGCGTGCCCCAGGAGCTGCCCGTCGTGTCCCTCGGCGAGACCAACGTGCGCCCCACCGCGATGCTCTGGCGCAACATGGCCGCGATGAGCACCGAGGAGATGCTGCGCGCCAACCCCGTCGACGGGGTGGTGCTGCTGGGCGGCTGCGACAAGACCATCCCGTCCCTGCTCATGGCCGCCGCGAGCGTGGACATCCCCGCCGTGGTGGTGCCCGGCGGCCCGATGCTCAACGGCACCTTCCGCGGCGCCCCGCTGGGCTGCGGCACCGGGGTGTGGAAGCTCAGCGAGGAGGTGCGGGCCGGGACGCTTTCGCAGGAGGACTTCGCCCGCTCCGAATCGGCGATGATCCGCAGCGCCGGGCACTGCAACACGATGGGCACCGCCTCGACGATGGCGCTGGTCGCCGAGGCGCTGGGCACGATCGTCCCCGGCATCGCCGGCACGCCCGCGTCCGATGCCCGCCTCAGCGAGGCCGCCCAGCTCACCGGACGCCTCGCCGTGGACCTCGTGAAACAGGGCCGCACCCCGTCGACCTTCCTCACCAAGGGGTCCTTCCACAACGCGATCGTCGCGCTCGCCGCGATCGGCGGCTCCACCAACGCCGTGGTGCACCTGCTCGCGATCGCCGGCCGCCTCGGCATCGAGCTCAGCGTGGAGGACTTCGACCGCATCGGCTCCCACGTGCCGCTGCTGGTGGACCTCCAGACCGCCGGGCGCCACCTCATGGAGGACCTGTTCCGCGCAGGCGGCCTGCTCGCCGTGCTCCGCCAGGTCAAGGACCTGCTGGACCCCGAGGCGCTCACCATCACCGGGAAGCCGCTCGTGGACTACCTCGACGACGCGGAGATCTTCGATCCCGAGGTCATCTCCGTGCGCGAGACCCCGGTCCAGGACGACGCCGGCATCGCCCTGCTGCGCGGCAACCTCGCCCCCGACGGCGCCATCATCAAGCCCGCCGCCGCCACCCCCGAGCTGCTCCAGCACCGGGGGCGGGCCCTCGTGTTCGACAGCATCGAGGACTTCCACGAGCGCATCGACGACCCCGAGCTCGAGGTCGACGCGGACACCGTGATGATTCTGCGCGGCTGCGGCCCCAAGGGCTACCCCGGCATGCCCGAGGTCTCCAACATGCCCCTGCCCACCAAGCTCCTCGAGCAGGGCGTGCGGGACATGGTGCGCATCTGCGACGGCCGCATGTCCGGCACCGCCTACGGCACCGTGGTGCTGCACGTGGCCCCCGAGGCCGCCGCCGGCGGGCCGCTCGGCCTGGTGCGCACCGGAGACTGGATCGTGCTCGACGTCACCGGGCGCCGCCTCGACGTGGAGCTCAGCGCGGAGGAGCTCGCGGCGCGCGAGCCGTCGGCCGCGATGACCGGAGCGTTCGCCGCGCCGACCCGCGGGTGGGAGCGGCTGTACGTGGACCACGTGCAGCAGGCCGACACCGGCGCTGACCTCGACTTCCTCGTCGGCGCCAGCGGCTCCGAGGTCGCGCGCGAGTCCCACTGACCGCGCCTCCAGACCGCGCCTCGCGTCGATCCCGCTTCGGCCCTGCGGACGCGCCCGGGCCCGGGCACCGCGGACGCGACGAGTTGTGAAAGTGCTGGTCAAGACGGGGAGGAAAGCGTTAGCCTAGGAGGGTCCGTCCGGCGGCTCGGTGCCGCCCACCCCGATCACGAGGAGCATCATGCCTGTCTCTCCCTCTGTCACCTTCCACGACGGCCGGTCCATCCCGCAGCTCGGCTACGGCGTGTGGCAGGTCGAGAACGCCGTCGCGGCCGACGTCGTCGTCCAGGCCCTCGAGGCCGGCTACCGCCACGTCGACACCGCCCGCGGCTACAACAACGAAGCTGGCGTGGGCCAGGCGCTGAAGACCGCCGGCCTCACGCGCGACGACGTGTTCGTGACCTCGAAGGTCCCCAACCAGGACCAGGGCCGCGACAAGACCCTCGCCTCCTTCGACGCCACCATGGAGGACCTCGGCCTCGACGAGCTCGACCTCTACCTGATCCACTGGCCCGCGCCCTCCAAGGGCCTCGCCGTGGAGACCTGGAAGGCTCTCATCGAGCTGCAGGAGCAGGGGCGCATCCGCTCCATCGGCGTCTCCAACTTCCGCGTCGAGGATCTCGAGAAGATCGAGGCGGAGACCGGTGTGCTGCCCGTGCTCAACCAGATCGAGCTGCACCCCTACTTCAACCAGCCCGAGCTGCGCGAGTTCCACGCCTCCAAGCAGATCCTCACCGAGTCCTGGTCCCCGCTGGGCCAGGGCGGCGGCGAGCTCACCGACCCGGTGGTCACGAAGATCGCCGAGGCGCACGGGGCCGACGCCGGCCAGGTGCTGATCGCCTGGAACCTGGCGCTTGGCAACGTGGTGATCCCCAAGTCCGAGACCCCCAAGCGGATCGTCTCGAACTTCGCCTCGCTCGAGGTCGAGCTCACCGACGATGAGATCGCACAGATCACCGGCCTGCACAAGGGCGACGCCGGCCGTCAGGGCGGCAACCCGAACGACATGATCGCGCACCAGGGCGCCTGAACCGCCCAGCCCGCGAGGGCTGATCGGCCCGACGGTTCCCGTCGGCCCGGAAGTCCGACTCCATGCGCCTGGCACCAGGCAACCGGGCAACCGGGCGCCCGGCGGATCCGGCATCAGCAGACGCGGTTGCGCGCTGTGCTTCCACAACGGGAAGTACAGCGCGCAACCGCGTTCGGCTGTCTCCGGGACGACGTCTTCCCGTGCGACGGCGCCCGGTGCAACGCTGTCCGGCGCGACGACGTAAAATCTGAAGAAGGACGTCGAACCACGGCCGGAGGACCCCCATGAGCGAGAACACCTACAATGCAGAGGCCGACCCCGGCGACGAGGCGCGCGACTTCACGGGACCCGACGGAGTCGAGAGCGCCGACCGCATCCTCGAGCTGGAGCGTGACCGGGAGCGTGATGGCGCGACCCGATCCGATGACGCCGCCGACTTCCCCCGCGAGCTGGGGGAGGAGGACTCCGCCGCGGCCGATCAGGGCAACCGCGACGGCGACGAGATGGTCGCCGAGGGTGATGACGCGGACGAGGACCGGGCGCTCGACGGTGACGGCGACTCCTTCGAGGCCTTCGAGGACGAGCCCTTCACCGAGGATGATCCGCTGGCACGCGACCGCGAAGCCTGACCTCCCGCGGGCAGGGGGCGACCGAGGGCGTGTGTGCTGTGCGCGCAGGCCCGGCCGCCGTCGGCCGCACGAAAATCCCGTGACCTCCGGATCAGCCCGACGCTACGACCTGGATCGACGGCGGCGTGCTGGGAACCCTCGACCGGCTCGACCTCTCCCTGCGCCCCGGCGGCATCGCGCTGATCGGGGAGCCGTACTGGCGCGAGATCCCCCCGGCCCCGGAGGCCGTGCGCGGCAGCCAGGCCGAGTCCGTCGAGGACTACGCGACACTCGACGGGCTGATCACCTCGGTGCAGGGACACGGTTGGGACGTCGTCGAGATGGTCCTTGCCGACGAGGACAGCTGGGACCGCTACGTCGCCGCGCAGTGGCTGAACATCCGCCGCTTCTGCGACGAGAACCCGAGGACGAGCTGGTCCCGGAGCTGCGCGCCGAGCTCGAGACGGCTCCCGTGCACTATGCCCGTTACCAGCGGCGATACCTGGGATGGGGCGTGCTCGCGCTCATGAAGCGCTGACCGTGACACGCTGACGTAAGGTCGCAGGATGCCGATCCCCACCGCTGCTGCCCCTGATCAGGTCTCCGTCTCCTACTGCCTGCTCGACGCGGAGGGTCGGACGATCTCCGCACAGGGCGCCGAGCAGTCCTACTACGCCGCGAGCACCATCAAACTGCACGTGATGCTGACCGCGCTGCAGGCCACCTCGCGAGGTGCGCTCGACCTCGACCAGCAGGTTCCCGCGACCCGAACCTTCACCGGCTCCGACGGCACCCCTTTCGCTCTCGGCGGCGACCACCTCGACCCCACGCATCCTGCCGACGGGGAGCAGGTGAGCGTGCGCGAGCTGCTGGCGCGGATGATCGATCGCTCCAGCAACGAGGCCACGGACCATCTCGTCGAGCTCGTGGGCCTGGGGGCGGTGGCCGAGACGATCGCGAGCCTGGGCCTGCGAGAGACCCGAGTGGAGCGCCTGATCGGCGACGCGAGCGCGCTCGCGACGGGCGCGACCAACGAGACCAGCGCGGCGGACCTCGCCCGGACGATGCGAGCGCTCGTGCAGCAGGACGGACGCGCAGAGTCGACGACAGCGTCCGTCGAGCTCGCACGTGACGCGCTGCGGGCACAGCGGATCCCCGTGATCGCCTCGGCGCTGGCCGACGGGGTCGACTGGGGCTCGAAGTCCGGCTGGGTCGAAGGGTACCGGCACGACGTCGCCTTCGTCGGCGATCCCGACTCCAAGGAGCTGAGGGTCCTCGCGGTCATGACTGCGGGCCTGGCCCCGGAGGAGGCCGACGAAAGAATCGGCGAGCTCGTGCGCGAGCTGCTGTCCGACGTCGCCGCCTGAACCGGCGCGGCCGCCTGATTCGGCACGGCCGGCCGACCCGACCGGGCGTTCGGGCGACGCTGCGTGTCCGGAGGTCGCCGCACGACCGGTGGCCGTGTTCGGACCTGTCTTCGGGGACCGAGGGGACGGTTCCGACCGCCCTGACCTCGTCGATCGGTGTCGGGTGTCCCCTCGCTGGGGAATCCGCGCAGCGGTCGGTTCGCCGATGAACGGACGGTAAAAAATCGTGCGGGCGGCCGCCGAGGGGTTGCGCACCGGGGTGTGTCCGTGGTCACAGTGGAGGTGCCCGATCACGCACGGCACCGTCGTCCGATCGACCGGAGACCGGACCTCAGGACGGACCGTGCATACGACACGGAGGTACTGACCGTGACCGATCAAGCACTCACCACCCCCAGCCGTCGGAGCTTCTTCCGGGGCGTCGGCATCGCCGGCGCCGCGGCTGTCACCGGCGTCGCCGTCCCCGCCCTCCTCACACCCTCCGCGTCGGCGGCTCCGGTCCCCGGCTACAACGAGGAGATCACTCGCGACCGGGTCATCGAGCGCGCGAAGTTCTGGGTCGACGACCCCCGCGCCTACAGCATGGAGAACTTCGACATCGGCCCCGAGGAGGACTCCGACATCCTGTGGCGCATGGACTGCTCGGGCTTCGTGTCGATGGCCCTGGCCGTCCGCTTCGACGACAACCCCACGGGCCTGACCACCGAGACGTTGCACCCGGACGGCGGCTACGAGATCTCGCACTCCATCAGCAAGGACGATCTGCTCCCGGGCGACTTCATCCTGCAGAAGAACGCCGACTCCGAGAGCGGCGTCGGGCATGTGGTGCTGTTCAACGGCTGGGTCGATGGCGGCTACAACGTCCTCGAGCAGTCCTACGGGGCCGGCGGCACCACCTCCCGGACCGCCAGCTACCCGTACGACGACCTCGCGCACTACCACCCGTTCCGCTACGACCTCATCGTCGACTGACCGAAGAGTGCGGGGCGCCCCGCCCCGACGGGCCCTGTTCGGGCGGAGCCCCCGCATCGACGGGACTTATACGTGGCACGAGGCCCATATACGGGCTCGCTCCACGTATAAGTCCCGTTGTCGCGAGGGGCCTGTAAGTCCCGTTCCTGCGACGGGCCGGGCCGGGCCAGCGGTGGGCTTGGCCAGGGGGTGGTTGAGGGCTGGTGCCGACGTGGAGGTCGTGACTCGGCGGCTCAGCCGGCCAGGGCCACCCGTCGGGCGCCGGCGTACTCGCCGATGGGGTCGTACTCGGTCAGCGACATGATCTCGACGCTGCGCGCGGCGTTGGGGGCCTGCATGATCAGGTCGTCCCCGATGTACAGGGCCACGTGGCGGATCGAGTCGCCACCCGGCTCGGATGCGAAGAACACCAGGTCGCCGCGCTGCAGGTCGTCGCGCTCCACCGGCTCCAGGCCGGAGTGGTCCATCTGATCGCCGGCATCACGGTCGATCGAGATGCCGTGGTGATGGAACAGCGTGTACGTGAAGCCCGAGCAGTCGAAACCGTAGGCGCTCACGCCGGCCCACAGGTAACGCAGCCCGAGGAACCGCTCGCCGGTGGCGACGATGTCCTCGACGGTGGGCAGCGGCGGCTGCTCGCCGTGCTCGCGCACCACGACGTCGTCGGCGGGCAGGTAGGCGTGACGCCCGCCGGGGACCGCGACCTTCACGGCCTTCGCGGTGCGGCCGAGCACCGGCAGGATCGTGTCGAAGGAGACGTCGATCCCGGGGTGGTTGCCCGACGGGGTGCCGGTGAGGGTGCTGGTCAGCGCCGTGACGGTCGCGGTCGGCGCGGAGGCCGACTGCTGGGCGAAGCCCTCGTCGACCACGAGCTGCACGGTGGGCACCCAGCCGGGATAGCCGCGGGGATCGCGCGGGGTGCCCTGCGCGGTGACCACGATGTGCGCCCAGTCGCCGTCGATCTCGTCGACGATGACCTCGCTGCCCAGTACGGCCTGTGACTCGAGCTCGCCGGTCAGCCACTTCCTGGTCTCGGTGTCCTGCATGCTCGCGTTCCAGGCGTCGAGGTCGACGGGGTTCGTGAGCGAGGGGTCATCGATGCCGGGACGGTTCGAGCCCGGCTCCACCCACAAGGTGGTGGCCGTGACCGCGACGTGGGCGGTGGAGCCCGGGGTGAGGCCGACGCCCGGCTCAGGCAGGGTCGTCGGCCGGGCGGCCGCTCTACCTGCGTTCGCGGCCGGGGCGGCGGAGTCATCGGCCAGGGCCTGGCCGGCGCCGAGACCGGCGGCGCCCAGGCCGGCGACGGCGAGGCCGGCGGTGCCGGTCGCAGCCAGGCGCAGGCCGTCACGACGGGTGAGGCGGCAGGCTGGGGTGTGCGTGGACATCTGGGTCTCCTTCGACAGGCCCCCGAGCGGGGACCGCAGGTCACGGGATGATGGGTGGACGACCGGACTTCGGTCGAGAGCGCGGGTGGTCGCGCGGGTCACTGATCACCCCCGGACGGGTCGACGTCGGCCGGGAGGCGCTCGAGCCCGAG
This sequence comes from Brachybacterium sp. 107, assembly GCF_052379725.1. Classification (NCBI taxonomy): domain Bacteria; kingdom Bacillati; phylum Actinomycetota; class Actinomycetes; order Micrococcales; family Dermabacteraceae; genus Brachybacterium; species Brachybacterium sp. 107. Next base: position 96,416 of record NZ_JBQSYW010000009.1, on the reverse strand, counting down.
ACCGGGCCCGCCGAGCAGGCGCAGCCAGCCGTCCTCCTGGGCGTACCCGCCGGCGGGGACATCGGAGGCGAACCAGAACGGCGGGTCGAGGTCGATCATCGTGATCGCCGGGTGGGCTATCGCGAGGTGGGCGGCGGCGGTGATCGAGATGCGCGGCTCCATCATGGCGCCGACCATGCACTCCACCCCCGCCTCGAGGGCGACGTCCGCGATGGCCAGGGCCCCGCGCAGACCGCCCGTCTTGGCGAGTTTGATGTTGAGCATGTCCACGGCGTCGGCCTCTACCAGGCGTCGGGCATCCTTGACGTTCCACACCGACTCGTCCGCCATGATCGGCACCTCGACCGCGGCGGACACCCGGGCGAGGCCCTCGATGTTCGCCGCGGCCACCGGCTGCTCGACCAGATCGATCGGGAGACCGTCCGCGAGGAACCCGGTGATGATGTCGATGGCCTGCTCCGGCACCCAGCCCTGGTTGGCGTCCAGCCGCAGCCGGACCCCGGGGGCCGCCTCGACGACCGCGGCCAGGCGGTGCCTGTCCTCCTCGATGTCGTGGCCGAGCTTGATCTTGAGGATCTGCTCGCCCCCGGCGACGGCTTCGCGGGCATGCCCGGCCATCACCTCGGGGTCTTCGAGGGAGATGGTCATGTCGTTGAGCAGACGATCTCCGGGGCGCCCGCCCAGCAGCTCCACCAGCGGCGCCCCGAGGCTCTGGGCCCAGGCGTCGTGCAGGGCCACCTCGAGCGCGGCCTTCGCGCTCGTGGCCCCGTCGAGCGCGCCGGCCACCCGGGCGGAGAGCTCCGTGATGGTGCCGGTGGCGCCGACGACCGCAGTGCGCAGCGGCCCCTGCAGGGCGACGGAGATGGTGTCGGCAGATTCGCCGGTGACCGCGACGGTCTCCGCCGCGCTGCCCTGGCCGATCGTGCCGTCGGCCAGCTCGACCTCGGCGACCACGTACTCGACCGCCTCGGTGCGGCGCGCCGCCGTCACGAAGGGGCGCAGCAGCGGGGCCCGGTGGCGGTGCGAGCGCACCGCCACCACGGCCAGGGGCGTGCTCAGCTGTGGTGCCGGGGCATCGCGGGGCGTGGATTCCTGGGTCATCGGGTTCCCCTCTCTCACAGCGCGGACATGAGCTGGGCGGCCATCAGGCCCACGAACGTGCCCAGGAACGAGCCGATCAGGGCGAACAGCACGCCGACCGGCACCAGCTGACGGTTGAAGGCCGCGGCGACGACGGGCGCGGAGGCGATGCCTCCGATGTTCGCGGTCGAGGCCACGGCCAGGGAGAACAGCTCGGTCTTGGTGAGCTTCGCGTAGACCACCATGATCGCGGCGTGGATGATCAGCACGAGCAGGCCCATGAGCAGGTAGATCGGTGCCTGGGTGAGGGCGGAGAAGTCCGAGCCCGAGGCGATCTGACCGATCACCACGAACAGCATCAGGCCGGCGACCTCGCTGGACCCGGCGGTCTCGCCGAGCGGCGTGAGGGCGATCAGCAGTCCCAGCACGGAGACGATGAGGATGGTCCAGGTGGTGGCGTTGACGACCGTGCCCCACTCCGGGAGCAGCCCGCCGACCCAGATCGCGAGGGTGGAGACGAAGATCGAGCCGAACACGACGATCGACAGCGAGGTGGCGGTGACCGGCTTCTTGTCGGTCTCATAGGCTCCTTCATGGGCGTCGAGGTAGGAGGTGTCCGCCTTGGTCCACTTGTTGAACTTGGGGGACACGGCGACCGAGGCGAACATCGCCATCAGCCAGACGGAGTAGATGATCGTGTCGGTGATCAGGGCATAGCCGAAGATCGACTCCGGTGCCTGCAGGATGTCCTGCACGGCGACCATGTTGGCGCTGCCGCCGGTCCAGGAGGCCAGCAGGGCGCCGAACACCTTCCAGGCCTCGGTGTGCACGAAGCTCTGGAAGACGACGTACACCCCGACCATCCCCAGGAACAGCGAGGCTGCGGCGACGAAGTACGTCAGCAGCAGCTTCGGGCCGAGCTTGATGATCTTGCGCAGATCGCAGCCGAACAGGAACAGCAGGATCATCGCTGGCAGCAGCACGGTCTTGACCTGGGCGATGGGCTCGCGGGTCGCCTCGTCGTCGCCGAACACGCCGAGCGTGTTGAGAGCCGCGCACAGCAGGTACATCAGCACCATGCCGGGCACGAACTTGAACAGTTTCCAGCCGGTCGTGCGCTCGAGCACGATCAGCACGCACGACAGTCCCAGCAGGACTCCGAGCATCAGCAGGCCATCGGTGATCACGGGAGATCTCCTCGTCGGTCAGGAAGTCGCCGCCGTCGGGCACAAAAAAATCGGAAGCACCAGGGATCGCCGCCTCGGGCGAGGCGTGATCCGGGTGCTTCCGACGGGATCCGGTTCGGTGAGGTTCCGGGCAGACGGTGGGCGCTTTTGAAGTTAGGCGGTGACGTCGGCCGACAAGTCGCGGTACTTCGCGGCGGCGTTGCGCACTGCTGTGGCAAGCGCCCTCTGCGAGGACCCGTGGTACCTGTCGGTGATCGACTCCACCAGGGAATCGTCATCGAGCAACGAACGACCCACCAGCAGTTCGCGAACGAACTCGACGGTGAGGGTCAGCGTGGCGGTGCAATCCGCTGCCGTGATGACGTGGGTCTCAGTATCGACGATGAGACCGATGAAGAACAATCCCCACTGCGATGTGATCGGATTGTTGCTCGGCGCTTTGGCCTCGCCGGTGAGATAGATGGTGGTGCCCATGGGGGAAGCCTAAGCGGCAGCCCCCTGACAGACACCGCGGTCGAACCGGACGACCGCGGCCGACGAGGGCCGACCGCGGCCGACGAGTGCCGACCGCGGCCGAGACGAATGCCGGCCGCGGTCGGGGAGTGGCTGGAGCGATCAGCCCAGGTTCGCGGGGCCTGCCTCCGCGGCCTTCTGCTCGGCGGTGGCGCGACGGTCGGCGCGCTGGGAGTCGAGGCCATCGGCGTGGGCCTCGGGACCGGCGGTCGCGGCGAAGGCCTGGGCCTTCTGCGCAGCCGGTGCGAGGTCGGTGAACTGGCCGCCCATCTCCCCGCGCACGCGGTTGTCGGTGCCGGTCGGTGCCGGATCGTTGCCCTCGCCGGTCAGTGCGCCACGGATGATGTTGCCCGAGACGTCGACGCCGTCGAGGTTGTCCGAGAGGGTCACGTCGGAGCCGAAGTAGTTGCCGTCCTCGCAGTCGACGAGGCCGCCACCGGTGCCGAGCTGCACGCCCGAGTTGCCGGTGAAGGTGGCCGCACCGTCGACCTCGCTGCTGCACAGGGAGGTGCCCTCTTCGTTCGCGGAGACGGTCAACCCCTTCGCGAGGGTCGAGTCGATGATGTCGGTGTACAGCGTGTTCTCGCTGCTCACAGCGCCGTCGATGGTCACGGTCTGCAGGTGCACGAGGCCCTGCTCCACGGTGAGCTTGCCCCCGATCGAGGAGTCGTAGGAGTACAGGAAGGGATCGGCCCCGTCGACGGCACGCCCGGTGTAGGACCCGCCCAGAGCGGAGTCGTCGAGGTAGACGCCGTAGCCGCCCTTGCTGATCAGGTTTCCTGCCACCTCGGTGCCGGTGGCATCGAAGTAGCCCTCGGAGGCGACCACGACGCGATCCCCGATGCTCGAGTCGGTCATGAGCAGATCGGCGCCGGCCTTCACCGTCACCTCGCCCTCGATGGTCACGCCGTCCAGGACGCAGGAGTCGCCCTTGTCGACGACGAGATCGCCGGGCACGGTGACGTCCGCGGCGTCGCCGTCGCAATGGGTGGTCAGTGCCGCGGAGGCGGATCCGGCGCCGACGGCGAGGCCCGCGGAGGCGAGGGCGAGAGCAGAGAATGAGATGACAGTTCGGGAAAGGGGGCGCACGTCGGCTCCTAGTCGCGCCGGGCACGAAGGAGCGCCGGCGGCAGATGGGGGATGAGGTTCCTCCCCGACCGTACCGGCATGTGACCCACATCGCTGAGGAATGCGGACTTTAACGCTGAAACTTTTTACACCCGTTCACCCGACGGTCAGACTCGAGTCAGAGGTACTCGAGGTTGATCTCGTTCTCGGGGTGGAAGAACACGCTGGTGCGGGGCTTGGGGCGCACGTGGATCGTCGTATCGGGCTCGATGCCCTTGAAGCCGTGGTCCAGCCGGAGCACCAGCTGGCTCCCGCGCACGGACGCGGTCATGCCCTCTGTCTCCTGGGCGCGGCAGTGGAGGAAGGCCTCTCCGCCGAGCTTCTCCACCAGGCGCACCGTGAGGGGCATGCTGGCGCCGCCGTCCTCCGGCGCGGCGCCGTGGCCCACGATCTCCCAGTTCTCGGGGCGCACGCCCACGATGACCTGGCCGGGGGTCTTCTCGGCGTACTCACGGGGCAAGTCCATGTCCAGGCCGTGGTCGGGGCCGAGCAGGGCGCGGCCGTCGGAGCTCACCGTGGCCCCGTCGATCAGGGTCATCGCCGGAGACCCGATGAAGCCGGCCACGAAGGTGTTGCCGGGGTGCTCATAGAGATGGGTGGGCTCGTCGACCTGCTGCAGCACGCCCTCGCGCAGCACGGCGACACGATCGCCCATGGTCATGGCCTCGGTCTGGTCGTGGGTGACGTACACCGTGGTCACACCCAGTTCGCGCTGCAGCGAGCCGATCTGGGCACGGGTGGACACCCGCAGCTTCGCGTCGAGGTTCGACAGCGGCTCGTCCATGCAGAACACCTTGGGGTTGCGCACGATCGAGCGGCCCATGGCCACCCGCTGGCGCTGACCGCCGGACATCTGCGAGGGCTTCTTGTCCAGCAGCGGCTCGAGCTCGAGCATCGCGGCGGCGCGCTCGACCTGCTGGGTGATCTCCGCCTTCGGCATCTTCGCGTTCTGCAGGGCGAATGCCATGTTCTGGCGCGCGGTCATGTTCGGGTAGAGGGCGTAGGACTGGAACACCATGGCCACGTCGCGATCCCGGGCGCGCAGCTCGCTGACGTCGACGTCGTCGATGAGGACGGTTCCCTCGTCGATCGGTTCGAGCCCGGCCAGCATCCGCATCGCGGTGGACTTCCCGCTGCCGGACGGCCCCACCAGCACCAGGAACTCCCCGTCGGCGACGGTGAGCGAGACCCGGTTGACCGCGGGAGGGCGGGACGGGTCGTAGATGCGGGAGGCCTGCTGGTACTCGACGGTGGCCATGGTGTTCCTCGTGCTCCTTCAGGGGGTCGGTCGGGTGCTCACAGGTTGGGGGTGATGTCCCGGTCGATGACCTTCTGCGTCTCGTCCTGCAGGTCCTTCATGACGGTCGCGACGTCCTCCTGGGCGATCGCGATGCGGTCCAGACCGGCACCGATGCGCTGACCGCCGCCGCTGACGAACACGCGGGCGTAGTCCTGCGGCGCCGTGTTCTCGCTCAGCTGGCGGATCGCCGTCATGGCGTTGGGGTTCTCCTCGAGGTACTTCGTCTCCTCGGCGTCCTCCATCGCGGACTTCCGCACCGGCATGTACCCGGTGGCCTGGCTGAACGTGATGGTGTTCTGCGTGCTGGTCAGGAAGTCCGCGAACTTCATGGCCATCACCTTGCGTTCGTCGCTGATGCCCTCGGGGATCGCGATGCCGGCGCCGCCGGTGCAGGCGCCGGGCGTCGGGCCTGGCAGATAGGTGGTGTGGAAGTCGAACTCCGCGGATTCCTTCAGGCCGCCCAGGGATCCGGTGGACTGCAGCAGCCCCGAGGAGTTGCCGATGGAGAACGCGTTGGCGGCGTCCTTCTCGATGCCGATGTGTCCCGCGGCGACCTGCTCCTGGAGGAAGGTCGCGGCGTCGATCGAGCCCTGCTCGGTGAACGTCGGGGTCCACTCCTTGGAGTAGTTGCCGCCGAAGGTCCAGATGATCCCCTGGAAGAACCAGTCGAGGTAGTCGGAGCCGTCCGGGATGACGATGGCGGGCTTGCCGCCGTTCGCGTCGAGGATCTTCGGGGCCCATTCGGCGAACTGCTCCCAGGTCTCCGGGCCCTTGTCGGTGGGCAGCCCGGCCTTCTTCATCACCTCGGTGTTGAAGTACATGAGGGTCGTGGAGCGCGAGTACGGCATGCCGTAGTGCTTGCCGTCGTACTCGTAGTCCTCGCGCAGGGTGTCCACGAAGTCGTCCGAGTCGACCTCGGCCTCCTTCCACAGGTCGTCCATCGCGGTGGTGGTGCCGGTGAAGGCGAAGTTGAACCAGGTGACGTCCGAGGCCACGATCAGGTCGGGCAGGCCGCCGCCGGCGAGCGCGGCGTTGAACTTCTGGCCGAGCTCCTCGTAACTGGCGCCGCCGTCGATGAGCTTCGCCTGGTTGTCGGGGTTGTCCTTGTTCCAGGCGTCGATGATCTTCTGCTCGAGGTCCTTCGAGCTGCCGGGGTGGTTGGACCAGAACTGGATGGAGCCGTCGCCCTCCTCGCCCTTGCCGCCACCGCCGCCGCCGGCGGAGGTGGAGCCCCCGGCGCAGGCGGCCAGTGCCAGGGCTGCGCTGCCGGCTCCGGCCATTCCGAGAAGTGAACGTCGCGTCGTTGCCATGTCGATCTCCGATTCGTGTGGTGGTGCGGGGACGGTGCGGGGCCGACGGATAGCGGCCGGGTCGAGGAAGGGGGCGGGGGAGAGGGTAGGGCGCGGTGTTCGGCGCCCGGCCATCACCCCTTCACGGCCCCGGCGGTCAGGCCCTTGATCATCTGCTTCTGCAGGATGAGGAAGACGATGAGCATCGGGACGGTGGTCAGGACGGTGCCGGCCATCACCGGGCCCCAGTTGGTCAGGCCCTCGTTGTCCTGCAGCTGGGTCAGGCCGATCGGCAGCGGTGCCACGGCGTCGGTGTCCGACATGAGGAACGGCCACAAGTACTGGTTCCACTCGTTGACCACGGTGATCAGCGTGAACGCGACCAGGGTGGGCCAGGACATCGGCAGCACCACCCGGAACAGGGTGCGGAAGAAGCCCGTGCCGTCGAGCTCGGCGGCCTCCATGATCTCCTTGGGCAGCGACAGGAAGTGGTTGCGCATCAGGAAGGTGCCGAAGGCGACCGCGGCCAGCGGCACGATGATGCCCTGGAAGGTGTTGCGCCATCCCCAGCTGGCCACGAGGGCGTAGTTGGAGATCACGGTGATCTGGTTGGGCACCATGAGTGACGCGATGACCAGCAGGAACAGCAGGTTCCGCCCCGGGAAGCGCAGGAACGAGAGGCCGTAGGCGGTCATCACGCCGAGGCTGACCTCGACCACGGTGAGGATCCCCGTGATGATGACCGAGTTGCGCAGGTACTTGTCGAACCGCACCTCATTGATCACGTAGGAGTAGTTCTCCGGCGCGAAGGGATTGGGGAACCAGCTGATGGGGTTGGAGTAGATGTCCCCGTGGGTCTTCAGCGAGGTGACGACGATGAAGTACAGGGGGACGAAGAACAGCAGCACCGCGGCCAGCATCCCGAAGTAGCCCAGGAGCTTCCCGGCGGTCCCGCCCTGGAAGGCGAGGTGCCGGGAGGTGGCGCGCTTCTTCTGCGCGGGGGTGAGCTGAGGCGGGTCGTCGTCCTCGAGCCCGGGAACGGGCGGCAGGACGGCCTGTGCGTCGTTGGTCATCGTCATGGGGGTACCTCCGTCCTTGCCTTCCTGGCCTTCTCTAGTCCTGTTTGTCCTGCAGCTTGACCTGCACGAGCGTGACGACCAGGACGATCAAGAACATGATCGTCGCGACCGCGGCGCCGTAGCCCGCTCGGTTGTTCACGAAGGTCTCCTGGTAGACCTGATAGATGAGCGTCGAGGTGCCGGTGCCGAAGGGGCCGCCCTCGGTCATCACCTGGATGATGTCGAAAACCTGGAACGAGTTCAGCAGCACCGTGACGGACAGGAAGAACGTGGTGCCCTTCAGCTGGGGCAGCGTGACCCGCCAGAACTTCCGCCAGGCGGGCGTCCCGTCGATCTCGGCGGCCTCGTCGAGGTCGGAGCGACGACCCTGCAGGGCCGCCAGGTAGATCACGAAGGTGTAGCCGAGGTTCTTCCACACGTAGGTGGTGGTGATCATGAACAGCGCCCAGCCGGAATGCTGATAGAACGCCGGGGTGTCCAGGCCGAGCCGGCCCAGCACGTCCTGGACCAGGCCGTAGCCGGGGTCGAACACGAACTGGAAGGCCACGCCGATCGCGGCGCCGGAGATGACGTACGGGGCGAACACCATGGTGCGCACCATGTTGCGGGCGCGCAGGTGCTGGTCCAGCAGGAGGGCCAGTGCGAGGCCCAGTGCCATCGAGCCGATGACCGCGACGAGCGTGAAGATCAACGTGTTGCGGGCGATCTGCCAGCTGGTGTCGTCGGTGAACCACTCGATGTAGTTCCCCAGGCCCACGAACCGCATGTCCGGCGAGGAGATGTTCCAGTTGTAGAAGGAGATGCGGAAGTTGTCGATCAGCGGGCGGTAGGTGAACAGGCCCAGCAGGATCATGTTCGGCACGATCAAGATGGCAGCCAGGCCGATATGCCGCCAGTTGAGCGAGCGGGAGCGCTTCGTCGGCTCGTCGGACGTCGTCGTCTCGAGCCCCGGGATCGCGGGAGTCGTCACAGCGGTCACAGTACGCGTCGCCGCTCCGTTTGGGAGCCAGGTCACACGGTTCGCCCAGTTCCGTGACCATACTGCGACATCCAGGTGAGCTCCTGGGTGTCGTCCCTGGTCATGGCGTCGTCAGGTCAGCGGGCTCCAGCGTCCCCCGCGGGGTCGTCGGCCCTCACAGGGGCAGGCGCACGTACGTCATCTCGAGGAACTCGGTGATGCCCTCGTGAGACCCCTCGCGGCCCAGGCCCGACTCCTTGACGCCGCCGAAGGGGGCCGACGGATCCGAGGCCACGCCGATGTTGACCGCGACCATCCCGGACTCGATCCGGCCGGCCACGTCGGTGACCTCGCCGAGATCCTCGCCCGCCACATAGGCCATGAGGCCGAACTCGGTGTCGTTGGCGGCGGCGACCATCTCGTCGATGTCGTCCAGCACGATGATCGGTGCGACCGGGCCGAAGATCTCCTCGCGGTTCACGCGGGCAGCGCGCGGCACGTCGGTCAGCACGGTGGGCTCGTAGAAGTACCCGCCGTCGCTGCTTGAGCTGTCTGAGCTGTCCGTGCTGTCCGTGCTGTCCGTGCTGGCACTGCCGCCTGCAGCGAGGGAGGCCGGTGCCGGTCGACGACCGCCCACGAGCACTCGGGCGCCGCGGTCCACGGCGTCCGCGACGAGATCCTCGATCTTCTCCAGTGCGGCGGCGTCGATCATCGGACCCATGGTCGTGCCGGGCGCGATCCCGGGGCCGACCTGGAGCTTCGCGGTCTCCTCCGCGAGGCGCGCCGTGAACTCCTCCGCGAGGGACGAGTGCACGTAGAAGCGGTTCGCGGCGGTGCAGGCCTCGCCGTTGTTGCGGAACTTGCCCAGCATCGCGGCCTTGACCGCCGTCTCGACATCGGCGGAGGGCAGCACGAGGAAGGGTGCATTGCCGCCCAGCTCCATCGACGCCTTCAGCACGTGCTCGGACGCCTGGGCGAGCAGGGTGCGGCCCACGGGCGTGGAGCCGGTGAAGGACACCTTCCGCAGCCGCGGATCGGACATCAGCGTGGAGCTCAGCCCCTTCGAATCGGAGCTGACCACACAGTTCACGACGCCGGCGGGCACTCCGGCCTCGGCGAGGATCTCCATCAGCAGCAGCGAGGTCAGCGGGGTCTTCTGCGCGGGCTTGAGCACCACGGTGCAGCCGGCCGCGAGCGCCGGGGCGATCTTGCGGGTGCCCATCGACAGCGGGAAGTTCCAGGGCGTGATCAGCAGGGTGGGGCCCACGGGGCGGGCCACGGTCAGGATCGCCTCGTCGGCGGCGGGGGCGTGGCGGAACCGTCCAGGCAGGCGCACCGCCTCCTCGCTGAACCAGCGCAGGAACTCCGCGCCGTAGGTGACCTCCCCGTACGCCTCGGCGAGCGGCTTGCCCATCTCCAGGGTCATGAGGAGTGCGAGGTCGTCGGCCCGCTCATGGCACAGGTCGTAGGCGCGGCGCAGGATCTCGGAGCGCTGTCGCGGGGTGGTCGCGGCCCAGTCCTCCTGCACGTCGACCGCCGCATCCAGCGCCTTGAGGCCGACGGCAGGCGCGTCGGCGTCGACCACCTGGGTCAGGGCGCGCCCGGTCGCGGGATCCAGCACGTCCAGGGAGGCGGTGCCGCCGAGGAAGCGACCGGCGACGAAGGAGCTGCGCGGAGTGCGCTCGAGCAGCTCGGCGATGCGGGACGCGGTGATGGTGGGCAGGTCAGCCATGGGGTGCTCCTTCGTCGACGGGTGGTCCATCCAGTCTGCACCCGACGGCCGGGCGGGGCCCGACCGCGTGGCAGGGCCCGACGGCGTGGCAGGGCCCGACGGCGTGGAAGGGCCTTGCCGCGTGGCGGGGACCGACCGCGGAGTCAGTCCCGGGTCGTGGCGAGGGCGTCGACGGCGCGGATCAGGCCCAGGTGGCTGAAGGCCTGCGGGAAGTTCCCGGCCATGCGTCCGGCGCCGCTGTCGAACTCCTCGGCCAGCAGGTGCAGATCGTTCGCGCACCCCAGCAGCTGCTCCATGAGCGCCTCGGCCTCGTCGCGGCGACCGGAGGCGGCGTACTGCTCCACCAGCCAGAAGCAGCACACCAGGAAGGGGTGCTCATCCCCGGGCAGACCGTCCTGGCCCTGCGTGCGGTAACGCAGGATCAGTCCGTCCTCGGTGCGCAGATCCTGCTCGATGCGGGCCACGGTGGCGAGCATGTGCGGGTCGTTCGCCGGCAGGAAGCCCGTGTGGGGGATCTGCAGCAGCGAGGCGTCCACCTCGGTGGAGCCGTAGGTCTGGGTGAAGGCTCCGTCGGCCCCCACCCCTCGGGTCATGATCTCCTCGCGCACCTGGTCTCTGATGTGCTTCCAGCGGGTGACCTGCTCCGTGGTGGCCGGCAGGCCGTGATCCTCGACGGCACGGACGGCGCGGTCGAAGGTCGCCCACACCATCACCCGGCCATGGGTGAAGTAGGCGGGGTCGCCGCGCATCTCCCAGATCCCCTGGTCGGGTTCGTCGATCCGGTCCTCGGTGTAGCGCACCAGTGCCTTCTGCAGCGGCCACGACCAGGCGGTCTCCTCCAAGCCGGCATCGCGCATCGCCGCGAGGGCGATCATCACCTCGCCCACCACGTCCGCCTGGTACTGATCTGCCGCCCCGTTGCCGACCCGCACCGGCACCGAGCCCTCGTAGCCCGCCAGATGCTGCACCTCCCGCTCGGGCAGGTTCCGGTCCCCGGTGATCGAGTACATGATCTGCAGCCGCTCCGGATCCCCGGCGATCGCCCGCAGCAGCCAGTCGCGCCAGGTCGCGGCGGCGTCGACGTGTCCGTGGCCCAGCAGAGCCTCGAGGGACAGGGCCGCGTCGCGCAGCCAGCAGTAGCGGTAGTCCCAGTTGCGCACCCCGCCGAAGTCCTCGGGCAGGCTCGTGGTCGCGGCGGCGATGATGCCGCCGGTGCGGCGGTGGGTCAGCGCCCGCAGCACGAGCAGGGAGCGGGTCACCGGTTCTTCGTACTCGGCGTCGACCCGCACCTGGCCGAGCCAGCCGGTCCACTCCGCGATGGTGGCCTCGAGGGCGGCCTCGCTCTCGAGTGCGGCGGGCACCTGCTGCCAGGAGGGGAACCAGGTGAGCACCCAGCACGTGCTCTCCCCGGCGCGCAGGCGCTGCGTGCCCCGGTGGGTCCGGCCGTGGGGCGTGAGTGCGGGGCCGTGCAGGGCGATGCCGTCCCCGCCGGCGACGGCGATCAGCACACGGTTCCCGGCCTCGTCCTCGCCGCGGCGCACCCAGGGCACCGCCTGCCCGTACTCGAAGCGGATCTTCAGCTCCTGGAGCACCTCGACCTCGCCCTCGTGGCATTCCACATGACGCACGAGGTCCGCGTGGTCGTCGACGTCCCCGGAGAGGGAGGAGGCGCTGCCGGGGCCCGGCGAGGACCCGGTCGCCTCACCCCCGGTGCTGTCGGCATCGGCCACGGCGGAGTCGGAGTCACCGGTGTCGGTGCCGGCTCCGGTGCCGGATTCCCCGCCGCCGGTGATCGGCATGTACTCGGTGACGGTGGCGGTCCCGGTGGGGGAGCGCCACACCGTCTCGAGCACCATCGTGCCGGGCAGGTAGCGGCGCGAGAGGACCTCGCCGTCAGCGATCCGCAGCGACCAGTGCCCGTTCTCGTCGTCGCCGAGCAGCGAGCAGAAGAGGGCGTCGGAGTCGAAGCGGGGCAGGCACAGCCAGTTGATGACCCCTTCCCTGGTCACGAGGGCGGTGGCGCGCTGGTCCGACAGCAGGGCGTGGTCTTCGATGAGCGGGCTGGTCATGGCTCCAGTGTGCACCTGCTGGTTCCGGCAGGGGTGGGAAAACTCTGTCCGACGGGCCGAGTGCCTGCCGGGGTACGGGGGTCCAGGCTTACGGTGGGGCCATGAGCACCTCGACCACTGAACCTGTCCGCGACTCTGAATCTGTCCGAGCCTCTGAACCGGCCCGCGGCTCCGGTGACGCTCCCGAGCTGACCTTCGACGTCCTCGTGATCGGCTGGGGCAAGGGCGGCAAGACCCTCGCCGCCACGCTCGGCGGGGCGGGGAAGCGTGTGGGCATGGTCGAGCAGTTCGACACCATGCACGGCGGCACCTGCATCAACATCGGCTGCGTGCCCACCAAGACCCTCGTCCACGACGCGGAGCAGCGCCGTGAGGACGACGACGCGCAGCAGTTCTGGGCCCGCGCCGTCGAGCGCCGCGACACCGTGGTGGGGAAGATGCGCGACGTCAACCACCACATGCTCGCCGACCTCGACGCCGTCACCCTGATCGACGGCCGTGCCCGTTTCACCGCCGACCGCACGGTGCAGGTCACCGGCGGCGACGACGTGCTCACCGCTTCGGCGGACGTGGTCATCGTGAACACCGGGGCCACCCCGACCCGGCCGGACCTGCCCGGCATCGACTCCCCGCGGGTGCACGATTCCACGACGCTGCAGCACGTGGACCCGCTCCCCGCCCGCCTCACCGTGATCGGAGCCGGTCCCATCGGCCTCGAGTTCGCCTCGATGTTCGCCGGGTACGGGGCCGAGGTCACGCTCGTGAACCGTCGTGAGCGCGTGCTGCCCGAGGAGGACGAGGACGTCGCCGCCGAGGTCACGAGCGTGCTCGAGGGTGACGGCATCCGGGTGCTGCACGAGGCCTCCGCGGTGCGGATCGAGGACGGTTCCGAGAGTGCGGTGGTCCTCGTGCGCGTCGGCTCCGAGGAGCGCCGGCTCGAGGCCGATGCCGTCCTGCTCGCCACCGGCCGGCGCCCCGCGACCGACGACCTCGGGCTCGAGCAGGCAGGGATCGAGGTCGACGAGCGCGGCGCGATCGTGGTCGACGAGCATCTGCGCACGAGCGCCGAGGGCGTGTTCGCGATCGGCGACGTCCACGGCGGCGCGCAGCAGACCTACCTCTCCCTCGACGACTTCCGCATCGTGCTCTCCCAGCTGCAGGGCGACGGGGAGCGCACCACCACGGACCGGGTCGCCGTACCCACCACCACCTTCCTCACCCCGCCGCTCGCGGCCGTCGGCCTCACCGCCGGCCAGGCGCTCGCCGCAGGACGCGACGTGCTCGTGGCCTCGCAGAAGGTCGCGACCATCAAGGCGATGCCGCGCCCGAAGGCCGTCGGCGATCCGCGCGGGATCGTGAGGTTCGTGGTCGACGCACAGTCCGACGAGATCCTCGGGGCGCGGCTGTTCCACGTCGACGCGCAGGAGGTCATCAACCTCGTCGCGCTCGCGATGCGCACCGGCACCACTGCCACGCAGCTGAAGAACGGGATCTGGACCCATCCGTCCTCGGCCGAGTCGCTCAACGAGACCCTGGGCAAGTTCGGACCCGTCGAGAGCTGAGGCGCGCGGCTCTCAGGGCGCCGGGTCAGTCCTCGTCGGGGGCGGCCTCGACCGCTGCGTCCTCGCCGGTCACGAACTCCGCGAGGTGCTGGGAGAGCGCGAGACGGCTGGGCTCGTGGCAGTACATCATGTGCCCCGCCTCGTAGTACTCGATGCGGATCCGCTCGGCGTAGTCCTCCCGCGGGATCGCGAGCTGGGCGAGCACGTGCTCGCTCGCATGGAACGGGGTCGCGGCGTCGTGATAGCCGTGGGAGACCAGGACCGTCGTGTGCGGGGACTTCCGCAGGAGCCGGGAGAGATCCGAGGCGACCTCGACGGAGCGGTTCTCGAAGTCCTTGTAGCTCCACGGGTGCACCCGGCCGGACATGATCTCGTAGACCACGTCGCTGGAGAAGTCGAGCTCCGTGCGCAGGTACTGGTTGATCGTCGCGGTGTACGACGGGGCGAGCTGGTCGATCGACGGGTCCGTCTCCATCGTCGCCGCGTTGCCCGCTCCCGCGGGCGCCGTGAACCGCCCGTCGATGCGGCCGGTGACCAGGCCCTGGTCACGCAGCAGCTCGGCGAGGAACGCCAGGTGCTCGACGCGCAGGTTCGCCCGCTCCACCCATTCCGGGTCGATCCCGATGAGGGCGCCGATCCGGGCCGACGCCTCCTGGACCTGCTCCGACGAGAGCCGCAGGCCCGCGGCGAGCAGCGCCGGGTACTCCTGCTCCGCGAACGCCTCCGCCTCGTCGACCACGTCCTGCAGCAGGCGCCCCTCATGCTTGCCGTGGGCATGCGCGATCGCCGCATAGGTGGGCAGGTAGTGCACGTAGGGGCTGTCGTTGCCCGGGTCGAAGCTGATGGTGCCGAAGTCGAGCACGGGGGAGATCAGCACGACGCCCGCGACCGCCACGTAGTAGCGGTCCATGAGGTGAGCGGCGACGGCGGAGGCGCGGGTGGTGCCGTAGGACTCGCCGGCGAGGTGGATCGGGGAGGTCCAGCGCTGGTTGCGGGTCAGCCAGTCGATGACGAACGCGGCGATCAGGTCGCGGTCCGCCGTCAAGCCGTGATGACGGGCGGGCTTCGCGCCGGGAGCGGGCCGCGAGTAGCCCGTGGTCATCGCGTCGACCACGACGAGATCGGCGTGGCGCAGGATCGTCTCGTGGTTGTCCACCAGCTGGTGCGGGGGAGCGGCCGGGGAACCGGCATCCCCGGAGTCGACCCGGCGCGGGCCCAGCAGGCCCAGGTGCAGCCACACGGTCGACGCCCCGGGGCCGCCGTTGAACGCGAACATCACGGGCCGCTGCGGATCGTCGGTGCCCTGGGCGAGATAGGAGACGGAGAACAGCTCGGCGTAGGCGGCGCCGCGCCCGTACTCCTCACCCTCGGGCTCCTCCCGCAGCACCACGGTGCCGGCGGTCGCGGTGTAGTCCAGCGGCCCGTCCGGCAGGGTGAGCGAATGAAGCGTCGTGACGAGGTGGTCCTCGGGGGCAGGGCTCGCGGAGCTCCCGTCGGAGTCGACCTCGGGGGAGGGGGTCGTGGGCTGGGCGTTCACTCGTGCTCCTTCGTCGGGGACGGCATCGGCGTCGATGCTACGCGGGCGGTGCGAACAGCGGTGCTCGGTGGCGGTGGTGGTGGCGGGCGGCGTCTCCGCTCGGGAGCGGGATGCGCGATTCCCTCGAAACGTGCCCGTGGCGGGACGTTTCGAGGGAATCGAGGTGTGGTGGCGTCCGCTCCGGGGCCCGCTACGACACCCGGGATGCGCGAATCCATTGAATCCCTTGAAACGTGCCCGTGGCGGGACGTTTCGAGGGAATCGAAGTGGGGTGGCGTCACCTCCGGGACTCGCTAGGACGCTCGGGATGCGCAAATCCCCCGATACGTGCCGTGAGTGGCACGTATCGAGGGATTCGATGAAGGTCGAGCGGGTGTCGGCGAGGGTCGAGCGGGTGTCGGCGGGGGCCGAACGGGACTCGGCGGGGCAGAGCGGATGTCGAGCGGGTGTCGGCCCGGTCGGCCCGGTCCGCCCGGTCAGGTCATCGCTCAGTCGAGGGGAGCGATGTCCCGGGGGACCTCGGCGCCGTCCTCGTTCTCGCGGACGACCATGCGGATCGGGTTCAGCTTCGTCCAGACGACGAAGGCGATGGCCACGACGATCATGGCCAGGCCCGCCCACAGGTTGGCGTTCATCCCGCCGGTCTTCGCGGCCGCCGCGTCGTCGAACGCGAACAGGCCCATCAGCGTCAGCAGGATGCAGAAGAGGCCCAGCAGCGTGCCGATGAAGTTGCGGATGTCGAAGGCGCCGGCGGTCTGGACGTCCGCGCCCTCGGGTGCGGCGTCGGCCCCGAGCGGGGCGCTCGACGCCGAGGCGTTCTCCGATGGCGGCGTGGCGGCCGACGTCGGCTCGGCCCCGGTGGCCCGGCGCTTGCCGTGGCTCTGATCCTTGTGTGCACTCATGAGTGTTCTCCTCCGTCCGCGCTCAGGCGAAGACGATGTTCAGGATGACGACGAGGACGAGGCCGATGCCCGCCATGGGGACGGGGCGGCGCCAGAAGGGAAGATCCTTCTCGTCGGCGTCGACCAGATCGGCCTTCGGGGTCTCGGAGTAGACGAGGCCCTTCAGCTCGTGCGCCGGCTTCGGCGCGGTGAACTGGGTGACCACCACGGAGACGATGATGTCGACGACGAACGCGGTGGCCGCGCAGACGAAGGCGAGGCCCTGGCCCGGCAGCTCGAAGAGGTGGAAGAACGTGGAACCCGCCCAGAGGCCGACGGCCGAGAGCGTGCCCGCGACCAGACCGGCCCAGCCGGCGGTCGGGGACATCCGCTTCCAGAACATGCCCAGGATGAACGTCGCGAACAGCGGCGCGTTGAAGAACCCGAAGAGGGCCTGCAGGTAGTCCATCAGGTTCGAGAAGCTGCCGGCGATCAGCGCGGTGAAGATCGCGATGATGCAGGCGGCGAGGGTCGCGAAGCGCCCCACCTTGATGTAGTGCGCGTCGGGCGCATCCTTCTTCACGTACTGCTCGTAGAGGTCGTACGTGATCACGGTGTTGAAGGCCGAGATGTTCGCGGCCATGCCGGCCATGAACGCGGCCAGCAGGCCGGCGATCGCAACGCCCAGCAGGCCGTTGGGGAGCACGTCGCGCATGAGCAGCAGCAGGGCGTCGTTGTAGGTGACGCCGGTGGAGGCGGCGCCGGCGGCATCACCCGCGAAGTCCAGCTTCTTGAACTCGGTCAGCTCACCGACCAGCACCGCGGCGAGCATGCCGGGGATGATCACGATGAACGGGATGAACATCTTGGGGAAGGCGCCGATGATCGGCGTCATCCGGGCGGCGGTGATGGACTTCGACGCCATCGCCCGCTGGACCTCCACGAAGTTCGTGGTCCAGTAGCCGAAGGAGAGCACGAAGCCGAGGCCGAAGACGATGCCGACGACCGAGAGGATCGGGCTGTCGAAACCGGACAGCGCCTGGCCGGGCCAGGAGTGCAGCTGCTCGTCGCCGAGCATGCCGTCACCGGCGATGCGCTCCTTCATGCCGTTCCAGCCGCCCACGCGGTGCAGGCCGATGAGCGTCAGCGGCAGCAGCGCCGCGACGATCACGAAGAACTGCAGCACTTCGTTGTAGATCGCGGCGGAGAGGCCGCCGACGGTGATGTAGAAGAGCACGAACGCCGCGGCGAGCACGAGGCCCACCCACATCGGCCAGCCCAGCAGGCGGTTCACGATGATGGCCAGCAGCGACAGGTTCACGCCGGCGATCAGCAGCTGCGCGACGGCGAAGCTGATCGAGTTCACCAGGTGGGCGCCGGTGCCGAAGCGCATGCGCATGAACTCGGGGACCGAGCGCACCTTGGAGCCGTAGTAGAACGGCATCATCACGACGCCGAGGAACAGCATCGCGGGGATCGCGCCGACCCAGAAGTAGTGCATGGTCGGCATGCCGTACTGGGCGCCGGTGGCGGACATGCCCATGATCTCGACGGCGCCGAGGTTGGCGGAGATGAAGGCGAGGCCGGTGACCCAGGCGGGCAGCGAACGGCCGGAGAGGAAGAACTCGATGGAGTTCGAGACTCCGCGCTTGGCGTACCAGCCGACGCCGAGCACGAACACGAAGTACAACGCGATGATCGCGTAGTCGATCCACTGAGCATCCAGGCGGATGTCGACCATGGGGATGATCCTTGGTGAAGAAGGGGTGAGGAGGCGCCGCTGACGTGCGCGGAAGGGCACGAGGGCAGGGCGGCCGGGGCCACCGCGCGGTCACGCTACCACCGTGAAACTATTTCTCGGCCGCCAGGAATGTCCCACGGAGCCGGACGATGCGCATATCACAATGTAGGGTTCTACGAGGTTCGTTCACGAAGTTGCCAAAGATCGCGTTTGTGATGTGACGCACCCGCAGGTCACGGTCCGAACCGGGTGGTCGCAATCACTCCGGACCCGGCTATCGTGAACGTTCACCCCTCGACGAGGAGGAAAGGAGACCACCCTCATGAAGAGCTACACACGGCGCGCGGCACTCGCCGCCTCCGGTGCCGCCGGCATGGGCGCCGCCTTGGCCGCATGCGCCCCGCCGAACCCCGGCAACGTCAACGCCGAGGCGACCATCCCCCCATCCGACGGCCCCGTCACCATCAGCTACTGGGCCTGGCTGAAGGACCTGCAGAAGGTCGCCGACGTCTACAACGCCAGCCAGGACCGGATCAAGGTCGAGACGACATGGATCCCAGGCGGCAATTCCGGCGGCTACGCCAAGATCCTGTCGGCGGTCGCCGCGGGCGGCGGTCCCGACATCGCCCAGGTCGAGCTGCGGCAGGTCCCGGAGTTCGCTCTCGCCGGCGCCCTGGTCGACCTCACCCGCTACGGCTTCGCCGAGCAGGCATCTGCCTTCGACCCCGGCGCGATCGCCCAGGTCAAGGTCGGCGACTCCTACTGGGCCGTTCCGCAGGACACCGGCCCCGTGGCCACCTTCTACAACCGTGAGGTCCTCGAGGACGAGCTCGGACTGCAGGTCCCGGCCACCTGGGACGCGTTCCGCGAGACCGCGGCCGCCGTCTCCGAGGCCGGCAAGCAGTTCATCAGCCTGGATCCCTCCGACGGCTCCCACCCGATCGCCTGGGCCATGCAGTCCGGCGCGGTCTGGTTCCGCCCCGAGGGGGACGGCTGGATCGTCGACATGCTCGGTGAGGACTCGATGCGAGTCGCCGACTTCTGGGACGAGATCCTCGCCTCGAAGACCATCGGCACCGGCTACGGCTCCTACTCCACGCCCTGGATGGCGGCTGCCGGCGACGGCAAGGTGCTCGCCTCCATCAGCGGCTCCTGGTCCGACGCCCTGACCGAGTCCGTCCCCGGCGGCTCCGGCAAGTGGGCCGTGGCGCCCATGCCGCGCTGGAAGGACGGCTACGCCTCCGGCGGCCACGGCGGCTCGTCGGCCGCGGTGCTGTCCACCAGCAAGCATCCCGTCGAGGCGCTGGAGTTCCTCACCTGGATGTGCACCGACCCTGAGGGCATCGACGCCATGATCGAGTTCTCCGGCATCGGCTGGTCGCCCGCCAAGGACTACATCGGCAAGATCCGTCAGCAGCCCTCCGAGTTCTTCTCCGGACAGAACTACAACGAGGAGGTCATCGTCCCGATGGCGGAGGGGCAGAACCTCGACTGGACCTGGGCGCCGATGATGCAGCGGGCTCAGGCCATCATCGGTGACGGCTTCACGCAGGCCGTCGCCGGCGAGCAGACGCTCGTGGACATGCTCGAGAACTCGCAGAAGGAGATCATCAAGATCATGCGGGACATGGGACTGGATGCGGAGGAGGCACGATGAGAAGCAGAACCGCACCCTGGGTGCTGCTCGCACCCTTCCTGATCGTCTTCATCGGCACGATGATCGTGCCGATCTTCATGGCCATCGGGTACAGCTTCACCACCGTCACCCGCTCCGGCCTGCTCGGCGAGGGTGGCCTGACGAACAGCTTCGCGTGGTTCGACAACTACGTCGCCGCCCTGACGAACGCGAACTTCGTGGCCTCCATCGGCCGCATGATCCTGTTCGGCATCGTGCAGGTGACGGTCATGATCATCGCCGCCACCGTGCTCGCGCTGCTGCTCGAGAGCGCCTCGGCGAAGTGGCCCGGATTCTTCCGCGCCACCTACTTCCTGCCCTACGGCATCCCCGGCGTCATCGCCACGATCCTGTGGTCGTTCCTCTACATCCCGGGCCTGTCCCCGATCGTGGACGTCCTCGGTGCCGTGGGCATCAACATCGACTTCCTCGGCCCGAACATGGTGCTGTGGTCCATCGCGAACATCGTGACCTGGACCTACACGGGCTACAACATGCTCATCATCATCGCGCAGCTGAAGTCGATCCCCGGTGAGCTCTACGAGGCCGCGAAGCTCGACGGCGCCAGCTCGCTGCGTGTCGCGACCTCGATCCAGCTCCCGCTGATCCGCCCGGCCCTGATGCTCACGGTGATCTTCTCGATCATCGGCACCCTGCAGCTGTTCGCCGAGCCGCGGCTGCTGCAGACCATGAGCGCGGGCATCACCTCGGAGTACACCCCGAACATGTCCGCCTATGCGTTCGCGTTCCAGTACAACGACATCGGCATGGCCGCGGCGCAGTCCGTGATCATCGCGGTCGCCGCCTTCCTGCTCTCGGCCATCGCGCTGGGGGTCTCGAACTGGATGGAGAAGCGCGGATGAACACCACCGACAACACCCCCGCGGGCAGCACCGCCACCGCCACCCGGGGAAGCAAGCCCCTGGGCAATGCCGCCAAGGCCGCCCGGGGCGACGACGGCCGCGCCGGGAACCGGGACGCCGGTCGCAAGCCGACCACCACGATCCTTCTCACCGCGATCCTCGCGATCGTCGCGCTGTACTTCCTGGTGCCGGTGTACTGGGTGGTCATCAACGCCACCAAGTCCACCGAGGACCTCTTCGGCACCAGCGGCTTCTGGTTCGGCGAGAACTTCCAGCTGTGGGAGAACGTCAAGGCCGTGTTCGCGGCCAACGGCGGGATCTTCCCCCGCTGGGGGCTGAACTCGCTGCTGTACTCCGGGGTCGGCTCCGTGCTGGCCACCTACTTCTCGGTCGCCGCCGGGTACGCCCTGGCCAAGTACCGCTTCCGGGGTCGGAAGCTCGTGTACGGACTGGTCCTGGGCGGCGTGCTGGTCCCCGGCACCGCCGTGGCCCTGCCGCTGTTCTTCGTGTTCTCCTCGATCGGGATCACGAACACCTACTGGGCAGTGCTGATCCCGTCGCTGGTGAGCCCGTTCGGTCTGTTCCTGGCCTCGATCTACGCGGGCGCCGCGGTGCCCGACGAGCTGCTCGAGGCAGGTCGCATCGACGGCGTCGGCGAGCTGGGGCTGTTCCACCGCCTCGCGCTTCCGCAGCTCACCCCGGCGATCGTGACCATCCTGCTGTTCCAGTTCGTCGCGATCTGGAACAACTACATGCTCCCGCTGGTCATGCTGGCCGACGAGAAGCTGTACCCGATCACCCTGGGCCTGGACAACTGGCGGGCCCAGACGGATCGTCTGCCGGAGTTCTACCAGCTCACCACCGGCGGCGCCCTGCTGTCGGTGATCCCGCTGGCGATCCTCATCCTGGTGCTGCAGCGATTCTGGCGCGGCGGCCTCACCGAGGGCTCTGTCAAGGGCTGACACCCCGCCCGTCGGCTCGGCCGCTGCGTCATCGCGCCGGCCGGGACCCGGCGTCATCGCGACGGCCCAGCGTCGCCGCGCAGGCCCGACGCCTGCGTCGTCGCGACGCGATTGTGCGCTGTGCTTCCGAGTGTGGAAGCACAGCGCACATTGTCGTTCGGGAGGGGATCGGGCGAGAGTCGGCAAGGATCGGAGGGTCGAGGTGGGCGCGGGCCGGGAGGGGATAGGTCAGGGCGGGGTGCTGATCGACGGTCCCTGATCGGGGCGGACGGGACTCTTCCGCACCTCGAGGCGCTTGCATCCGCGGCGTCGGCCCTCTTCGATAGGACCCATGACGTCACCAACCTCCCGTTCCGTGCCGCGTCCCGGCCCTCCTCGCCGTGCCGTGCTCGCTGTCGGGGCGGCGCTCCCGCTGGCCTCCGTCGGCCTCGCCGCCTGCAGCGACGAGACCGGCACGGGCGAGATCGCGGAGCCGGACCTCGCCGCTGACCTGCCGCGCGCGGATCCCGGCCCGGCCGATGGGGCCGGTGCCCTGGCGATCCCCTTCACCGCGCGTCTGCTCGGGGCCGTGGACAGGGCCGAGGTGAACACCGTCTGCTCACCGCTGTCGGCGCAGATCGCCCTGACCATGGCCGGCCTCGGCGCGGCGGGGGATACCCGTGCCCAGATGGAGGAGGTGCTCGGCGGCAGCATCGACGAGCTCGCGGCCACCGCGAACACCCTCTCGAGCGTGCTCGCCGCCGTCGGCGACGAGGAGCGGGAGGAAGCCGACGAGGCCGACGAGGACGCGCCCGAGCCGGCAGTCGCCGCGCTCGTCAACGGCACCTGGCTGCAGGAGGATTTCGCCGTCGACGAGGATTTCCTGGCCAGCCTCGCGACCCACTTCGGCAGCGGCATCTACGAGGTCGACTTCACCGACGGGCGGACACGGGAGAAGGGTCGCGAACGCATCAACGACTGGGTCGCCGACGCCACGGACGACCTCATCGAGGACCTCATCCCCGAGGGGGCGCTCGAGGACTCGACACGCCTGGTGCTGGTCAACGCCCTGCACCTCAAGGCTGCCTGGCCGCAGCCCCTGACCCCGGAGGGAGGCACCTTCGCCACCGGCGCGGGCGAGGAGATGAGCGCGGAGATGCTCCGCGGCACCACCTCCTCCTGGTACGAGGACGACCTGTGCCGCGCCACCGCCCTGGACACCGCCGCTGGCGACCTCGCGCTCGCCCTGGTCCAGCCGGTCGCGGACCTCGCGAGCGTGCTGGACGCCTGGGCCGACGCCGCGGACGATTCCCGCGCCGGGCTGGGCGCCCTGCTCGACGGACTCGTGGAAGGAGGGGCGACCACCGAGCTGACCTTCCCCGGCTTCGACATCGACTGGGACGCGTCCTTGCAGGAGACCCTCCGGGAGCTCGGCATGACCGACGCCTTCACGGGCGCGGCCGACTTCTCCGGCATCACGACCCAGGAGGAACTGGCCATCTCCGCGGTCCTGCAGAAAGCTGTGATCACGGTCGACGAGCACGGTATGGAGGCTGCCGCCGCGACCGCAGTGGGCGTCGGGGCCGTGTCGGCACTGGCGGACGTGCACGAGCTGGTCCTGGATTCGCCGTTCCTGTTCGTCGTCTACGAGAGGACCACGCGGGCGCCGCTGGTGCTCGGCTGGATCGGGGACCCGACGCAGACGCGGTGACGAGCTGACGGGGCGACGCGCTGACGGGCTGACGCGATGACGGGCTGACGGGCTGACGCGATGACGTGATGACGGGCTGTCGGGGCGACGCGCGGACGGGCGCGCAGGCGGGCGTGTGGAGCCCGTCGGCCCGCTCCTCCCTCGGGTCGTCGAATGCATCGAAATGGCTCACCGGTGGGACGTTTCCGTGGACTCGGCGGCCCGAGGCCCGACGTGTCGCACCCGCGGCCCGCGGCCCGGCGTGTCGCCCCCGCGGCCCAAGGCCGGCGTGTCGCATCCGTGGCCCGCGGTGCGGCGCTCGGACGCGAGGGGGCGGGAGGGCGGATGCCGGGGCTCGGATCCGCGGAAATCGCGTGCGGTTGTCCCACCCGCGTGAAAGGTTTGTCCGATGGGCATCTTCGCGGTGGGGGCATGGAGCATCCGGCAGGCGTGGCGGGCGGCCCCGCGCATGGTTCTGGCCGCCGTGGTCCTGGGTCTGCTCGTCGCGGCCGTCCCGTCGCTCCAGGTGATCCTCATGGCGGACTTCGTCGGCTCCCTCACCGGCGCGGACAGCTTCGACGATGTCTCCCGACCTTTCGCGGGCCTCGTGCTGCTCATCGCCTTCACCGGGCCGGTCGAGGCGATCGCCGGCACCATGCAATGGCGGGTCGTGGACCTCATCGGCCTCCACTCCAAGCGCGAGGTCGCCGACACCCTCTCGACCCTCCCGCCCACCGTGCTGGCGGACCCGGGAGCCGCCGCCGACATCGAGGCGGGGAACAAGGCCGCCGAGGAGGAGCTGGCCTTCCTCTACCCCTTCGTGCTCAGCCTGCTGCGCGACATCCTGTCGGTGGTGGGAGTGTTCCTCACCCTGGCCACGATGAGCCCGCTCGCGGCGGTGTTCGTGCTGGTCTCCCTGCTCCCGATGCTGATCGCCTCGCAGCGGATCACGCGCATCAGCTCGCGGATGTGGGACGACATCGGCAAGCTCTACTGGCGTTCGCGCTATCTCCACCAGCACCTGGTCACCACGGCACCCTCGATCGAGCTGACCTCGCTCGGCGCCACCGGGCAGATCTCCTCGAAGGTCTCCTCGACGATCGGCGAGATCACCGACCGCAAGGCGCAGACCTACCTGCCGATGCTCTCCTGGCGCCTGCTAGCAGGAGTGGCGACCTCGCTGCTGCTGGCCGGGGCGCTCGCCGCGCTGGTGGTCGGCGTGCAGTACGGCCCGGCTGCGGCCGGCGGCGTCTACGGGGTGATGGCGGCGATGGGCGCCGTCGGCTCCCTCGGCTCGAACCTCGGGCAGATCGTCGAGGGCGGGGCTCCCTTCGAGCGGTACCAGAAGCTGCTGGCCATGCGGCGCGAGGGACGGGACCCCTCGCTCGCCCGCGATGCGCTCTCCCTCGTGGTCCGGGGCGTCTCCCACACCTATGAGGGCAAGGACGAACCGTCGCTGGTGAACCTCGATCTCCGGATCGACAAGGGCAGCATCGTGGCCCTGGTCGGAGTGAACGGCGCCGGCAAGACCACCTCGGTCAACTCGATCGTGGGCACCCTGGACCCGCAGCACGGCGAGATCAGCATCGACGGACGCACCCGCGCGGACATGCCCTTCCAGGACTGGGTAGGGCACTTCGGCACCCTCACCCAGGAGTTCGGGCGCTACGAGCTCACGGTGCGCGAATCGCTCCAGCTGGGCACCCCGCGCACCGATGTGCGCGACGAGGAGATGTGGGCGGCGCTCGAAGCGGCGAACGCCGCCGGCATGGTGCGTGGCTTCGACATGGGCCTGGACCAGCAGCTGGGGTCTCAGTGGGATGGGGGAGTGGGGCTCTCGGGAGGGCAGTGGCAGCGGATCTCCCTGGCCCGTATCCACCTGCGCGCGGCTCCGATCTGGATCCTCGACGAGCCGACCAGCGCGATCGACGCCGAAGCGGAGCAGGACATCTTCCGCGAGCTGCAGCGCTCGCGGGCCGACAGGATCACGATCGTCGTCTCGCACCGGGCCTGGACCCTGCGCGGCATGGACGAGATCCTCGTGGTCGACGAGGGCCGCGTGGTCGAGCGCGGGCGCTACGACGAGCTGCTCGTCCGTGGTGGGCGCTTCACGGAGATCTTCGCCGAGCAGGCCGGCTGAGAGGGCGCGGACGGCGCGCGCCGCCCTCGGAATTCCTGAGACACTGGGCGTAAGACGTTTCACCGAGAGGACGACCACCGATGACCGCCCTGCTGCAGCCCACGCCCGACGGATTCCTCCGCGCCGGCGACCCCCACCTCGTGATCTCCGGGGCTATCCACTACTTCCGGGTCCACCCCGACCAGTGGCGCGATCGCCTGCGTCGCCTGGTCGCGATGGGCTGCAACACGGTGGAGACCTATGTGGCCTGGAACGTCCATCAGCCGGCTCCGGACGTCGTCGACTTCCACGGCATCGCGGACCTCGGCCGCTTCCTCGACATCGCCGGCGAGGAGGGCCTGGACGCGATCGTCCGCCCCGGTCCCTACATCTGCGCCGAGTGGGAGAACGGCGGGTTCCCCGGCTGGATCCTCGCCGACCGCAACCTGCGCCTGCGCAACCGCAATGCTCCCTATCTCGCGCTCGTCGATGCCTGGTTCGACCAGCTCATCCCCGTGATCGCGCAGCGTCAGGCCAGCCGCGGCGGCAACGTCGTGATGGTCCAGGTGGAGAACGAGTACGGCAGCTTCGGCGATGACAAGACCTACCTCGCTCACCTGCGCGACGGTCTGCTCGCCCGCGGGATCGACGAGCTGCTGGTGACCTCCGACGGGCCGGCCCGCATGTGGCTGACCGGCGGGACCGTCGAGGGCGCGCTGGGCACCGTGAACTTCGGCTCGCGCGCGCTCGAGGTGCTCACGATGGCGCAGGAGGAGCTGCCTGCGCAGCCTCAGATGTGCATGGAGTTCTGGAACGGCTGGTTCGACCACTGGGGCGAGGAGCATCACGAGCGCACCGGGGGCGATGCCGCCGGCGAGCTCGCCGACATGCTCGACAACGGCATGAGCGTCAACTTCTACATGGCCCTCGGCGGCACCAACTTCGGCCTGCGCGCCGGCGCCAACCACGACGAGGCGCTCCAGCCCACCACCACGAGCTACGACTACGACGCCCCGATCGCGGAGAACGGCGAGCTCACCGAGAAGTTCCGCGCGTTCCGTGAGGTCATCGCCCGCCACGTCGAGCTGCCGCCGCTCGAGGAGCACCTGGCCCTCCTGGGCCTCGACGCTGTCCCTGCCCGCCTCCCCGCGGCCGAGGTCGCGATCGAGAAGGTCGTCGCCCTGCGCTCCACCGAGCGCTTCACGCGCTCCGCGGAGGTGCATCCCACGCCGCCGGCCTTCGAGGATCTCGGGCTCGAGCGCGGCCTGCTGCGGCTTTCCCGCGACATCGAGATCGCCGCCTCCGTGCGCGAGGGGCGCACCGAGATCTCCCCGCTGAAGCTCTACGACCTGCACGATCGCGCGTGGGTCTACGTCGACGGGATCTACGTCGGCGCCACCGGCGTGGTGGGCAACGAGGTGCGGGACATCGACCCCGCCACGGTCGAGCTGAGCCCCTTCGCCGACCGACTCCTGCCCGACGGCGGCCGTCGTACCGTGCGCGTCGAGATCCTGGTCGAGAACCTCGGCCGCGTGAACTTCGGTCCGCGGCTGGGGGAGCGCAAGGGCATCCTCGGCGGCGTGTGGCAGACCATCCGCTTCCTCAACGACTGGGAGGCCGACGCCTGGCCGCTCGAGGACATGGGTGCCGAGCTCGCGCAGCTGGCAGTCGGAGCCGAGTCGGTCGGCGCGGAGGGGGCCGACGGGGCTCGAGGGGCCGTCGGTGTGGCGGAGTCCGGCACGTCGACGGTGCTCGACGACGCCCTGCCCGTGCTGGTCAGCGCCTCCTTCGAGGCCGACGGCGCAGCGGACACCTTCCTCGACGTCTCTGCGGCCGGGCACGGTGTCGCCTACGTCAACGGCTTCTGCGTGGGTCGCTACTGGAACATCGGCCCGCAGCAGACCCTCTACGTGCCCGCTCCGCTCGTGCGCGAGGGGACCAACGAGGTGCTGCTGCTCGACCTCGAGAAGCGGCCGACGCGCCTCGCCCTCGCTGAGGAGCATGTCTTCGGCCGCACCGGCGGCTGAGGCAGCAGGACCCGATCCCCGGCCCGTGCCGATCCCTGGACCGGCACGGCCTCGGCGGCCACCTGCTGCGATGGTGCAGGTCAGGTCACGAAGTGGTGACGGATTCTCCGGTCGCTGATCCGCAGTTGACGTTTTCGGGGATCGCCGCTTACGCTTCGTAAATCCTTTTGCGAACGTGACTGTCCGCACATCGCGACATGGTCGTCGCCGGGGTGGGGCACCGTTCTGATGCTCTCCGCGAAGACCGCCCGCGTACCGTCCCCGAGAAGCCGGAGAACCGACGATGACCCGTGAGGCTCAGCGATGACGCAGCCCACCGCGACCGGTCGACGTGAGGTCGCCCTGGAAGAACCGCTCCGCCCGGAGTCCGCTCTCCCCGGCGTGACCGGTGCGAAGCGCCGTCGCGGAGCAGGTGGCCGCGGGGCGTACTTCCTGCGCCGCCTGGGGAGCTATCTCGTGGTGATCTGGGCTGCGGTCACCTTGAACTTCTTCATCCCGCGCTTCATGCCCGGCGACCCGGCCGAGGCGATCCTGCGCAAGATCCGACAGACCACGGGCGAGCCGCCGTCGGATTCCCAGGTCGCCTCCGTGCGCCGCATGTACGGCAACCCCACCGAGAACATCGTCCACCAGTACTTCGACTACTGGGTGGGCGTGGCGAAGTTCGACTTCGGTGTCTCGACCGCGCACTACCCCACCCCGGTCTCCGAGATCGTGCTGCAGGCGCTGCCGTGGACCCTGTTCCTGATCGGGGTGAGCACGATCGTCGCCTGGATCATCGGCACGATCCTCGGCGCGGTCATGGGGTGGAAGCCCGGCAACCGCTTCGACTCCTGGTTCGCTCCGCTGTCCACGTTCTTCCACGCCTTCCCGGGTTTCTGGATCGCGCTGGTGCTGCTGTGGATCTTCTCGATCACGCTGGAATGGTTCCCGGTCTCAGGCGGATACGACACGTCGGTCCCGATGTCCCTGAACAACTTCTACTTCCTCCTCAGCGTCGTGTACTACGGCGCCCTGCCGATGTTCGCCCTGATCTTCATCGGCTTCAACGGCTGGCTGTTCTCGATGCGCAACGTCATGGTCGCCACCGTCACCGAGGACTACGTGCTGATGGCCCGCGCGAAGGGCCTGCCGGAGAAGAAGGTGCTGTTCAGCTATGCGGCGCGGAACGCGCTCCTGCCCAACGTCACCGGTCTGGCGATGGCGATCGGCGGCGTGATCGGCGGCGCGGTGCTCATCGAGGCCGTGTTCACCTATCCCGGCATGGGGTACCTGCTGCAGACCTCCATCACCGGGCACGACTTCCCGGTCATGCAGACGGTCCTGCTCCTGCTGACCTTCACCGCGATCGTCGCGAACTTCATCGCCGACTCGATCTACGTGCTCCTCGATCCGCGCGCGGCCGACACGAACTGAGGCACTCCCATGTTCACCGGATTCCTCCACAACCGCCGCGTGCAGATCGGCCTGGCCGCCTTCGGCCTCTGCGCCGGGATCGCGATCTTCGGCGACCTGATCCTGAAGGTGTACGGCTTCGGCCCCCTGGACGTGGACTACGACTACGTCGCCAGCGCGCCGCTGCGGGGCGGGCACCTCCTGGGCACCACGATCTCGGGCCAGGACGTGCTGTCCCAGCTCATCGCCGGTGCCCGCGGCTCACTCGCCGTCGGGACTCTCTCCGCACTGCTGGCCTGCACGATCGGTGCCCTCCTGGGCGTCTCGGCCGGCTTCATCGGCGGGGCGTACGACACCGTCGTCAATGCGATCACGAATGTCTTCATGACCATGCCGTCCTTCGCCCTGACCCTGATCGCGGCCGGGTACATCTCCGCCGCGGGCGGGCCCGGATCGGCCGGGATGGGCTGGGTGATGATGGCCTTCCTCATCGGCATCTTCGAGTGGCCCGGCATGGCCCGGTACATGCGCGCCCAGACCCTCACCCTGCGCGGCCGCGACTTCTCGATGGCCACCAAGCTGCTGGGCGAGAAGACCTGGCGCCTGGTCCTGTTCGAGATCATGCCGCATCTGCTGGGCATCATCTCCGCGCGCTTCCTGGCCGCGATCATGGCCGGCATCCTCGCCGAGGCCGGGCTGAACTTCCTGGGCGTCTCCACCGGCGGCGTCATCTCCTGGGGAACGATGATCACCAATGCCCAGAACCAGGGCGCGCTCACCCTGGGCTTCTGGTGGTGGTTCCTGCCCCCCGGCCTCGCGATCGCCGTGATCGGCACCGCGACGGCGATGGTGAACTTCGGCCTGGACGAGGTCACCAACCCGAAGCTGCGGACAGGCAACGAGAAGGTCGTCCGCGCCTTCCTCAGACGTCAGCGGGCCGAGGCACGCGCAGAGCAGCGCACCGCCGTCACGGCATCGAACTGACTGTTCCACCCCCTGCAGTTCTCCCTGATGTTCCTTCCGCACGAATCAGAGGTACAGACATGACCACGAGCTCCACGCGACGCACCTTCCTCGCCGGCTCAGCTGCGGCGGCCGCCGTCGGCGCGGCCGCCGGATGCAGCTTCGACAAGACTGCCGGTGACGGGGGCGGCGACGGGGCCAAGGCCTCCATAAACGTCAACTCCTTCGGTCCACGTCCCACGTTCATCGAGAACTTCAACCCGTTCTCCCCGACCGACGGCGTGATCGGCTCGAACTACCTCTACGACACGCTCGGATACGCCGACGTGAACAACAAGTACGAGATCGTCCCGTGGCTCGCCGAGAGCATCGACTTCGATCCGGAGGCCCGGAAGGCCACCGTGACCCTGCGCGATGACGCGACGTGGTCGGACGGCGAGAAGATCACCACCGCGGACCTGGTCTACACGGTGATGGAGCTGCCGAAGCAGGCTGAGAAGCAGAAGGCCACCGTCACCAGCTACGACTTCGAGGTCACCGCGGTCGACGACCTCGTCGCAGAGGTCACCTGGAGCGAGGAGAACGCCGACATCAGCGGCGATCGCAAACTCGCGGAGGTGCCGCTGTACCCCGAGCACGTCTTCTCCGCCGAGGACCTCGCATCGTTCACCAACGCCGATCCCGTGACCTCCTCTCCACTGGTGGTGAAGGAGTTCACCCCGCAGCGGGTCTCCTTCGCCGTCCGCGACGACCACTTCATGGGCGCCTGGGATCACATCGGCACCGTGAACTGGACGCCGTACGGCAGCGCCGAGATCGGCAAGTCGATGATCCTGCAGGGCACGATGGATGTGGCGACCCTCTCGCTGCAGAACGCCGAGGACACGATCGTGGCCAAGGGCAACCACTACTGGACCGTGGAGCTGGTGGGCACGGAGAGCCTCATCTTCAACACGGCCAAGGCGCCGTTCGACGACAAGAACGTGCGCCGGGCCGTCTACGCCGCACTGGACACCGACCAGATCCATTCGCTGTTCGACATCGGTCTCTCCTCGACCAGCCCCACCACGATGGACGAGAAGATCTTCGGCGAGGCCGTGGCCTCGGAGTACCGGGTCCAGCATGCTGCGGACCACGAGGCCGCCAAGAAGTTCCTGGCCGACGGCGGCTGGAGCGTCGAGGGCGGCAAGCTGGTCAAGGATGGCGAGTCCTACCCGGTCTCCTTCAAGACGGTCGCCGACTACGTCAACTGGTCCACCTGGTCCGATGGCGTGAAGGCGCAGCTCAAGGACGTGCTGGGCCTCGATGTGGCGGTGCTGAAGATCCCGGACGCACAGATCTGGGATCAGTTCGGCACCGGCGAGTTCGAGATCGGCATGAGCTGGGTGGGCGGCGGCCCGCATCTCTCCGCGGTCTACGCCGACTTCCACTCCAAGGATGCCCTCCCGATCGGGGAGTCGAGCGATGGGAACTACGGCCGCATCCAGAATCCCGAGCTCGATGAGCTGCTGGACGCCTCCCGCGTCGAGTACGACGAGACCAAGCTCGTCGAGCTCAGCCAGCAGATGCAGAAGATCGTGGTGGAGGAGGGTTACTGCGCGCCGTTCAACGCCTCGGCCTCCTTCCTCGAGGCCAGCGGCAAGAACTTCGAGGGCTTCCCGCAGAGCCCGCTCGGTGAGGGAGACATCGTTCCGCGTCCGTACGGCCCGGAGGGCTGGCAGACCATGGCCAAGCTCAAGCCGATCGCCTGATGTCGTCGGGCGGGTGGTGCAGACGCCCATCCGCCCGACGGATCGGCCGTCCCGGGGCCGCCGGCCCGCTGAACCCCTGAATCCGCAGTCATCCAGTTCTCAAGGAGCCCACCGTGACCCGTCGCGATGTCGGAGATGTCCTGCTCGAGGTGCAGGACCTCAGCGTCGACTACCTGACCCTCAACGGCGCCGTCAGCGCCGTCTCCCATGCGTCCTTCACCCTGCGCCGGGGAGAGATCCTGGGCCTGGCCGGGGAGTCCGGCTCCGGGAAGTCGACGCTCACCACTGCGCTGCTGCGCCTCCAGCGCTCGCCGGCGGTCACCGTCGGCGGGAAGGTGCTCTACCACGGGGACGACGGGACCGTCACGGATCTCGTGCCCCGTACCGACAAGGAGCTGCTGCACCTGCGGTGGAACAAGCTCGCCATCGTCATGCAGAGTGCGATGGACGCCCTGAACCCGGTCAAGCGGCTCGGCGCCCAGTTCGTCGACGTGCTGCGCCAGCACGATCCGCGGATGAGCGAGAAGGCGGCGCTCGAGCGGGCCGGCGACCTCCTGGCCCTCTCCGGCATCCCTCGTGACCGGGTGGACTCCTTCCCGCATGAGATGTCCGGCGGCATGCGCCAGCGCTCCCTGATCTCCCTCGCTCTGGCCTGCGACCCCGATCTGGTGGTGATGGACGAGCCCACGACCGCGGTCGACGTCGTCATGCAGCGGACCATCATGAGTCAGGTGCTGCGGCTGCAGCGCGAGCTGGGATTCGCGATCGTGTTCGTCACCCACGACCTCTCCCTGCTGCTGGAGCTCTCGGACCGCCTGGCCATCATGTACGCCGGGAAGGTCGTCGAGATCGGACCGTCGACCGAGCTCTACCACCACCCCAAGCACCCGTACACGAAGGCGCTGCGGGACTCGTTCCCGCCGCTGTACGCACCGCTGGTCGAGATGCGCGGGATCCCCGGCACGGCGCCGGACCTCATGAACCTCCCCGACGGCTGCGCCTTCGCACCGCGCTGCGCCCGGGCGATGGACCTCTGTCTCACGAAGCGACCCGAGCTGGTGCAGGTGAGCGAGAAGGTCGACGCGGCCTGTCATCTCAACGACCCCCAGAAGGAGCCCGTGGGCGCCGGTCCCTCCGACGCCCGCTCCGAGAACGGACACGCAGCATGACCACGACATCCACCCGCACCGAGCAGCCCCGACAGGACGCCGAGCGTGAGGTCGTCCTCGAGGCCCGTGACGTCACCAAGCACTTCACCGTGCGTGGCAAGAAGGGCAGCGCTGTCGTGCGCGCCGTCGAAGGCATCGACCTCGAGCTGCACCGCGGCGAGATCGTCGCCATGGTGGGGGAGTCGGGGTCCGGGAAGACCACCGTTGCCCGTCTGCTGAGCCTGTACTACCCGACCACCGGCGGGGAGATCCTGCTCGAGGGGAAGCCCGTCAGCCACGTCACGGGGCGCAAGGCGCTGACGTACTACGGCCAGGTGCAGCTGCTGTTCCAGGACCCCTTCGCCTCCTTGAACGCGCTGAAGCCGATCCGCCACATCTTGGGCAGGGCGCTGAAGATCCACGGCAAGGCCCGTGGGGCGAAGCAGGTCGAGCAGCGGATCCATGAGCTGCTGACGCGCGTGAACCTCACCCCGCCCGAGCAGTACATCGACAAGTACCCCCATGAGCTCTCCGGAGGGCAGCGTCAGCGGATCGTGATCGCCCGTGCGCTCGCCGTCGAACCGCGGGTGATGCTCGGCGACGAGCCGATCTCGATGCTCGACGTCTCCATCCGCCTGGATGTGCTGAACCTGCTCAAGAAGCTGCGCGACGAGGAGGGCCTGGCCCTGCTCTACATCACGCACGACATCGCGTCGGCCCGGTACATCGCCGACCGCATCAACGTCATGTACGCCGGGCAGATGGTCGAGGGCGGCAGCTCCGAAGAGGTCATCCACGACTCGCAGCATCCGTACACGCGCCTGCTGCTGGACTCCTCCCCGGACCCCGGCCGTGGCCTGGAGGGTGATCAGCAGTCCCTCTTCGACGAGGTGGGGGATCTCGGCGAGCCGCCCAGCCTGATCACCCCGCCGAAGGGATGCCGTTTCAACCCTCGCTGCCCCTTCGCGATGGACATCTGCAACGAGAAGGAGCCGGAGAAGGTCGAGGTCTCACCCGGTCACTGGGCGAAGTGCTGGCTGCATCAGGAGGGCAGGGCGGATCTGCTGAAGCAGCGGAACATCCAGTTCGGGGTCCCGATCGAGACCGCCGCAGCGGAGGCCGGGATCGATACGGTCAACGCCGAGGACATCCTGGACCGGACCGTCGCCCTAGAGGGCGAGACCACCGCCGACCTGGGACCGTTCCAGCCCTGACCCGGGTGCCGGACGCCGGGCGCCTCAAACCCGGTTCGAGGGGGTGACCGGGACGTCGTCCGGCAGCAGCTCTGAGAACTCCTCGAGGATCTGCTTGCCGCCCTTCTCCTCCCAGTCCCGGAGAGCGGCCTTGAAGTCGTCGATCGTGCCGCGGCCCTGGATCGCCTCGTCGCGCGCCTCGTCCAGGCGGGTCTTGATCTTGGTGCCGAGACGCGAGTTGGTCGGCGAGTACAGGCCCTTGATCGGGCTCTTCTGCGCCAGGGGCAGCAGCTCCTGCTCGCACTCGTAGATGTAGCGGGTGTCCTCGGGGATCGGGTTGTAGATGACGCCTTCGCCCGCAGCCATGATCTGCAGGGCGCTCTGCAGGCCGGGCACGTTCTGGGCCCCCGCCTCCGTGAACACGTAGTTGCCGTCCTCGACCGTGTACTCCTTGCCCTCGGTGCCCCAGTTGACCTGCATGTACTCGGTGGTCCCGAAGGGAGCAGACAGATAATCGACCACGCTCAGCAACTCGCGGATGCGGGCCTCGTCAGCAGTCTTGCGGAACGGGGTGAAACCGACAGTGCCGTACCCCATGTCATAGGTGGGGATGCGCCCGTCGACGGCAGGGAACGGGATCAGGATGTCGCCCAGGAGATCGGGATTGTTCAGGCGAGTCTCCGCCGCACCGCGCGGCCCCACCGAGACCATCGCGGCAAGGGTGCCGTTGGCCAGCAGCTGGGGTGCTTCCGCGAGGTTCAGGTCGGGATAGAACGCCCCTGCGGCGAACAGCTCACGAGCGAACTCGAGAGTTTCGAGGTACTCGTCGGTCTGCTGCGCGGCGGTGAGGCTGCGGTCCTCCTCGACCCTATATCCGTTGGGCACACCGAACCATTCGCCGATCATATGGAACGCATTGGGCAGGAAGGGCTCGAGCGCCCAGCGCTTGCCCGGGATCGACAGCTCCTGGCATTTCTCCAGGAACTGGGCTGCGCTCTCGGCGGTGAATCCGTCCACCTCCTGCCAGACCTCCGGATTGCCGACGTAGACCTGGCCGAAGGGTGTCGACGGGATGGGAGCTCCCCAGATCCTCCCGTTGACCACCGCGGTGCGCCAGGAGTCCTGCCGGAGAGCGGCGAGGTTCGGGTACTCGAGCACTGCGTCGCCGGCCAGGTAGTCGGTGAGATCGGTGAAGGCCGCATCGAGCATCGGCCCGATGTTGGGTATGCCCTGGTTCGGCGGCACCCACATGAGATCCGGCAGATTGCCCGAGGCCAGGGTGGTGGCGAACTTCGAGGGATAGTCGTCCACCACCACGTCGAGATCGAGCACGCCACCCATCGCCGAGTTCAGGCGCTTCCAATAGGGGTTGCGGTCCATCGGCGGAGGAGGGGTCTGGAAGGTCTGGGTCAGGCCGGAGATCGTGCCCGAGGTGATGGGTCTGCCTGAGGTGGTCGAGATCAGCTGCTCGGGGACCGTCAGGTACGCGTCATGGAGACCATCGGCATTGCCGACCAGATCCGGGGCGAGTCCTTCCAACGGCTGATAGGTCGGCAGGGTGATGTCCGGGACGTCGGGAAGCTCCGGCTCGGGCCGGGGGCCGCACGAGGCGGCGCCGGCTCCGAGCGTGAGTGCTCCGGCGGCGGCGAGGACGTGGCGACGTCGGGGTTCGGGGCTCATGGGTGCCTTTCTCGAGGGCAGTTCGTTCAGCCCTTGACGGCGCCGGTGATGACGCCCTTGGAGAAGTACTTCTGGAGGAAGGGGTAGACCAGCAGGATCGGGACCAGCGCCACGACGACGACGGCCATCTTGATCGACTGCGGGGCGGCGGTCTGCTGGACGCCGAGCTGGTCCGCAGTCATCGATGTGCCCTGGATGACGTAGCTGCGCAGGATGAGCTGGATCGGCCAGAGCTCCTGGTCGTTGATGTAGAGCATCGCGTTGAAGAAGGCGTTCCAGTACGCCACCGCGTAGAACAGCCCGATCACGGCGATCACCGCTTTCGACAGCGGGATGACGATCTGCCAGAGGATCCGGAAGTCGCTGGCCCCGTCGATGCGGGCGGCTTCGAGCAGCTCCTGGGGCAGCGCCATGAAGAACGAGCGCATCACGATGAAGTTGAAGGCGGCGAATGCCGTCGGCAGGATCAGGGACCACAGGCTGTCCAGCATGTGCAGTTCTTTGATCATGAGGTACAGCGGGATCAGCCCGGGGGAGAAGAACATCGTCAGCACGATCGCCAACAGCATCGGCTTGCCGAACAGGACCGGGCGGCTGAGGGCGTAGGCCATCGTGATCGTCACGAACAGCGCGATGAGCGTTCCAGCCACCGTCACCAGCACGCTCACACCCAGCGAGCGGAAGATGAGCGGGCTGGCGAAGATGGTGCGGTATGCCTCGAGCGTCGGCTCGGTCGGGAAGAGCACGTAGCCGCCGGCCTCGCGGATCTCTGCGTCCGAGGCGAGCGAGGTGGAGACCACGACGAGCATCGGCACCAGGATCGAGATCGAGATCGCGAGGATCACGAGGGTCTTGAGGAGGGTCAGCGAGGGGGAGGGCCTCTCCATCCATGCGGGCCGTTCCGAGCGTCCGCCGATCAGGTCCCAGAGCCGTCGGTGGAATCCCCGTTCGTCCGGCAGCGCGGAGCGTGTCGAGTTCTCGAGGGGGTGCGTGGTCGATGTGCTCACTTGCTGCTCCCGCGGTAGATGCCGTCCTCACCGAGCAGGTGGGCGATCTTGTTGGAGGCGAGGATGAGGACCGTGCCCACGACTCCCTTGGCCAGGCCGGCGGCCGCGCCCATCGACCAGCTGCCGTCGATCACGCCCGCGTAGTAGCTGTACGTGTCGAGCACTTCGGCGGCATCGGGGCCGACGGCGTCTCGCTGGAGGATGAACTGCTCGAAGCCGACGGTGAGGATCGACCCGAGCTGCAGGATCAGCAGCAGCACGATCACCGGGCGCATGCCGGGAAGCGTGATATGCCAGATGCGATGGAGGCGTCCTGCGCCGTCCGTCGCGGCGGATTCGTACAACGAGGCCGGGATGGAAGCGAGCGCCGCGAGGAAGATGATCATTCCCCATCCGGCGTCCTTCCAGACCACCTGCAGGGTCACCAGCAGGGGGAAAGTGCTCGGGTTGGTCATGAAGGGGATCGTGTCCATGCCATGGGAGGCCAGGAACTGGTTGATGAACCCAGCGCCGCCCAGCATCTGCTGGAACAGGGCGATGACCAGCACCCATGACAGGAAGTGCGGCAGGTAGACGATCGACTGGAAGGCCTTGCGGAAGCGCGGCGTCATCACCGAGTCGACGATCAGCGCGAGCACGATCGGGACCGGGAAGAACAGCACCAGCTGGACGACCGCCAGCACGAGCGTGTTGCGCAGAGCGATCAGGAACTGCTCGTCGTTGAACAGGTCGATGAAGTTCCACAGCCCTACCCACTCGGCCTCGGGGATCGTGATGAAGGGGTAGTAGTCCTGGAAGGCGATGACATTGCCGAGGATGGGGACGTAGAAGAACAGCAGCAGGCACAGGGCCCCAGGGATCATCAGGACGAGCATCTGCCAGTCCTTCCGCACCCGGTTGCGGAAGGTGCCCCGTGGTCTCCGGGGCGCGGACGATGTGCTCCGAGCGGCCCTCACCACCTGCGGGGGCGGTGCGGGGGATTGCGCTGTCGAGGTGGTCAAGAGATCGGTCCTCTCGGTCGGCGCCCCGGGGAGGCGGCACTCACCCGTCGGCATCGGCACCTTGACAGGGTGAGATCGAGAGTAAATGCTTTCACCTACTTTGTAAATCGGTTCAAACTCGTGGAGCGTTCGCCTCCCGCGCCGACCCTGCTCGGGGGAGGATGGGACGAAGCGCGTCATGCACCTCATCGAAAGTGGTTCCCTTCATGTCTGACCTCAAGATCGGAGTCGTCGGCTTCGGCGCCCGAGGCGGCCTCGCCCGCCACGCCCACCAGCCGGGGGAGGGATCCCGCGTCACGGTCGTGGCCGACCCGACGCCTCGCAGCAAGGACTCGGCCCGCGAGCTGTTCGGGGACGACGTCGCGACCGTCGACGACGTCGACCAGCTGCTCGCGGAGCACGAGGTCGACGCGGTCATGATCCTGACCCCCGACTTCGCCCACGCCGAGGTCGCGCTGAAGACGCTCGCCGCCGGCATCCCCACCTTCTCGGAGAAGCCCATGGCGATCCGGGTCGAGGACACCGACGCGATGCTCGCCCTCGCGATGGAGAAGCGCACGCGCCTGTTCGTCGGCCACAACATGCGCCACATGCCGGTGATCCGGCAGATGAAGGCCATCGTCGACTCTGGGCGCATCGGCCGGGTGCGGGCGATCTGGTGCCGCCACTTCGTGGGCACGGGCGGCGACTTCTACTTCAAGGACTGGCACGCGGACCGCTCCAAGGCGACCTCTCTGCTGCTGCAGAAGGGCGCCCACGACATCGACGTGATCCACTGGCTGGCCGGCGGCTACACGCGCCGCGTCTCCGGCATCGGCGACCTCGCCGTCTACGGAGACGTCACCGATCGCCGCGACAACTCCGACCGTCGCATGTGGGACTGGTACGACGAGGACAACTGGCCGCCCACGGAGCAGAAGGAGCTCAACCCCGTCGTGGACGTCGAGGACATCTCGATGCTGAACATGACGCTCGACAACGGGGTGCTCGCCTCCTACGAGCAGTGCCACTTCACCCCCGACTACTGGCGCAACTACACCGTCATCGGCGACGCCGGACGGATCGAGAACATGGGAGACGGCAGCGGCGACCAGATCCACATCTGGGAGTCCCGCCGCTCCGGGCCCGGCCGCCCCGACGCGGTCGAGGTCATCGCGCGGGCCGACGGCGGCCACGGTGGCGCCGACCCGAGCCTGGTCGCAGAGTTCCTGCGCTTCGCCCGCGAGGGCGGGATCACCGACGTCTCCGTCATCGCGGCCCGGGAGGCCGTGGCGACCGGCGTCTACGGGGCCGAGTCGATCCGGAACGGCGGCGTCCCCTACGACATCCCGCCCGTCCTCGCCGACGTCGTCGAGTACTTCGACGGCGGCCAGCAGGCTCCCCAGAACACCCGGACAGTCGCGGTCTGAGCGCATCGCGACGACCCCGGAGAACACCGCTACCCCAGGAGGATTTCCCATGATCGAGTTCGGCACCGGCGGCTGGCGCGCCATCATCGGCGACGAGTTCACCCGGGAGAACGTCCGCCTGCTCGCGCAGGGGCTCGCCGACAGGATGCATGACGAGGGAGTGGTCGAGCGCGGAGTCGTGCTCAGCTACGACCGTCGCTTCCTCTCCGATGTCGCCGCCTGGTGGGCGATCGAGGTGCTCGCCGGCAATGACGTGCCGGTCACCGTGATCACCCGCCCGGTCCCCACCCCGATGTGCATGTGGACCGTGAAGCAGAAGGGCAGCGCCTACGGGATCACGGTCACGGCCTCCCACAACCCCGCTCTGTACAACGGCATCAAGGTGTTCACCGAGGGTGGTCGCGATGCCGAGCTCGAGGTCACCGACGAGATCACCGCGCACGTCAGGACCCTGGACCCTGCTGCGGTGCGCTCCCTGGCCCCGCACGAGGTGGCGGACAGCCCGCTGGTCACCCAGCAGAGCTCGATCAACTGGTATCTCGACGCGATCATCGAGCAGCTGGATCTGGACGCCATCCGCCACGCCCACCTCTCGGTGGTGCTGGACCCCATGTTCGGCGTGGCCCAGACCAGCCTGCAGACGATCCTCGTCAGCGCCCGCTGCGAGGTCTCCGTCATCAACGCCCGCCACGATCCGCTGTTCGGCGGCCGCATGCCGTCCCCCGCGGAGGGCTCGCTCTCGCCGCTGCGCCAGGCGGTCCTGGATCAGGGTGCAGACCTCGGCATCGCCACCGACGGCGACGCGGACCGGCTCGGCATCATCGACGACCTCGGGAACTACCTCAGCCCCAACCAGGTGCTCGTGCTGCTGTACGAGTACCTGCTCACCGGCAAGGGGTGGAGCGGGCCCGTGGTCCGCAACCTCTCGACCACGCACCTGCTGGATCGGGTCGCCGCCGCTCATGGCGAGGTCTGCCACGAGGTCCCCGTGGGCTTCAAATGGATCAGCTCGAAGATGGCGGAGACGGACGCCGTCATCGGCGGCGAGTCCTCCGGCGGGCTCACCGTGCGCGGCCACATCCCCGGGAAGGACGGCATCTACGCCGGCAGCCTGCTGGTGGAGATGGTGGCCCGTTCCGGGAAGACGCTCTCGGCGATCTATGCGGACCTCGTGGCGCGCTACGGCGAGCTGGTGATGGAGGAGTCCTCCTACGGCTACACGCCCGCGCGCCGCGACGAGCTGCAGCGACGGATCTTCGAGGAGCACGATCTGCCCGGCTTCGAGCGGGAGATCGACCGGACCTCCTGGGAGGACGGCTGCAAGGTGTACTTCGCCGACGACTCCTGGCTGACCATCCGCTTCTCCGGCACCGAGCCGGTCATCCGGGTGTTCGCCGAGGCGCCGACCGCCGAGGAGGCCAAGGATCTGTCCCGGACGGTCGCCGACCACTACGGGCTGAAGGCCTGACGCCGGCCCGTCAGTGCGCCCGCCGTCCCGTCAGGGAGCCCGCCGTCCCGTCAACGCGCCCTGCGTACGGAGTCCTTGTAGCCCTGCGGCATCGGGGCGGTGAGCACCTCGTCGGCCGTGAACCAGCGCAGATCGGAGTGCTCCTCGCTGACCTGCAGCGACGAGCTGTCGGGGAGGGTCGCGCGGTAGGTGACGATGCAGACCCGTCCCAGCTCGCCGAGGTCGTAGATCCACGAGTCCAGGATCGGGCCGACGTCGACCGCGAGGCCGGCCTCCTCGAGGAGCTCGCGCCGCAGCGTGTCCTGGGGCGAGGCGTCCTCGGGGTCGGGCCGGCCGCCCAGCAGCTCCCATTCCTGACGCGGGTTCCGTCCCAGCAGCACGCGGCCGTCGGCGTCCAGCAGGACGGCTTTGATCGAGACCGCGAGGCTCATGATCCGGCGCCCGTGGTCGCGGCCGGTCCGACGCCGGTGGCCGCGGCCGGTCCGGCACCCGTGGTCGCGGCTGATCCGACGCCTGTGGCCGCGGCCGTCCCCGTCGGCCCCGTGCCCGCCGAATCCCGCGCCGGCACCGCGCGCTCGTACTGGAACCATTTCTCGGTGACTGCCTCGACCGGGTCGATGCCCATCTGCTGCGCATAGACCAGGCACATGCCGAGCACGTCGCCCACCTCGTCGGCCAGCACCTTCCGCTGAGCATCGGCCGCCAGCCCGCGGTCGCGGCTCTGCCCGGTCGCGGTCAGGTGCGCCTGCGCGAGCTCCCCGACCTCCTCGGTGAGCTTGAGCAGCGCCCATTCGCCGGAGCGCTCGATGCCGTAGACCTCCGCGTACTGGGTGGAGAGCTTCTCGATCCGGGCGGCGATGTCGTGGAGGTCCATCCCGGCACCCTATGTGTGGGGTCGTGCGCTCTCGTCCCGGCGCACCGAGGTCGAGCCCGCCGTTCGACGCCGGGCCCACCGGTCATGCGATGACGTCGTAGGCCGCGAGGGCCGCTCGCACCTCATGGACGGCGGAGGAGCCGGCGTGCACCGGGAGCGACGCGGCCACGTAGCCGTCGGGCCGCACGAGATACAGCCGATCCGTGCGGAGCCGGGCCTGGGGGTCCGGGGAGAAGTGCAGCGGTCCATCGACCCAGGTCGGGACGTCGATCGGCCGGCCGGCGTCGGCCCCATAGGTGTGGAGCTGCCAGCTCATCGCGCGCAGGGCCTCGGCGTTCTCCGCGGTCGGGGGAAGGCGCAGGCCGACGGCGGGATCGGTGGCCCACTGCGGCACCGGCGCCTCCGCGGGCACCGGGTGGTAGCGGATCCGGTACTGGCCGAGCAGGCCGCCGACGTAGGGGCCGAGACGCGTGCTGAGCAGCCGCGGCGCGAGCTCGGCCATCACATCCCGGGCCCGTCGGCGCAGGAAGGCCGTGCCGCGGCCGGGTCGGGCGACGAGCCCGAAGGCGCGGTCGGTGGCGGTGATCAGGGTCGTCGCGACGGGTCGACGCTCGCTGTCGTAGCGGTCCAGAGCCGCCTCGGTGCACCGCCCGGAGGTGACGTCGGCCAGCAGGTGCGCGAGGTGGTGGGCATCCTGCAGGCCGGTGTTCATGCCCTGGCCGCCGAGGGGTGAATGCACGTGCCCGGCATCGCCGGCGAGGAAGGCGGCACCCTGCCGGAAGCGCGGGGCGATGCGGTGGTGCACGCGGTAGGTGGAGAACCAGTCGACCCTGTCGTAGTCGATGTCGAGGTCGGCGCGGGCCTCCGCGAGGGCAGATTCCTGCTCGGGATGCTCATCGCCGTGCAGCCAGATCAGCCGCACATGGCCGCCGGGCCCGAGCGGGAACAGGACCGCGAACTTCTCGTCCCCGAAGCGGGCGGCCAGGGACTTGTCGGGCAGCCCGGTGACGCCGTGGAGATCTGCCACGCAGAACGTCGCGTCATCGGTGACACCGTCGAAGGGCAGGCCCAGCTCGTGGCGCACGGTCGAGCTCGCCCCATCGGCGCCGATGCACCAGCGCGCCCGGATCCGCAGCGGCCCGTCCGGGCTGCTGACCAGTGCTTCGACCGGGCTTCCGGAGGGTGCGTCCAGCGACTCCAGCGCATGCCGCCACAGGACCGGACGGCCCTCGTCGGCGAGGACCCGGGCCAGCAGCTCCTCGTTCCGGGACTGCTCGAAGACCTGGACTCCGGGGAACGGAGTCTGACCCTGCTGCATGCGCTCGATGTCGACGCCGCTCGCGCTCGACAGCAGACCGCCCGACGCGCTCTCCGCACGGATCTGCATGCCCTCCGCGGCCACGGCCCCGTCGATCACCTCCTGCGCGAGACCCAGCTGGTCGTAGATCTCCATGCTGCGCGCCTGGACCACGATCGCTCGCGACTCCCGCGTGGGTCCGGCCTTGGCGTCGATCACGAGGGCAGGCACCCCGCGCCGGGATAGGACCAGGGCGGCCATCAGTCCGGTGGGCCCGGCGCCGACGACGAGCACGTCTGTCTCCAGCAGCGGCAGACCCTTCTCCGTCGCTGCAGTCGATGACTGCGACGTGGCCGACTCCGTCGTCGCTGGTGGTGTCGTCATGGGAGGCGCCTTTCCTCGGCACGTCCGGTATGGGCGTGCTTCTACGGTAGTGCGCGGGGTCAAGGGCAGGAAGGGGAGCACAAGATCAGCCCGCCGTCGCTCAGGCGAGAACCTCATCCCGTCCTGACGACAGAGAGCCACCGACCCGTCCTGACGACAGAACGAGCCGTGCGTTCTGTACGGAGAGTGAGGCCTGTCTGCACAGAACGTACGGCTCGATCAAGGGTGCCGGGCATCGGGACCTGCCCGTCGGATCAGCCCTTCTGCCGACCCTTGAACCGGGGGTCCTTCGTGTTGATCACGTAGATCCGGCCGCGGCGACGCACCACCTGGGCGCCGGGCTTGCGGATCAGGGACCGCAGCGAGGAGCGAACCTTCATCAGGCACCCGCAGTCTCTGCGGCACCGGCACCGGCACCGGCACCGGCACCGGCACCGGCATCGTCAGCGGCGGCCGGCTGAGGGGCGGACTTCCCGTAGCGACGACGGAACTTCTCGACCCGGCCTGCGGTGTCGAGCACGGTCGCCTTGCCGGTGTAGAAGGGGTGGGAAGCCGAGGAGACCTCGACGTCGATCACGGGGTA
Organism: Brachybacterium sp. 107; assembly: GCF_052379725.1. Lineage (NCBI taxonomy): Bacteria > Bacillati > Actinomycetota > Actinomycetes > Micrococcales > Dermabacteraceae > Brachybacterium > Brachybacterium sp. 107. The sequence goes on along the minus strand of NZ_JBQSYW010000009.1, from coordinate 52,892 downwards.
CTCCCTGCCGTCCTCCCAGGTCACCCTCTTGTCGGAGGTACGGGTGGAGCGGGTCAGGAACGAGAAGTCGGCGCTCGCGTCGCGGAAGACGACGCTGCGGTACTCGGGATGGATAGCTGTCTTCATGGTCGAGTCCTCTCCGGGTGATCTCTCACCGGAACGTTGTGGTTGGGGTTGTTGTTGTGGCTGGCAGGCGACCGGACGGGCCCGGTTCCTCACCGCGGCGCGTCGTGGTCACCAGCTGGATTTCGTGATGCCGGGCAGCTCACCGCGGTGGGCTGCGGCCCGGAAGTGGACTCTCGAGAGCCCGAAGGTCCGCAGGTAGCCGCGGGGCCTGCCGTCGATCGCGTCGCGGTTGCGCAGGCGGGTGGGGCTGGCGTCCCGTGGTAGACGCTGCAGGGCACGTTGGGCCTGGACCTTCTCGGCGAGGGTCGTCGACGGGTCCTTGATCGCGGCCTTGAGGGCGGCGCGGTGCTCGGCGTGCCGGGCGACGGTCCCCCGTCGGCGCTGGTCAGCGGCGATCTTCGAGGTCTTCGCCATCAGCGCTCCTCGCGGAACTCGACGACGGCGCGAGCGCGCGGATCGAACTTGCGGGCAGAGAGCCGATCCGGGGTGTTCCGGCGGTTCTTGCTGGTCATGTACGTGTAGCCGGTGCCGGCGGTGGAGCGCAGCTTCACGGTGCCGCGCACGTCGTTCTTCCTGGCCATGGGTATGGCTCCTTTCAGATCTTCTCGCCGCGGGAACGGATCTCGGCCACGACGGCCTCGATCCCGCGGCGATCGATGGTGCGCAGGCCGCGTACGGAGACTCGGAGCCTCACGGTGCGGCCCAGGGACGGGACGTAGAACCGCTTGCGCTGGATGTTGGGGTCGAACCGGCGCGAGGTGCGTCGATGCGAGTGGGAGATGGACTTCCCGAAGCTCGGTGCGGCTCCGGTGACTTGACAGTGCTGGGACATGCTCAGCGATACTATTAATGAGAATCGTTATCGTCAAGTAAGGAAGGTGGTGTCGGCATGACCGACGTCCACGGGTTCGATCAGTTTCAACGACCGCGGGGTGATGGGCATTCCCTGCCTGTCGCCGTGGTCACGGCCATCGATCCGGTGCTCCGGGATGCGCTGGTCGCGAGCCTGCTGCTCGACGGCCAGGGCGTGGTCGAGCTCCGCTACGAGGTGGATGCGGCCTCTGCCGCACTGCGCCGCCTGGTCCTGCGGGCCGACGGTGTGATCGAGGACGAGGTCATCCACCTCGAGCACCCGTGCGTCTCCTGCGCCATGCGCGAGGACGCCGTGCCGACCCTGGCCCGTCTCGCGGGGGATCCCCGGTGCGCCGGTGTGCTGCTCGCACCTCCCCTCAGCGCCGATCCCACGGTCGTGGTGGGAACTCTGCAGCCCCATCAGGACCGCTGGCATCTCGCAGGTGCCGCTGCGGTGCTCTCCTCCGACTCCGCACTGGATGATCTGCTCGGGGACGCCACGCTCGCCGAGCGCGGCGTGCAATGGGCCGACGGGGACCAGCGAAGCGTCGGCGAGGCGCTCGCCGCGCAGATCGAATACTCCGACCTGCTCGTCGTGGACGGAGATCCTCGCTCGGAGGGCGCTGAGCTGCTGGAGCATCTGCGTGCCCCGGATCAGATCCTCGCAGCCGGGCCGCACGAGGTCGGGCTCGACCAGGTTCTCGGAGGGCACCTCGATCATCTCGTCGGCCTGCGCCGACGCGACATGCGATACGTCGAGCCCTACGGCGGCCTGACCGCGCACGGCACCTGGACGCTCGACCTCACCTCCCGGCGACCGTTCCATCCGCAGCGCCTGCTCGAGAACATCGAGGACCTGGGATCCGGGAAGCTGCGCAGCCGGGGTCGGTTCTGGGTCCCTGACCGGCCCGACAGCATCTGCCAATGGGACGGCGCCGGCGGTCAGGTCTCCGTCGGCGCCGTGTGGAAGGCGGGTCTCGAGCTGCCCACGACGCGCCTGGTGGTCACCGGCGTCGACCCGGCCGATCGGGAGCGGGTGCGCGGGGCCTTCGGGCGCAGCCTGCTCACGGCGGACGAGTGGTCCGACGGTCTTGCCCCGTGGCTCGGCGCCGAGGATCACCTTGCGCCGTGGTTGGGGGCCCGGGACGCGACCGTCTGACCGGACGCGGTCAGGCGGTCAGGACCCCGGTGCGGCCGTAGCGGCGACGGAACTGCTCGATCCGGCCCGCGGCGTCGCGCACGGCGGCGCGGCCGGTGTGGAAGGGGTGCGAGGCGGAGGAGATCTCGATGTCGATCACCGGGTACTCCTTGCCGTCCTCCCAGGTCACCGTGGTGGACGACGTACGGGTGGAGTTGGTGAGGAACGAGTGGTGGGCGCTCGCGTCACGGAAGACGACGGGGCGGTACTCGGGGTGGATGTTCTTCTTCATGGTGTTCTCCTCGCCTGCTGGCGGACGCGGCCTGGTGGGGTGCGGTGCCGGTCGACCGACGCTCGTGCCGAGAGCCGTTGACGTGAATTTTCAACGAGGGGAGGGGATGGTGTATTCCCCGCCAGTCGAACGGGTTCCGGCGGCCACCTTCCCGGCGGGCGGAAGGGCCCGCCGCACGAAGGCGCGATGGGCGAGGATCGTGAGCGTCAGCAGGGCGCCGACGCTGATCACACCGATCAGGAAGTGGAGGATCCCGCTGGTGGTCGCATCCCAGGCGGTGTGCATCACGATCGCGCCGACGTAGGCGACGGCCAGGGCGAGCACGCCGCGCAGCTTGTGGGAGGTCTCCACCAGGAACCACAGGGCCGCGCAGATCGCGCCGGTCCAGGCCACGTGCCCGGCCGGCACGAGGATGCCGCGGAGGATCAGGGTCGAGTCGAGCGCGCCGAGTCCGCCGCTCCGGGACAGCAGGGCGTTGAACCCGTAGCCCATGGTCTCCAGGACCGCGAACCCGGTGCCGGCCGCGATGCCGATCACGACGCCCCCGCCCCGGGTGCTGCGATGGGCCAGGCCCAGCACGATCAACGGGACCACGAGCTTCGCGGTCTCCTCGATCACGCCGACCAGCAGGATCGAGGCCTTGCCCAGGAGCAGGCCGGCGATGGTCTCCTCCAGGCCGGCGGCGCAGATCCCGAACAGCCCGCCCAGCGCGACCGTCACCAGGACGGTGCGGGTGGGCACGAGCGGGCCCACCCGGCTGGACTGCGCGAACAGCAGGACCGTGAGGGGGATGGTCGCGGCGCCGACCAGCAGCACGGTGGGCAGCATCGTGGGGTTCCGGGTCAGCAGCATGATCACGAACGTCGCCACATACGCGACGATCCCGGCCACCAGCGCGAGGATCCACGCGAAGCGCAGGTACCAGGGGTAGCGGGCGGTGCCCGCGGTGCCTGACGATGGAGCCGCGGTCAGCGACGGGGCCGGTCCGGGGTGCGGACCCGACGATGCCTGCGGCATCCGCGGGGGAACCGACGGTGCCTGCGGTGTTGGCGGGGGACCGGATGGCGCGACGGTCGGGGCCTGCGGGGGGATGACTGGCTGCTCGCTCATCAGACGATCCTTCCTGGAGCGGGATCGGACCCGCCCACCCGAGGTGCGGCGTCGTCGAAGCGGCGGCGTCGCTCTCAGTATGCGCCCCGGCCGCGGGCGGACGGGGCGATCATCAGGAAGCGTTCTGCGTCTGCGTCTGCGTCTGCGTCTGCGTCTGCGCCTGCGTCTGCATCTGCGTTCGCGTCGGCGTTCAGGTTCGCGTCCGCAGCTCGGCGAGGTGCGGGGGCTGGGCGCCGTGACGCCCTACGGTGAGCGCGGCGCTGCGGAGCGCGATGCGGGCCCAGCCCTCGACCGTCCGCCGGCGCAGGTCACCGGTGCGCACGGACTCGTCGCCGTCCTTCGAGAGCACGGCGTACAGCAGCCCGGACATGAAGGCGTCGCCTGCACCGATCGTGTCGACCATCGATGTCGGCTCGGCCGGCATCCGGCCAGACCACTCGGCGGTGCTGAGGAAGCATCCGCACGCACCGAGGGTGACTACGAACAGTCGCACCCCGGCCCCGTGCATCCTTGCCGCGACCTCGCCCGGTGACGCGCCCGGGTACAGCCACTCGAGGTCCTCGTCGCTCATCTTGACCAGGTGGGCGCGGCCGATGGCGACCTCGAACCGTGCCAGAGCCTCGTCCCGAGGGAGGCCGAGGGACGGCCGGATGTTGGGGTCGAGGGAGACGAGGGTGGAGGCGGTCGCCGCGGAGAGTGCAGCCGAGACCTCGGACGCGCCGGGCTCCAGGACCATCGCCAGGGACCCCGTATGAAGCGCCCGCACCTCACCGACGCTGATCGGGCCCGGGTCCCAGTCGATGTCGAAGGAGTAGATCGCCGCACCGTCGGGGCCGATCCGGGCCACGGCGGTGGAGGTGCGATCGGGCCCGGCCGAGATGGCTGGTACCAGGCCGACGCCCGCCTGCTCGAGATGGCTGCGCAGCTCGTCCCCGTAGGCGTCCGGCCCGATCCGGCACAGCAGATCGGTCGCCACCCCGAGCCGCGCGAGCCCCACGGCGATGTTGGCCGGACTGCCGCCCGGACGCGCCTCCTCGGCGCCGTCGGCCCCGATCACCACGTCGGTGAGCGCTTCGCCGACGACCAGCACGGTCAGGTCGCTCATGCCGAGCGCTCGACCAGCACGGCGACGGTATCGGCAGCGGGGAAGATCTGCTGGGAGACCATGGCGCGGCCGCCATCGAGCTCGAGGTCCACGCAGGAGCGGTCCACGACCAGGTCGAAGGCGACGCCCTCGGCTCCTGCCAGGGGGCTGTAGGGCAGTGACCGGGAATGGTCGGGAGCGAAGGGCTCGAGGTGCGCGCGGCTGCGGTCCAGGACCACGTGCCCCTCCGGGTCCAGGCCCAGCACGAGCTCGCGCTGCGCCGGTCCGGCACCAAACCGGAGCACGATCCGTCGTGCCCCCTGCGGGGAGAGGGTTCCTCGCAGAAGGAAGGGCTCGTCCGCGTCCAGCTGGACGGGCTCCCCGTCGACCGCGGCGTCGAGATCCACGGATCGCAGACCCCCCGGGACGATCGCGTGCTGGACCACGTGGAGCGTCCCGTCCGCGGCCGGCTCCACGTGGAGGGTCCGCGGCAGCGTCATCGCCGAGCGCCACGGCGCGGTCGGAGTCTGCTCCGCATAGGCCCAGTTGTTCATCCAGCCCAGCAGCACCGGATCGCCGTCCACGCCCGAGAAGGACACCGTCGCGTAGCAGTCCTGCCCCAGGTCCAGGGGGACCGGCGACGCGTCGCTCGTGAAGCGGGTCCCGTCGAAGTCGCCGATCAGCGCGTAGGTGCCGGATCCACCGGCCGGTCCACCGGGGTTGGTGCTGATCACCAGGACCCATGCCTCCCGCCCGGGGGCCCGGTCAGTTCCCGGGACCTGCACCCGCAGGAGATCCGGACACTCCCAGATGCCGCCGTCGAGCCCCGGGTGCGTGACGGTCGAGGCAGGCTCCCAGGACAGCAGGTCGGTGGATGTGTGGAGATGAACGGCGTGGTCCAGGGCCTCGACCGTGACCATCACCCAGCGGCCGCTCTCGGGATGGAAGAACACCTTCGGGTCCCGGAAGTTCTCCGAATCTCGTGTGAGCACTGGGTTCTCGGCGTAGAAGTCCCAGGTCGTGCCGCCGTCGAGGGAGAAGGCGATCGACTGCGCCTGGATGCCGGGAGCCGTCGCATGCTCCGGCGTGTACGCGCTCGTGTAGAAGGCCACGAGCGGACCGTCCTCGCCCGGCGCCCCCAGGCCGGAGGTGTTCGCGGCGTCATGGACGATGCTCCCGGAGAAGATCATCTCCGTCTCGGAGCAGAGGAGTGCGACCGGCAGGTGGGTCCAGGTCGCGAGGTCATCGGAGACCGCGTGGCCCCAGGACATGTTCCCCCAGGTGCTGCCGAAGGGGTTGTTCTGGAAGAACGCATGCCAGACGCCGTCGTGGTGGATGAGCCCGTTGGGATCGTTCATCCAGGTGGCCTCGGGGGTCAGATGGAACTGCGGGCGATGCTGATCGGTGCGCTGGCGGGACGGGGAGGTGATGGTCATGGTCTCTCAGTCGATTGTCGTGGGGCCGGCTGGGGACACCGCGTCCAGAGCGGAGCGTGGTGGTGAGCCGTCTGGGTGATCGGGTGTTCGAGGTCAGGTGTTCGAGGTGAAACGGTCGTAGGCAGTCTGGTAGACCTCGACGACCTCGGGAAGGCCGATGCTCTCCAGCTGGGCGACGTAGCCTTCCCACTGGTCCTCGATGCCTCCCTTCACGATCCAGGTGGCGATCTTCTCGGTGACCAGGGTGTTGATGTCCGTCTCGATGGTGCTGATCCGGTTCAACTCGTCCACCGAGAGCATGACCGGTGGGTACTTCTCGTTGGCGCGATGGGGCTCATAGTGCTCGGCGATCTGGGCCTGGCGCTCGGCGGCCCGGGGCTCCGCGAGCACGACCGTCTCGAAGTCCTTCGCGGTGATGATCTTCGGGCCGCCGGGGGCGACCTTCACCCGACGCTCCTGCTCGGTCTCGCCCTCGCCCACGGGGATCTGCTCGAGCAGTCCGTCGTCGTTGATCTCCTGCGAGATGCCGATCGGGCCCCAGTTGGCCTGGGCGCTCATGACCGGGTCGAAGAGCATGTCCGCCCAGCGCAGGGTGGCGGCGGCGTACTCGTTGGTGCGGCTGATCGCGAAGGCGCCGCGGTTGATCTCCTGGTTGTTGGCGACGCTGGCCCGCTGGACGCCGTCGGGGCCGGGGAAGATCGGCACGATCGCGTACTGGTCCGCGCGCTCGGGGCCGACCACCTCCGGGATCTCCCAGAAGTAGAACGATCCCAGGGTCTGCGGATCCGCCTTGCCCTTGGAGACGAACTTGACGTAGTCCTGGGAGAACGACTCCTGGTCGATGAGTCCTTCCTCGTACCAGGTGTGGAGCTCGGCGATCGCGTCGCGGAAGCCCTCGGTGTTCGCGGTGTAGATGACCTTGCCGTCCTGGACGATGCGGTGATCGGGGTTGTCGGGCTGCCCGCCGATCGCCGCGATCAGGTCCGCGATGTCGCTGACCTCGAGGAAGGACAGGGGAAGGACGCCACCGGGCACATTCTCCTTGAAGGCCAGCAGAACCTGGTGGTACTCCTCTACCGTCGTGGGCATCTCCAGGTCGAACTCCTCGAGCCAGTCCGTGTTGAGGAACAGCATGCGAGGGAACTCGACCAGGCCCATCTCCTCGACGGAGGGCAGGGTGTAGATGTGCCCGTCGGATGCCGTGATGGCGGCCTTGATGTCCGGTCGCTCCGCGAGGATCCCCGCCAGGGTGGGGGCGTTCTCCTCGATCAGGTCCTCCAGGGCGATCAGGGTGCCGTTGGCCCCGTACTTGGCGACCTCGGCATCGGAGAGCCCGGTGTTGAACAGGGCGTCGGGAAGCTCACCGCTGGCCAGCAGCAGGTTCTTCTTCTCCCCCCAGACCTCGTCGGGCTCGTTGTTCCAGGTGATCTCGATGCCGGAATCGTCTTTCCAGGTCTTGACCAGCTCCATCGTCTCGAAGTCCGGGGCGAGCGCGGACTTCGCGCCGCCGAAGGCGAGGGTCAGCTCCTCGGTCACGATCGGCACGCCGGAGTCAGTCATGCCGACGTCGGAGGAGAGATCCTCGGTGGTGCGCTCCGAGGGTCGGGAGCAGCCCGAGACCCCGAGCATCGTGACGCCGAGAGCGGTGGCGGACAGGGTGAAATGACGGCGAGAAAGCATAGCGGTACTCCTTCGTAACGGTGATGCAGTGAGGGGGTGATGCAGGGAGGGGATGCGGGGTCAGCTCTTCAGAGCGCCGAGCGTGGCGCCCTTGATGAAGTGGCGCTGCAGGAAGGGGAAGGCGATCAGGAGCGGGATCGTGGAGACGACGATCATCGAGTACTTGAGCAGCTCGCCCATCTTCTGGGCGGCGGCCGTGCTGTCCATGGAGGCCATGTCCATCCCGGAGGCCGAGGCCTGGGACTGGATGAGCACATTTCGCAGGATGAGCTGCAGCGGATACTTCGATTCGTCGTTGAGGTAGATCATCGCGTCGAAGAACGCATTCCAGTTCGCGACGAGATGGATCATCACCATCAGCACGATGAGCGGCTTGGACAGCGGGATCGCGATGCCGAAGAAGAAACGGAAGTCGGAGGCACCGTCGAGCTGGGCGGCCTCTCGCAGCTCTGGGGAGAGGTTCTGCTGGAGGAACGTGCGGGCGATGATCAGGTTCCAGACCCCGACTGCGCCGGGCAGTACGACCGCCCACATGGTGTTGAGCATGCCGAGCTCCTTCACCACGAGGTAGCGGGCGATCATGCCGCCGTCGAAGAACATCGTGATGACGAACAGGATCATGAAGAGGTTGCGTCCGGGCATGTCCTTCCTGCTCAGGGCGTAGGCGCCGGTGAGGATCATGGTCACGCTGAGCGCGGTGCCCACCACCGTGTACAGCACGGAGTTCGCGAACCCGCGCACGATGGTCGAGGTCCCGAAGATGGTCAGGTAGCCGTCGAACGTGATCCCCCGGGGGAAGAGGACGACCTTGCCCTGCTGGACGAGACTCGGGTCGGAGATCGACGCGATCACGATGAAGTAGAGCGGGTAGACGATCAGCACGATCGCCACGGCGATCAGACCGTAGGTGACGACGCCGAACAGGGGATCGGCCATGCGGCGGTGGAGAGGCTCCCGGCGCAGGGAGGTCTTAATGGAGTTCTTCGCGGGGGACAGGGTGCTCGACATGTTCATCACCACAGGCTCGATTGATTGGCCTTCTTCGCGACCCAGTTGAAGGTCAGGAGAAGCAGGAGGTTGAGGACGGAGTTGAAGAGCCCGATGGCTGCCGAGTAGCTGAACTGGGCGTTCTGCAGACCGGTCTTGTACACGTAGGTGTTGATGACCTCGGAGGTGGGGAGGTTGAGGTCTGTCTGCATCAGATAGACCTTCTCGAACCCGAGGTTGAAGATGTTCCCCACGGCGAGGATGAACAGGATCGTGATGACGGGAAGGATCCCGGGGATGTCGATGTGCCGGATCCGCTGGAAACGATTCGCGCCGTCCATCCGGGCCGCCTCGTGCAGCGACGGATCGATGGCCGTCAGCGCCGCGAGGTAGATGATCATCGAGAAGCCGGCGTTCTGCCAGATGTCCGAGCCGATGTAGAGGGGCCGGAACCACTCAGGCGTCCCCATGAAGAAGATCGGTTCGCCGCCCAGCAGGGAGATCGCGTGGTTCACCATGCCGGAGCTGGGCGAGAACAGCAGGTGGATCATGCCCACGATGACCACGACGGAGATGAAGGACGGCGCGTAGAGGATCGTCTGCGTCATCCGCTTGAACCGCTCGCTGGGCAGCTGGTTCACGATGAGGGCGAGGATGATCGGGACCGGGAACGCCACCAGCAGGCCGACGGTGTTGATCGTCAGCGTGTTGGCGACCAGCCGTTCGAACTGGAACGAGGTCACGAAGGCGACGAAGTGGTCCAACCCCACCCAAGGGCTCCAGAAGAACCCGTCGACCGGGTTGTAGTCGCGGAACGCGATCTGGGCCCCGTACATCGGCCAGTACTTGAAGACGACGAGGTAGATGAGCGCCGGGGCGAGTAATACGTATAACTGCCAAGCCTGAAAAATGCGGGTCGGGAGGTGCTTTCTGGCGCGCGGGGGCGGAGGCCCGGGCGATGCTCCCTGAGGTGGAGCGCCGGGGTCGGAATCGGTCGGCGACGTGGTTCCGACATCGGTGGCGGTGAGCGAGTGCGACATCATCGTCCTTTCGGCGGGGCAACGGACTTGCGGTGGATGACCGGGCAGTGGACCAGGTGGACGTCCGCCGGCGCAGAGGGGTCGAGCGCCAGGGCGGCGGCCTTGTCGCCCATCTCGGCGAAGGGGAGGCGGACGGTGGTCAGCGCCGGATGGAAGAAGTCGCGCAGCAGATCCTGGTCGTCGAAGCCGACGACGGAGACGTCGCCGGGGACGTGGAGGCTCAGCTCGGCCAGTGCCTGATAGGCGCCGAGGGCGCTGCGGTCGTTGCCGCAGAAGATTGCGGTGGGCGGCGCCGGCAGGGCCATCAGGTGGCGGACGGCCTCGAAGCCGGAGCGCTGGATGCCCTCACCCTGGTAGACCAGTTCCGGGTCCACCTCGATGCCCACCTCGAGCAGTGCCCGCTCGTATCCCTCACGTCGACCTCGGGCTGCAGGCAGCGTGTCGTGGATGTTGACCATGGCGATGCGGGTGTGGCCGGCGTCGAGAAGGCTGCGGGTGGCCTCGTAGCCTCCCGTGACCTCGTCGGGGATGACGCTGGGAGCTCGACCGTCGAGATCGCGAGCGTTCAGGCAGACGACGTGGGTGTCGAGGGCGGCGGCCGGGACCGTCACTTCACGGTGGTACATCGCGGTGTAGATGATTCCGCGGACCCGATGGGACAGCATCGTCTCGATCGCCGCGCGCTCGAGATCGTCGTCACCGCCGGTATCGACGGTCATCAGCGTGTGCTGATCCTGCCAGGCGCGGTCCTGCGCGCCCTTGATCATCATGCCGGAGAACGGTGACGTGGCGACCTCGTCGCCAACCAGCCCGATGATCTCCGTGACGCCCGTTTTCAGGCTCTTGGCCTGCAGGTTCGTGCGGTATCCGAGTTTCGCGGCGGCATCTCGGACGCGCTGGGCCGTGGTCTCGGAGGCCCGACCGGCGGACGATCCGCTGAGCACGAGGGACACGACGGCCTGCGATACGCCGGCGGCGGCGGCGACGTCATGCATGGTGGGGCGCTGTGCCATGGCCCCTCCTCGGGGTCGGATGCGGATGTGAACTCGGTGCGGTTCGTCGTGCGTCGGTTCGTCGTGCGTCGGTTGCGTCGGCCGTGTCGGCCGTGTCGGCCAGTTCGGCTGCGTCCGCGCAGCGGCGCCAGTGTGATCCGCTGGACGTTATTCGTATGACGAGGATCCTGCACTGCGAACTTCGCGCGTGTCAAGAGCGACGGCGAGTGGGGCCTCTGTGCCCGCTGTCAGCCCGCGTCGTCGTCGCCCTCGCGGTGCTCGCGCCGGGCGGCGCGGTCCACCATCATCAGCACGTCGACGGGCCCGCCCTCGGCGCCGAAGGCGTGGGGGAGCATCGTGTCGAACTCGGCGCTCTGGTTCGCCTCGATCCGATAGCGCCGATCGCCCAGCAGCAGGGTGAGCGTTCCGGAGAGCACCACGAGCCACTCCTGGCCAGGGTGGGCTCGCGCCCGATCCGTGGCGGGCGGCGGCCCGGTCACGCGGCGGCGCAGGATGGTGGTGCCGGGGGAGCGACGCACCGACCAGTGCAGGGAGTCCAGGCCGCGGTCCATCATCGCGTTCGAGACGACCTCGTCCTCCTGGACCTCGACCAGCTCGTCCAAGCTCGTGTCGAGGCCGCGTGCGAGGAGCACCAGCTGGTCCAGGGCGAGGCGTCGCTGGCCGTTCTCGATCCGCGAGAGGGTCGAGGGGCTGAGGTGTGCGCGCTCTGCGAGGTCCCCGAGCGACAGGCCCTGGGCGAGACGCAGGGCACGCAGGCGTTGGCGCACGAGGCTGTCGACATCTCTGATTCCTTGCGTCATGCGCAAAAGACTATGCATGTGCGGCAACGCTGTCTAGCGTCGGGAGCATGACGTCACCACTTACCGCCGCTCCCGTTTCCCTGTCCGACTCGTCCGTGCCCGACGCCCTCGACGCCCTCGACGCCCTCGACGACCTCGTGGATGTCGTCGTGATCGGCGGTGGCGCCGCCGGTCTCAACGGCGCGCTCATGCTGGTCCGCTCCCTCCGCTCGGTGGTGGTGATCGACAGCGGAGACCCTCGCAATGCCCCGGCCGAGGGCATCCACGGCCTGCTCGGCAACGAGGGCACCCCGCCTACCGAGTACCTCGAGCGCGGGCGCGGGGAGGTGCGCCGGTACGGCGGCATCATCGTGCCCGGCGAGGTCATCTCCGCGCGGGCCGCGGAGCCGTCGGCCGACGGGGACCTGCGCTTCACCGTCGATCTCGCGGACGGTCGCCGGCTCACGGCCCGCCGCCTGCTGGTCGCGACCGGGCTGCGTGATGAGCTGCCCGAGATCCCGGGCCTCGCCCGGCACTGGGGGCACGGGCTCGTCCACTGCCCCTTCTGCCACGGTTATGAGGTGCGCGGCGAAGCCATCGGCATCGTCGCGACCCGCCCGGCATCCCTCCACCAGGCGCTCATGTTCCGTCAGCTGAGCGAGGACATCACCGTCTTCGTCCACGGGTTCGAGCTCGACGAGGACTCCCGGGAGCGCTGCGCCGCCCGGGGCATCTCCGTCATCGAGACCGGGATCGAGGAGATCGTCGCCTCCGAGAACGGCTCCGTCGCGGGGGTGCGGCTGGTCGGCGGGGAGGTCGTGCCGCGCACCGTGCTCGTCGCCGCGACCGTGATGCACCCGCGGCTGGAGGGCCTGGACGCGCTGGGTCTTGCCGTCGAGGAGGTGCCCGGCGGGATGGGCGAGAAGATCTCCAGCGGCTTCGCCGGAGCCACCGAGGTGCCCGGGGTCTGGGTGGCCGGCAACGTCACCGATCCCAGCGCCCAGGTGGGGCCGTCGGCCGCGGCCGGGTCGCTCGCCGGGGGACACATCAACGGCATGCTGGTCATGGCCGATGCCGATGCCGAGGCGGCGGTGGCGGCGCACCGGGAACGCTCCGCCGCCTGACCGCCTGACCGCCTGACCGCCTGACCGCCTGACCGCCTGACCGCCTGACCGCCTGACCGCCTGACCGCCTGACCGCCTGACCGCCTGACCGCCTGACCGCCTGACCGCCTGACCGCCTGGCCGCTCACCCCCGGCACCGCTGTCGGGACATCGGGGAACGACGATCGAGCCGTGCACCACCTGCCTTCAGACCGTGGTCTGAGCAGGGAGTGCACGGCTCGAGATGATCGGCCGCTGCCGATGCGTGGCAGATGCCGGGTCTGCGCCGGCTGCGAGGTCAGCCGCGGGCGGCGGCGCTCTTCGAGCGGCGACGGCGGGCGCGACCGGAGCGGCCGGCAGAACCGGCCGTGCCGGTGCGGCGATGGCCGGCCAGATGGGCCGCGGAGGACAGGTCCACCTCGATGACGGGGTAGACGTTGCCGTCCTCCCAGGTCGTCGAGAGGTCCGTCGGGCGATCCGAGCTGGTCAGGTAGCGCACACCGGCGCTCTGGTCGCGGAACACGACGGTGCGGGTGCCGGAAGGCTGCGAGGCGCTGGGGGCGGTCGGGGCCGCCGGGGTGGTCGGACTGTACGTGGTGCTGAGGGTCGTCATGGTGTTCTCCTTCGGCGCCAGCGGAAGGCTGACGCATGCGACGTCGACCGGAGCCGACGCAATGATGTGGGTGCTGGATTCTCACCAGCGAGGTGTCGTGTCACCGGGATGCCTGCCCTGGTGGGCGGCGGCCCGGAAGCGCACGTGCGGCAGGCCTGAACTCTGCGGTTCCCCGCAAGGTCGGGCCGGAGCCTGCACGGTCGCGCGGTGTGGAAAGGTCGCGCGCATCGCTTCGGTGGTAGTAGCTGTTGAGCCGGGAGTTACTCGTCCATGAGGCGCTCAGGACGGTGTTCGGTCACCGTGCTTCGCCGCGGACTCCAGCTATCCACCACCACTACAGTCCCCCACAACGGCGTGGTCCGCAAGTTTATTCCCGTCGGATGTGAGCAGAGCTCGCCACCGCCCGGCAGGGGCGATGGCGAGCAGCGGACGGTGGAGAGGGGGATCCTGCGCGCGGACCGACGGCGAACCTCGCACCGGCGGACCAGCGATGTGCGGGCCGACGGCCCCGAGCGGCCGACGAACCCAAGACGGGCGGGAGAGGTCACCGTGCGTGGTGTGCATCCCGTTCGCGGAGGATCAGCAGGCCCAGAGGGATCAGCACCAGGGCCGCGCCGACGGCGCCGACCAGCAGTGGCCCGCGCGTGCCGAGACCCGAGCTCAGGCTGGCCCCGGCGATGCCGGTGCCGATCGCCGTGCCCAGGTTGAAGATCGAGGTGGGCATCGCCGTGGCCAAGGTCGAGGCCTCTCCGCCGTAACGGTTGGCCAGACCCACCAGCACCGGATTCGCGGACAGGCCGACGAGCCCGAGCAGCACGAACAGCACGAGCACTGCGGCCGGCACCGCGGCGACCTGGAACAGGGCAAGGGCGACCACGAGGGTCGCGATGCTCGTGACCAGCGGGGTGGCCAGGGGCCGGGTGTCGCCCATCCTGCCGCCGAGCACCGAGCCGATCAGCGCGGCGATGCCGAAGCCCATGAGAGCCGCAGGGACCCAGGACTGCGGGAGGCCGGCGCCGTCGGTGAGGATCGGGGAGATGAAGCTGTAGATCGACAGCACGCCGCCTGTGACCATTGCGCAGGTGGCGAGCACGAGCCAGAGCTTCCCGGAACGCAGGGAGGCGAGTTCGGCCCGGATCGAGGGGGCGGGCGAGGGCCCGTCGGCCGTCGTGGTCCCCGGCACGCTGCGCGCGACCGCCACGGAAAGGACTGCAGCCAGCAGCGCGAGCGCCCAGAAGGTGCCCCGCCAGCCGATGACCTGGCCCGCGAAGGCGCCGAGCGGCACGCCGAGGACATTGGCGAGCATGCCCCCGCCCAGCACGATCCCCAGGGCTCGTGAGCTGGCCCGGGGACCGGCGGCGTTCACGGCGGCGACCGAGGCCACGGCCCAGAACGCTCCGGTGGCGATCGCCGTGAGCACGCGGGTGCCCAGCAGCACCGCGTAGTCGGGAGTGAGGGCGCCGATGGCGTGGCCGACGGCGAAGACCAGCAGCGCCGCGGTGAGGGTGACCCGGTGCGGTACACGCAGCGTCGCGAGCGCCATCGTCGGGGCCCCGACGATCATGCCGATCGCGAAGACCGTGATCGCGAGGCCCGCGGCCGCGATGCTCACGGAGAAGTCGGCCGCGACGGCGGGCAGCAGCCCGGCGACCACGAACTCGGTGGTCCCCATGAGGAAGGTGCCTGCGGTGAACACGTAGGTGACGGCCGGGAGCTTCGCGGGAGCGGGAGCGAGTGCGTGCGGGGACGCGGTGCTGGACGCAGCGTCCGGGGAGGGTGCCGGCGAGGGGGCTGCTGGCGGGATCGTGGCGGTCATGGGCCCTTCTCGGGGTGGGGTGTGGGGTCGAGGTGGTGATGCTGGTCCCCGGCGGGCGGGGTTAGAGGGTCAGCAGCACCTTGGTGGCGCGGCGCTCGTCCATGGCGCGGTAGCCCTCGGCGGCGTCGGCCAGGGGCAGGGTCAGGTCGAAGACCTTCCCCGGGTCGATCGTCCGGTCCCAGATGAGCTGGATCAGCTCGGGCAGGTAGCGGCGCACCGGAGCAGGGCCGCCGTGGAGGTGGACGGCGGAGAAGAACAGCTCGTCACCGGGGATCTGCACGTCGTGCGAGACGCCCACGAAGCCCACGGATCCGCCGGGGCGGGTGGAGCGGATCGCCTGCATCATCGACTCCTGGCTGCCGACGGCCTCGATCGTGGAGTGCGCGCCGAGCCCGTCCGTGAGCTCCTTCAGACGCGCCACGCCCTCGTCGCCCCGTTCCTCGATGATGTCGGTGGCTCCGTACTCGCGGGCCAGCGCCTGCCGGTCGGCGTGGCGGCTGACGACGATGATGCGCTCGGCGCCCATCTGCTGCGCGGCCAGCACGCCCATCAGGCCCACGGCGCCGTCGCCCACCACGGCGACGATCCTCCCGGGACCGGCCTGGGCGGCGTCGGCCGCGAACCAGCCCGTGCCGAGCACGTCGGAGGCGGCGAGCAGCGAGGGGATGAGCGCGGCGTCCGGCTGGCCGGGCGTCGCCACGAGGGTGCCGTCGGCGAAGGGGATCCGGGCCCTCTCGGCTTGGGTGCCGATCGCGCCGTCCACGAACACCGCGTTCACGCAGCGGGACTGGTGGCCCGCGCGGCAGATCTCGCAGGTGCCGCAGGAGATCACGAAGGAGCCGACGACGAAGTCCCCGACCTCCAGGGTCTCGACGGCGGAACCGACCTCGTCGACGACGCCCACGTACTCGTGGCCCATGTGCTGGTGGTCGGGCTGGTCGGCGCCGCGGTAGGGCCACAGGTCCGAGCCGCAGATGCAGGTGGCGGTGAGGCGGATGATCGCGTCCGTCGGATCGATGATCCGAGGGTCCTCGCGCTCCTCGACGCGGACGTCGCCGGGGGCATGCATGATGACTGCGCGCATGGGGTGCTCCTTCGTGCTGGGTCGTTCCCGTCCGATCAGGTCCGGTCCGGGGACCGGGATCGCTCGGGTGATGACCCCATTCCACGACCTGCACGCGGCCTGGGGGAGTCCCTGCCGAGGGGTGTACCGGCAGGGGACCTCTCCGGCCGGGCGGCGCGGCTCGCGGAGTCCTATGGTGGCGGCATGGACAATCGAGCCGAGGTTCGCGAATTCCTCATGTCGCGCCGTGCGAAGGTGACGCCGCAGGCGGCGGGGCTGCCCGCGGGCGGCGGGTCCCGTCGGGTGCCGGGGCTGCGTCGCAGCGAGGCCGCGATGCTCGCCGGGGTGAGCGTCGAGTACTACGCCAAGCTCGAGCGCGGGGCGATCGCCGGGGCGTCGGCCTCCGTGCTGGATGCGGTCGCCACGGCCCTGCAGCTCGACGAGACGGAGCGCATCCACCTGCTGGATCTGGCCCGCGCGGCGGACGGCATCCCGACGTCGGGCCGGCCCCGTCGGCGCAGCGCCGCGACCCCCGCTCCGGTGCGCCCCGCCCTGCAGTGGGCGCTGGACTCCCTGACCGACGGCGTCGCCTTCGTGCGCGATCAGTACCAGAACCTGCTGGCGACCAACGAGCTGGGCCGCGCCTTCTACTCGCCGCTGGTCGGTGACGGCACGGCGGGACGGATCCCCAACCTCGCCCGCTTCCAGTTCCTCGATCCGGCCTCGAAGGACTTCTATCCCGAGTGGGAGCGGTTCGCGCAGATGTGCGTGGGGAGCATGCGCGTCGAAGCCGGGAAGGACCCGCACGACGCGACGCTCCAGGACCTGGTGGGTGAGCTGTCCACGTGCAGTGACACCTTCCGACGGCTGTGGGGTGCGCACGACGTGCACACCCACGGGTCCGGGACGAAGCGCTTCGAGCATCCGGTGGTCGGCGAGCTGACCGTCGCCTACGAGGAGCTCGCGCTCACGGCGGAGCCGGGTCGCGCGATGATCGTCTACTCCGCCGAGCCGGGCTCGCAGTCCGAGGAGCGGATGAGGCTGCTCGCGAGCTGGGCGGCGACCCGCCGCGCCGAGCAGCAGCCGGACCGACTGCCGGGCAGCAGCCGGAACGAGATGCCGGGCGGCAGCCGGACCGACATGCCGGGCAGCAGGCCGGATGAGAGCGGGTCAGCTCGCAGGGTCCGCCCAGGGGCGCAGCGGGGAGACGGCGTCGATCCGGTCGCGCCGCCAACCGTCCGGGCCTTGCACCATGTTGGAGGCCAGCGGGATCTGGTGCGAGGCGCTCTCCAGGATGTGCATGAGGTAGCCGGCGGTGTTGGGCAGGGCCACGATGTCTCCTCGGTGGACCCCGTGTGGGAAGCGCAGACGTCGACGCTGGATCAGCTCCGCCTCGATGCAGTAGGCGCCCACCAGGAACGCGTCCACCGGTTCCGATGTGCTCTGCGGCGGCACGGCGCCGGCGCGGACCAGCACCGGGTCCACGAGGAAGTCATCCGAGGTGGATCGGCACTGGGTGCGGTTCATCTCGAGCCCGATCAGGGGGATCCCGTCGCTCGTGGAGGTGCGCTGGATGACCCGGGCCAGGGTCATGCCGCAGCCGTCGAGCATCGAGCGCCCGGGCTCGCAGCGCAGCTCCAGGCCGCGCTCGCGCAGGGCGTCGGCGGCCGTGGTCCCCGGGGCCACCTCGGCGGCGAGGACGGTGGTCAGCCACGGCCCGCGCACCATCTGCTGGTGATACGGATACACCTGTCGCAGCGGTTCCCCGCGCCAGGTCAGCGAGCTGTCCGCCGTGCCGGTCCGGTCCTCGTGCGCGCTCCAGAAGGCGGCCCATTCCTCGGGGTCGTCGAGGTAGGACATGGGAATCCCGCCGCCGATGTCGATGAACCGAGGTCGGTGGCCGAGCGCACGCAGGGCATCGACCAGCTCGATCGCCTCGGTGAGGGCATGGGCGCGGGCGAGGGGGTCGTAGCCGTGCAGGTGGAAGTGGATGCCGTCGAGGCGCAGAGCGTCCTGGACGGGGTCGCGGGACTGGGCCCACTCGCGCCAGGTGCGCGCGGATTCTCCGAACCGGGTGGGGCCGACGGTCTCGCTCGGCGTGGGCGCGAGCCGCAGGGCGACGGGCCGACGGGTGGGGGCCGGGACGGAGCTGGGCGAGGCGAGCAGGGCATCGACCGCGGCGGCCTCGTCGAGGTTGTCCAGCACCAGCATCGCCCCGGAGGTCAGCGCCAGGCGCAGCAGCGGGGACGGCTTGATGGCCGCCGTGACCACGATGTCCTGTGCCGGGACACCGAGTTCGAGGGCCTGCTCCAGCTCGCGCTCGCTGCCCATGTCGAGCCCGAGCCCGGCATTCTGCGCCGCCGTCATCAGACCGAGGGTCTTGTTCGCCTTGCGCGCCACGAAGATGCGCAGGTCGACGCCCTGTTCTGCGGCGGCGTCCGACAGCTCGGAGGCATTGCGGGGCAGCGCCGAGAAGTCGTGCACGTTCAGCGGGCTGCCGTGCTCCTCGAGCAGGTCGCGGCAGGCGACGGGATCGGCGAGGAGCTCGCGCATCCACGGTTCCAGGCGCGCGGTCAGCGGAGGCAGGCCCTGGCAGCCGGACCGGAGATCCGCATCGTCGGGAACGTCGGGGACGTCGGGTCGTTGCAGGCTGGGACGGCGCGGGCTGGGACGGCGTGCGCCGAGAAGTCGAGCGCCGAGGCGGCGAGCCCAGAGCCCCGGCTCGGCATGCAGATGGCGGTTGAGGGTGTCGTGGCCGATCACGTGGTCCTCCGTCGGCCGGCCCAGGAGCGCCAGTCCCTCGACGCGACTCCCGTCGGGCGCGATCGCGGTGGCGTCGGGGTCGATGACCGCGCCGCGACGGCCGGGACGCACCGACACCAGGCCTGTCTCCAGCAGGTGTCGCGCCAGCGGATCGGAGACGCCGACCAGGCCAGGAGGGGGCTGGACCGCGTCGACCACGACATCGGCCGGGGCAGAGCCGGCGGGCAGGCCCTGGATCCCCTGCGCGGTGATCGTGGTGCCGGCGTCGACCCAGGACAGGTCCACCGCGCCGGAGTCGACCATCGCGAGCAGCTCGCGCGCGGTGTCCAGGGGCGGCCCGAAGGCGTAGCGGTCCAGCACCAGCTCGGCCTCCCGGAACCGGGACCAGGCCGTCTCGTCGACCGTGCAGTCTCGCAGCGCCGCGGTGATCTGGGGATACATCAGCACCCAGGCGCGGCCGAGGGCCCAGCTGGGCCCTGGCTTCCGGCTGCCCTCGGCGACGGCCACGCTGCGACGCAGCGCCTCCGCGGCGCGTCCTGGCCCGGAGGGCAGCTCGGGATCGGAGCCCTCGCCGAGCGTGCGGCGCACGGCGAGGGCTGGCGCCGAGCCGGTGTCGACATCGACATCGACATCGGAATCGACATCGTCGAGCAACCGAGCGGCGACGCCCAGCACGATCTCGAGCACCTGATCCGGGGTCAGGGAGCCGGAGAGGGAGGTCTCGTACGCCAGCTGGCGTCGGCCCTCCTCGATCGCCGCCTCAGCAGCGTCGGGCAGGGCGGTTCCCGGATCGGGCTTCGCCTCCAGGAGCAGGCCGTGGCGGGTGGTGGGGAGGATCGCAGACGGCTCCTCGGGACTGCGCTCGTGGAGCAGCCGCCCGGATCCGGCGGAATCGGGGTGGAAGCGGGCGCCGCGGCCGACGGTGAGCGTGAGGGCAGCATCGATGAAGGTCAGGGCCCCACCCCGCACAGCCACCCGGGACCCGGGTGGCACGTGAGCCGCCGCGAGCATGGTCCCGACCGGCAGGACGGCGGGGCGCAGCGGCAGCCCAGCAGACCACCGGCCTGAGGCCCGCGCGGTCGCCAGGGAGCTGTCGTGCCCCGCCGCGTGGCCGGTCGCCACGAGCACCTCGTCGGCGGGAATCTCGCCAGCCGGAGCTGCGGGGGTCTCAGCTGCGTCGGCCGGCGCGAGCGGCGCCGAGCCCTCCCCTCGCGAGACCAGCCATCCGTCGGCGTCCCGATGGACGGCGACGGCGCGGTCGCGGAGCAGGCGGACAGTCCCGAACGGGGCGAGGGACTCCTGCATCCGCTGCCAGCGCTCGGTCAGATAGCGGCCGACGACGGCGCGCGGCGGGTACGGCTCCTCTGCCAGCTCCGGATGCTCACGCGCCGCCCAGTCGGGGAAGGACGCGAAGGCGCCGGCAGCCGGGGCATCGAGGATCCCGGAGCCGACGTTCAGCAGCAGCTCGGGAGGTTGGGAGAGGTCGTAGGCGGCTCCGGTGCCGGGATGCTCGCCGGGGTCGAGGACCGTGATCTCCAGGAGCTCTCGCGGGGAGCCGGCCCCAGGGCGCCCGACGGGTTCCGGGTGACCGACCAGCAGCGCGGCGAGCTCCTCGAGGGCGAACAGGGCCTTGGGGCCGGCCCCGATCACGGCCAGGCGCAGGGGTCCTGTGGCGGCGCGCTCAGCCACGCGCGGCGGTGTCCAGCAGGGACGAGGTCGCGGCGGCGAGGGCGTCGACATCGGCGTCGAGGGTCTGCTGGACCCAGGCATCGTCGTAGACGGTCTCGAGATAGGGCACTCCGCCATCGTGCACGATGAACGCGAGCCGCGTGCCGGGTTCCAGGTGCGGGACCAGCATGCCCAGTGCGTGGACGATCCCGCCGGTGGAGGCGCCGGCGAGGATCCCTTCGCGACGTGCGAGCAGTCGCGCGCCGACCACGCAGTCCAGCCCGCTCACGCGCATCACCTGGTCGGGCTCGACGGTGCGGGAGATGTCGGTGACCACCCCGGCGCCGAGGCCCGGCAGGGGACGCGGCGCGGCGGTGCCGCCGAACAGGACGCTGCCCATGGCGTCGACCGCGATCGTGCGGGTCGCCATGCCGGAGTCCTGGATGTAGGCGGTGCAGCCGGCGATGGTGCCGGTGGTGCTCACGGCGGCCATCAGCACGTCCAGCCGGTGATCGGTGGCCTCGGCGATCTCGCGCATCGTGCCCGCGGCGTGGGCGCCGGGGTTCGCCGGATTGCCGTACTGGAACAGGTTCACCGCGCCGGGGATCTCCTCCAGGAGCTGCTCGACCCGTCGGAACCTCGCCGTCAGCAGATCGCCGGTCTCGGGGTCCGGCTCGGAGACCAGGGAGATCTCCCCGCCGAGCGCCCGGATGGTGGCCACGGTGGTGGCGTTGGTGCGCGAGTCCACCACGCACACGAAGCGCACCCCGTGCGACGTGCACACCCGCGCCAGGGCGACCCCGAGGTTGCCCGAGCTGGATTCGACGACCGTGCCGCCGGCGGCGAGGCGGCCGCTGCGGATCGCGTCGCGCACCATCGCGAGCGCCGGGCGGTCCTTGGTGCTGCCGCCGGGATTCACGGATTCCAGCTTGGCGAGGATCTCGACGCCCGAGTCGGGGAACAGGTGGTCGAGACGGATCAGCGGGGTGCGGCCCACGGCGGCGGAGACGCCGACAGTGATGCCGGGGGCGACAGCGCCGGGCGTGCCGAGGCCGGGCTCCTGGGCGGACTGCGCGAGGTGTGTGGTCACGTTCGTCAAAATACGGCACCACGGGGTCCGTGCCGAGGGTCCTCCCGACCTTCTTCGTAACCGCCGCGCGTGGCGGGTGGAGGACGGTCGACGTGCTAGCAGGAAATCGTCGCAGGCGGGATGGGCGCGCGCAGGATGCCGGTGCGTCGGAGACCTGTGCACGCCCGTGAGAATCGGTACCGAACGGTCGGGTCCGCGCCCGGGATCGGAGGGCGCGAGTACCGTCGGACGGGACAGCACAGGCGACGCGGGAGGACCCCTCATGACCGACGACACCCTGGCCCTGGAGGACGTGGTGGACACGCTCCGCGACGCCGACCTCGTCATGCTCACCACGGCGCTCCCGGGCGGCAAGCTCCTGTCCCACCCCCTGTCCATCCAGGGCGTGACCGACGACGCGGACGTCTGGTTCTTCGTCGGACTGCGCGGCGGCCAGGCCGAGGCGCTGCGCAGCGGACCGCAGGTGAACCTCTCGATCTCGCAGGCAGGGTCGTGGCTGTCGGTCGCGGGACATGCCGAGTTCGTCGAGGACCGCTCTCTGGTGGAACAGCTGTGGACCAAGCGGGCGGCCGCCTACTTCCCCGACGGTCCGGACGACCCGGACCTGGGGCTGCTGCGGGTCAGCGGCGAATCCGCGCAGTTCTGGGGCCTGCCCGGGGGCAAAGTCGCCGGGCTTGCGCAGATCCTCAAGGCGAAGGTGGTCGGGGAGCGCCCACCCGGCGGCACGGCCACCACCGAGCTCTGAGCACGGAGACCGCGGGTCACCCGGTGTCAGCGGCGTGCGTCGCGCCGGGTCTTCAGCCAGCCGTCGAGGATGTCCCACACCGGGATGCCCACGAGCATGAACCAGGTCAGGATTCCGAGTACCCGCATCGAGTCCGGCTCGACGCCGTTGGCGATGAACACCGTCTGCAGGAAGTCAGGGTTCAGCAGGAGGCCGTTGCCCATCAACGTGAGCACCAGAGTCATGGCCAGCATGGCGAGCACGGTGTTGAGCACTGCGAGCCGCACGGTCCAACGACCGTTCGCAGAGAGCATGACGGCCAGGACCGCCTCGAGGGCGATCAGGGCGAGCAGGCCGGCCATCGCCCAGGGCCACAGCCCGGGGTTCAGGATCGACAGCGACTCCCCGTCGATCCTGAGGAAGCCGATGAAGTGGTCCCACAGGAGGGCGACCACGCCGGCCGCGGCCAGGATGAGGGAGGCGATGAGGTCCGCCCGGCCCGTCCCCGTCGAGGTCGGCTCGCGCAGTTGATCCACGTCCCAGCCGGGGCCGGTGTCCGCGCCGGCACGCTCGAGGAGCACGAACACCAGCGTCACCCAGAAGACCAGATGCACCGTGGCGGTGACCCCCACGCCGATCGCCTGCCCGATGATCGCGCCGATCGAGGCGCCGGCGATCACCTGTGCGAGGGCGACTGCGAGGACAGCGCACACCGGCACGATCATCAGCAGGGTCCTCAGCAGCTGCCTCCAGGCGAGGTGGTAGCGGGGGCCCAGCAGGTGCAGCGGACGGTCGGCATAGCCCGCTGCGAGGGCGGCGGGGTCACCCAGCTCGGTGAGCACCTCGCGTTCGGCCGACGTCGGCTCCTCGCCTTGGTCGAGGCGAGCTTCCATGGCGTCCGCGATGGAGCCCTCGAGCTCTTCGCGCACGTCGTCCTGCGCGTCCGGCGGGAGGGAGGTGATGGTGGCGCTGATATAGCGCTCGGTGAGTGAGGTGGCCATGTCAGTTCTCCTCCGGGGTGCCCGGGTCATCGGTGACGGATGCGATCGATCGCGTGAGGTCGTGCCATTCCGTGCTGAGGGTGTCGGCCAGGCTCATGCCCTCCGCCGAGGTGACGTAGAACTTGCGGGGCCGTGTGTCCTCGGTGTTCCACTCGCTGGTCAGGAAGCCCTGTTTCTCGAGCCGACGCAGCAGGGGGTAGAGCGTGTTCGCATCCGTGAGGACACCGTGCGACTCGAGCTGCTCGAGCAGGTTGTAGCCGTAGCCGGGGGTGCGCAGCAGCTGCAGGCACGCCAGCACGACGGTGCCGCGCCTCAGCTCCTGCAGGTGGGTGTCGAAGGACTCGCTCATGTCTCACACCATAGTGTGTGAGACACAGTGTTGTATATAGCGCGGTCGCGCGAGGGGTGGTCAGTCGGGTCTGCGCGCGCTGAAGCGTCGCTGCAGCTGCGGGGAGTGGCCGGGGACGACGCCGTGGGCACGATCCAGCGCGAGCACCTCGGTCAGGGGATCGGCGCGCACGTCCGCGAAACCGGCCGCCTCCCACTCGGCGACGATCTGCTCGGTGCCGGCGCGTCCGAAGGTCAGGCGCTCGAAGGCCTCCGCGTCGTAGGCCGACGCGAAATGGTCCTGCCGCTCGGTCCCGTGGGGCAGCGTGTCCTCACCTCGGAACCAGGGGGCATCGACCGCCACCAGTACCCCGCCGGGACGCAGCAGCTCGAACCACTGGCCCAGCGCGGTCGGGGCATCGCGCAGCGTCCACAGCAGGTACCGCGAGACGATCGCGTCGAAGGTGCTCGGGGCGAAGGGCGGATCCACGGCGTCCCCGACCAGGAACGTCGGCGGATTCGGATGGTCCGCGCACTTGGCGTGCGCCTGCTCGAGCATGCCCGTGGCCAGGTCGATCCCGGTCACGGTGTGGCCCGCGCCCGCGAGCAGCAGGGCCATGTTCCCGGTGCCGGTTCCTGCGTCGAGGATCGTGGACGTCCCCGTCGGGAGCACCTCGGTCCAGACCCGGGACCAGGTCTCACGTTCCTCGGGGTGGGCGAGGCGGCACAGCTGGTGCTCGTCGTACTCGGCCGCGTATCGGGTCCAGTAGTCGTTCCAGCGGGCCTGGGCGGGGTCGGCGGTGGGCGTCAACGTCGGGCTCCTCGGGGGTGGAGGCGGTGGGGAAGAGGGGGCTGGCGGGTGCGCCGGGTGCGCCGGGTGCGCCGGGTGCGGCAGGTGCGGCCGACGGGCCGGGTGCGGCAGGGCCGGGGGGCGGCTCCTGCCCGCGGAACAGGAACTGCGCGGTGCCGTCGTCGGCCGTGGCCCGTTCGGCGGCGACCCCGTAGGTGGCGCTGACCAGGGAGGCGGGCAGTGCCTCGCCGGGCGGGCCCGCGGAGTGCACGAGGCCGTCGGCCAGCACGATGACCCGATCGCAGTAGCGGGCGGCGAGGTTCAGGTCGTGCAGCACCACGATGGTCGCCACGCCCTTGGTGCGCACGATCTGCAGCACGTGGTGCTGGGAGCCGATGTCGAGATGGTTGGTGGGTTCGTCCATGAGCAGCAGATGCGGTCGTTGGGCGAGCGCCCGCGCGATCAGCACCCGCTGCTTCTCCCCACCGGAAAGAAGCCCGAACTCCCGCCGGGCCAGGTGCAGGGCGCCGGAGTCCTCGAGCGCCCGGGTCGCGATCTCCAGGTCCGCATCGGACGTCGAGCCGAAGGTGCTGGAGTGAGGGATGCGGCCCAGCAGCACCACGTCCGCCACGGTCAGAGACACCTCGCCCGTGATCTCCTGCGCCATCACGGCGATGCGCCGGGCCCGCTCGCGCCCGGAATAGCTGCCCAGCTCGCGGCCCTCGAGCAGCACCTGCCCGGCGTCGGGCACGAGCTCGCGGTGCAGGAGGCGCAGGGCGGTGGTCTTGCCGCTGCCGTTGGGGCCCACGAGGCCCACGATCTCCCCGGCCGACACGGACAGGTCCACCCCGCGCAGCACGGGCTCGGTCCCGAAGGCGTGCGTGAGGCCGCGGGCCTCGAGGACGGGTGCGGCGGGCGAGGAGCCGGGGTCGGGACTCATCCCTCGATCTCGAGCAGCCACTCGTGGATCCTCTCCAGCCCCTCCACGACCAGCGGGGACGCGGGCTCGGCGAAGTTGAACAGCAGCGGCAGCACGGCCTCGTCCTGCACCGCGCGCAGTCCGGTCAGCTGGTCCTGGGTGGTCATCTCCGCGGTGACGTCGCTGCCGTCGCCCTCTCCCTGGTAGAGCACGATCAGCACGTCGGGGTCGGCCGCCAGCAGCGGCTCCGAGCTGATCTCGAACACCCGCTCGGCGGTGTCGGCGAAGACGTTCTCGATGCCCAGCGCATCGAGCTGCGCGGTGACCATGGACCCCGCCCCGTAGGTGTACAGCGGGCCGCCGCCGAGCGAGGGGTAGAGCACCGCGGCCGTCGTCGTGCGGAGGGCCTCGGCGGATTCGGAGACCGCCGTGACCCGGTCCGTCAGCGCAGCCGTGAGGTCCTCCGCCTCCTGCGCGTGGTCGAAGATGCGGCCGTAGGTGGCGATCGTGGAGTACAGGGTCTCGAAGCTCGCCCGCTCGTCGTCCGTGCCGCAGTAGATGTCCTGGACCACCACCTGCGCGCCGGCGTCGGCCATCGCCTCGCGGGTCACGCCGTCGGGCAGGCCGAACACGATGTCCGGCGTCTGGGCGATCACCATCTCCTGGGAGATCTGCAGGTGGCCCGAGGCGTCGATGTCGTCCGAGAGCGTCGGGATCTCCTCGACCCGGGCGTCGAGCTCCTCGTCGTAGTACCCCGGGGGGAACACCCCGGCCCGGGCGACGACCCGGTCCAGCACCCCGATCCCGTCCAGCGTGGTCACGGGCGCGGATTCCAGCAGCACGATCCGCTGCGGCGGGGCGTCGAAGGTCAGCGTGGCCTCGCAGTTGGCGAGCTCGAGCGGGAAGCCGTCGGCTCCCTCTGAGCCGGACGTCGAGCCGCCGGCGGTCCCCGAGCTGCAGGCCGTCGCGCTGATCCCGAGGATTCCGGCGAGCCCTGCGAGCGCCGAGCGGCGGCTGAGGGTGCCGGCGGACGGACGGCGGGCGGCGGACAGATCCATGGGGACCTCTTTCTGGGGCGGGGGAGAGGGATGGAGTGGGGCGCTCAGTGCTGTCGGGCGTACATCCGGCGCACGAGGATCAGCAGGAACGGTGCGCCGATCGCCGCGGTGATCACCCCGATGGGCAGCTCGCGGGGCTGCATGACGATGCGGGCGGTGGCGTCGGCCCAGAGCAGGAACAGCGAGCCCAGCAGGGCGCTCGCCGGGATCAGCACCCGGTGCCGGGCGCCGACCAGGCGGCGGGCGAGGTGCGGGATCACGAGGCCGACGAAACCGATCGAGCCGGCCCCGGCGACCGCCGCCGCGGTGCACAGCGAGACCACGATCAGGAAGCCGATGCGGGCACGGTCCGGGGAGATGCCCAGGCCGTGGGCGATCTCGTCGCCTGCGCTGAGGGCGTCCAGCACCCGCGCCCCCAGCAGCATGATGAGCGTGCCGATCCCGGCGGCGAGCACCGCGATCAGCAGGAAGGCGTTCCAGCGTGCGAGGGACAGCGAGCCCAGCATCCAGAACATCACCGAGCGCGACCCCTCGGCGGAGTCCGAGGAGAAGATCAGCAGGTTGGTCACGGCCGTGAGCGCGTAGCCGACGGCGACCCCGGACAGCAGCAGGCGCAGCGAGGTCACCCGCCCGCCGGCCCGCGCGATCGCGAACACCAGCAGGGCCGCGCCGAGGGCCCCGACGAAGGCGAGCACCGACTGCGCGTACTCGCCCATCGCCGCGCCCACACCGAAGAGGATCGCGGCCGCCGCTCCGGTCGAGGCGCCGCCGGAGACGCCGAGGATGTACGGGTCGGCGAGCATGTTGCGCACCATCGCCTGCAGGGCGGCGCCGCTGATCGCGAGGCAGGCGCCGACGGCGGCTCCCATGAGGGCCCGGGGCAGGCGCACGGTCCAGATGATCGCCTCGGTGGCCGAGTCCGCGGCGGATCCCGTGGCCGGAGCGGGAGCCAGCCCGAGGTGCTGGGCGATGACCTGCGTGGTGGTGCCGGGGGCGATGGGGACCGGGCCGATGCCCAGGCAGATCAGCAGGCTGAGCAGGGTGGCCGCGGCGAGCAGAAGGAGCACCAGGGCGGAGCGCCGGGCGCGGGAGCGCACGCCGAGCGGGTCGGTGAGACCCGGCCGACGGGCGCCGGTCGTGGTCGCCATGGCCGCCCCTCCTGCTGTCCGCTCGGTGTCCGTCGCCGAATCCGACGAACTACTTGAAGGACTCTACAAGTATCCGGCGCTCAGGGAGCAGGGCGGTGCCGCTGGCTGTCGACAGTCAGGTCTCGGGGGCGTGCTCGTGGTGGTGGATGCCGGGCAGGTGGTCGGAGCCGAGATCGTGCAGGAGCGAGTGGGCGAACCCGTCGGCCAGCTCGTAGCGCACCTCGCGGCCCGCGCGTCGTGGCCGCACCCATCCGGCCTCGCGCAGCAGGGCCAGCGCATGCGATGCGGTCGAGTCGCTCGCCCCGATGGCCCGGGCGATGTCCGAGCTGCGCACCCCGGGGTGGGCGTGCACGCAGAACAGGATCCGCAGGCGGCGCGGGTCGGCGAGCAGCGCCATGCGCTCGGCCATCGCCTCGAGGCCGGTCACCGAGTCCAGCAGCTCGGTGAGCTCGGCGACCAGGTGATCGTCCGGCGGGGCGGTGTCGTCGGCCCGCACGTGCAGGGGGTGGTCGGCGTCCATGGGCTCAACCTACCGGGGGCTGATCGGGGCCATTTGCAGAACCTGCTCCTGGACCTCCGACCCGACTCCCGTACTCGTACCCGCCGCAGCGTCGAGCCGCAGCTCGTAGGTCGTGCCGTCCACGCGTGCCTGCTGGCCCGCCGTCGGGACGACGCCGACCTCCTCGACGCAGTCGGCGATCATCCGGTGCAGACGGCCGATCCTCTGCGTCGTGGTCATTTCGGGCGCGGCGAACCGCACCTCCGCGCCGCCGAGCGCCGCGAGCCCGGCGGTCCGTGCGGCGTCGTCCGCGCCGGGTCCGTCGGCGCCGATGCTGACCAGCGCCGACTCGGGGTGGACCCGGCACGTGGTGGGCAGCCCGGCCGCGATATCTGCCGAGAACTGTGCGGCGGTGGTCAGATGCCGCTGATGGGGGATCCAGATCGCGAGGGCCTTTCCGGCCTCGACCAGCAGCTGCGCCATCGCCGCTGCGCCAGCCACGGTCGCGCCGTCGCCTGGGCGCTCCGGGGAGAGCGTGAGCACCGTGGCGTGGCTGGTGATCGCCTCGCGGAGCACGGCGAGCTCCTGCTCCGGCAGCGCGGCGAGCTCGAGGTCGTCTGCGAGGGCCGACGGGGCGAAGCGCCCGCCCACCCGCCAGCGCAGCGGCTCGGGACCGATCGGCAGCACGAACTCGTCGATGCCCTGCGCGCCGAGCTGCTCCGCCATGTTCGGCAGCACCCCCTCGAGCACCTGACCCAGATGCTCGGCCGGCTCCCGCAGCAGCACATGCATTCGCCACGGCGCCGGCCCGTCGGTCACGGATTCGCGCGCCGGATCGAGGACCGCGGTGACCCCGGCCCGCTCGAGGCGGTCCAGCACCATGTCGCCACCTGAGGGGACGGAGACCCTCAGCGCGAGCTCCTCGTCGGTGGCCGGGAGCACCGCGAGGATCTGCACGCCACCGGCGGGGGTCGGCGCGTTCATCAGCTGCGGCGGGTATCCGTAGGGCGGGCCGATCAGCGCCCCGGTGAAGGGGACCGACGGGTCGTAGCACGTGCCCAGATTCGTGATGCTGTGGCCCCAGTCCAGCGTGGAGCCGTCCTCACCCGGGATCCGCGCGGTGTCCCGCAGGAGATGCAGCGGCCAGGAGTTCGGGTTCTGTTCCAGCAGCTCGGGCTGGGGAGGATCGATGCCCGGCCATCCTGCGGGAAGACCCATCAGCAGTTCGAGCCGGTACTCCTCGCCGCTCTCGGTGCGCATCGGACTCTCGGACAGACCGAGCGTGACCAGGGTGGCGTGGGGAACCTGCTCCGACGGGGCGAACACGGCCAGGTCGATCGGAGCGGGGAGCCCCGAGGAGACATCGGGACCTGTCGCGCTGCCGGGAACCGTCGTGTCCGTGGCGATGACGTACTGATCCCCGAGGAACTCCGTGAGGTGCGCCAGCAGCGCCTCCCGGTGCGGGGTGCCGTGCGGCGTCGGGTCCATGAGTGCTCCAAGGGTGCGGGTCGATCGGGGATCCGGGGGATCCGTGCACGGTCCATCTTCGGTCATCGGCGCTGTCACCGGCGACGGTTGGGCCGCCGGGCGTCGGCCCCTACACTGGCGCGCGCATCGGGGCTCTGGTCCCGATTCCCGGTTCCCGATCTGCAGTCATGAGGTGAGCGTGATGGTCGACCTGCTCTGGGGCCTCGGTGGAATGGCAGGCCTCCTGCTGATCGCCGTCGCCCTCTCCAGCAACCGCCGGGCGATCCGGCTGCGCACCGTGATCGGTGCCCTCGCCCTGCAGGTGGGCTTCGGAGTGCTGGTCCTGTACTGGGGCCCCGGCCAATGGGCGCTCGGGAAGGTCTCGGCCGGCTTCCAATCCGTCATCGACACCTCCGCCGAGGGCATCTCCTTCCTGTTCGGGCCCCTGATCCCGGCCGACGGAGAGGGCAGCGTCTTCGCCCTCCAGGTGCTCCCGGTGATCATCTTCTTCGCCTCCCTCACCGCGGTGCTCTACCACTGGAAGATCCTGCCCAAGCTCGTCGCGCTCCTGGGCGGCGGACTCGGGAAGCTGCTCGGCACCGGCTACGCGGAGTCCGTGAACGCCGCGGCCAACATCTTCGTGGGCCAGACCGAGGCGCCCCTGGTGATCCGTCCCTACATCAAGAGGCTCTCGCGGTCCGGCCTGTTCGCAGTGATGGTGGGCGGCCTCTCGACAGTCGCCGGATCCGTGCTCGTGGGCTACTCGCTGCTGGGCGCCCCGCTGGAATACCTGATCGCGGCGAGCTTCATGGCCGCCCCGGGCGCCCTGCTCATGGCCAAGATCCTGGTGCCCGAGGACGACCCCGACGCCCTGGCGCGGGAAGCCGCCCTGGTGGAGGCCAGCAACCAGCGATCCGGGGGACGGAGCGCGAAGGCGGCCGACGACGGGGCGGCCACGGCCGGGACAGGCGCCACCGCCCGCACGACCACGACGGCCGAGGACGAGGACACCGAGGACGATCTCGAGGAGATGCAGTACGCCAACGTCATCGACGCCGCGGCCGGAGGAGCGGCCGACGGGCTCAAGCTCGCCGCGACCGTCGGCGCGATGCTGCTGGCCTTCATCTCCCTGATCGCGCTGATCAACCTGCTGCTGGGCACCGTCGGCGGCTGGTTCGGGGCCGGCGATCTCACGTTCCAGCAGATCCTCGGCTGGGCGTTCGCCCCGATCATGGCCATGATCGGCGTGCCCTGGGGCGAGGCCGTGAGCTCCGGCAGCTTCGTGGGGCAGAAGGTCGTGGTCAACGAGTTCGTCGCCTTCGCCGGCTTCGGCCCCGAGATCGACAGCTTCAGTCCGAAGACCGCCGCGATCACCACGTTCGTCCTCACCGGCTTCGCGAACCTCAGCTCCCTGGGCATCCTGCTGGGCGGGCTCGGCGGCCTCGCCCCGAGCCGACGCTCCGAGATCGCCCAGCTCGGCCTGAAGGCGATCCTCGGCGGCACCCTGGCCAACCTCATGAGCGCCGCGATCGCCGGGGTCCTGCTGGGCTGATCGCGGCGCTCCGGCATCTCAGAGGGTCGTGGCGAAGGGGTCGAAGTCGGCCGGCATGGGCTCGACCTCGGTGAAGGTGGAGCTCACCTCGACGATCGAGCCCTCGGCGATGGCGGTCTCGATGCCCACCATGACGTCCAGGACGTGCGCGGCGATCTCGCCCTGGGCGCGGTGCGGGACGCCGGCACGGATCGAACGGGCCATCTCCAGCACGCCCAGCCCGCGGCCGGTGACGGCGCCGGTGGCGGGGATCGGGGTGGCCGTCTCGCCGCGGTAGGTGGTCAGCGCCGAATCGCCGTCGAAGACGTTGGGGTCCGGGAAGGCGAGCGTCGCCTCGGTGCCGTACACCTCGACGAAGCCGGTGCGGGTGTGCGGGGAGTCGAAGCTCAGCAGCACGGTCGCGTTCTGGCCGGACTCGAAGCTCAGCAGCGCTGCGACCTGGGTGGGCACGGTGACGTCGAAGACCTCGCCGGCCTTGGGGCCCGAGCCGATGGTGCGCTGCTCACGAGCCTTGGAGCCCACGGCGCTGACCGAGGTGACCGGGCCCAGCGCGAGCACGAGGGTGGTCGTGTAGTACGGCGCGATGTCGAACAGCGGCCCGGCGCCCTCCTGGAACAGGAAGGCCGGGTTCGGGTGCCAGGACTCCGGGCCGGGGGACTGGAACAGGGTCAGCGCGCTGGCCGGGGTGCCGATCGAGCCGTCGCGCAGGGTGCGCAGACCGGTCTGGATGCCGGCCCCGAGCACGGTGTCGGGAGCGCCGCCCACGCGCACGCCCGCCTTCTCGGCCGCCTCGAGCAGCGCCGTCGCGTCGGCCGGGACCGTGGTGATCGGCTTCTCGGTCCACACGTGCTTGCCCGCGGCGACGATGGCCTGGGAGACCTCGGCGTGCGCGGTGGGGATCGTCAGGTTGATGACGATCTCGACGTCCGGGTGATCCAGCACGTCCTGGGCGGTTCCGAAGGCGGGGACGCCGAACTCCTCGGCGCGCTTCTGAGCGGCCTCGGGGTAGAGGTCGCCGATGACGTGCACGGTGACGTCCGGGAAGGAGGTGAGGTTCTCGAGGTACTGGCCGGAGATGGTGCCGGCGCCGATGATGCCGATGCCGACGGGGCCGGTCTGGTTCTGGGAGGTCATGGAGACAATCCTTCGTGGTGCGAGGGGAGCGGGCCCCGGAGCGGGGCGCGGATGGTGCGGGGGCCGACGGGCGGGTTCGTCGTGCGTGCTCGTCGGATGGTGCGGTGCGTGCGCCGGGTCAGACTGCGGTCCTGAGGTGGGCGAGCGAGGCGGCGATGCCGTCGAACATGTCCCCGGCGTACGCGTCGAACTCGATCACGCCGTAGGCCGTCTGCGCCGAGGCGTCCAGGGTCTGGGCGAGCGGCATGGCGCCTTCGCCGAGCGGCAGCTGCGTGGACGCATCCGTGGAGAGATCGCCGTCCTTGAGGTGCACGAGCTGCACGCGCTCGCCGAGGGCGCCGAGCAGGGCGGGCACGTCGGCCCCGCCCACAGCGGCCCAGTAGGTGTCGACCTCGAGCACGACCCGCGGATCGAGCTCGTCGGCGAAGAGCTCGAGGGCGCTGCGGCCCTCCAGCTGGGAGGAGAGCTCGATGTGGTGGTTGTGATAGCCGACGCGGATACCCGCGGCCGCCGCCTGCTCCGCGCGCTCGTTCAGCCTCGCCGCCACGGCGCGGACCTTCCCGGCGTCGGACCAGTCCTCGGCCCTCCACGACGGGTCGATCAGGTACGTCACTCCCACGGCACCTGCCGCCTCGAGCACCGTGGCGAAGTCGGTGTCCTCACCCAGGAAGGACTGGTGGGCGCTGGGGAAGTCGATCGCGAACTGCTCGCGCGCGCGCACCAGCTCTTCGCGGTACTGGAGCAGGCTGAACGGCTCGGCGTGGGTGAGGCCGAGCTCGACCAGGCGCGCGACGGTGCCCTGGAAATCGGACGCGAGGGCCTCGCGCACGCTGTACATCTGGACGGAGATCTCCATGGGGTTCCTTCCGGAGGGAGGTCGGGGCGGGTTGTCTCGCCGGGGCGGGTCACTTCACGGCGCCGGCGGTGAGGCCGGCGACGAAGTTCTTCTGCATCATGAGGAAGCCGACGACCACCGGGATCGACACCGCGAGCGAGGCGGCGAGGACCTGGTTCCAGTAGACGTTGGTCTGCGTGGCGTACTGCCGCAGCCCCACCGCGAGCGTACGGGTGTCCTCCGTGGTCAGGACAGAGGCGAACAGGACTTCTCCCCAGGCCGTCATGAAGGCGTAGATCGCGACGGCCACGATGCCGGGCCGTGCGGCGGGCAGGATGATGCGCAGCAGGATGGTGAGGTTGCTGGCACCGTCGACCTTGCCGGCCTGGTCGAGCTCCTGGGGGATGCCGTCGAAGTAGCCCACCAGCATCCAGATCGCGAAGGGCAGCGAGAACGTCAGGTACGTGATGATCAGGCCGATGCGGGTGCCCACCAGCGGGATCCCGAAGGTCGCGTCGATGTTCACGAAGATCAGGTACAGCGGCAGCAGGAACAGCACGCCGGGGAACATCTGGGTGGACAGCACCGTGGTCATGAACGGGCCGCGGCCGTGGAAGCGCCAGCGTGAGACGGCGTAGGCGGCGAGGGTCGCCACGGCCACGCTGAACAGGGTCGCGACCGAGGTGACGATCAGCGAGTTCATGAAGTACTTCGCCAGCGGCACCGTCGACCACATGTCGATGAACGGCTGGATGGTGAGGGTGCTGGGGATCCACGAGAACCCGGCCTGCACATCGCCGAGCGGCTTCAGCGAAGTGGTGACCATGACGTACAGCGGCACCGCGACGAACACGGTGAGGACCACGAGCACGATGGTGCGGAAGACTTTCTCTCCGACGGTCTCACGCATTGTTCTTCTCCTTCTTCCACTGGGTGAAGTAGAGGTACACCAGCGACACCGCCAGCAGGAACAGCAGCAGCAGGACGCTCATCGCGCTGCCCACCCCGAAGTCCCAGGACAGGAACGAGGCGTTGTAGATGTGGAAGCTGATGAGGTCGCCGGCAGGGGGCTGAGCCGTCCCGAACAGCACGTACGGGGTGTTGAAGTCGTTGAACACCCACAGGAACATCACCAGCATCATGGTCTGGTTGACCGGTGCGAGCATCGGCAGGGTGACCGAGCGCCACTGCCGCAGCGGAGTGGCGCCGTCCATCGCGGAGGCCTCGTAGAGCTCGCCGGGGACCGACTGCAGGCCGGCCATGAACATGAGGAAGGCGAAGGGCCACATGCGCCAGATCGCGACCACCACCACGGAGATGAAGGCGTTGTTCCCGATCAGCCAGAAGGGGGCGCCGTCGACCAGCCCGAGCTGATCCACGATCACGTGGTTCACGGCGCCGGTGTCCCGCTGGAGCATGAAGTTCCAGGTGATCACCGCGGCATACAGCGGCAGGGCGTAGGGGATCAGGAACAGCGTGCGGAAGATGCCGCGGCCGCGGAAGGGCCGCTGCAGAGCGACCGCGGCGGCCATGCCCAGTCCCCAGCTGAGTCCCACCACGAGGGCCGTGAACGCGAGCGTCACGACGAAGGAGTTCAGCAGCTCCTGGCCGACGGGCGTGTTGAGATCCACCGCGATCCGGTAGTTCTCCAGGCCCGCGAAGGGGGCCTCCGTCCAGCGGCGGATGAAGAACTTCGTGAGCTCGATGAAGCTCATCCAGAAACCGGTGGCCATCGGGATGATGTGGATCAGCAGCTCCAGCAGCACGGCCGGCGCGATGATCAGGTACGGGAACAGGTGATGGCGAGGGCGCCGGGGCGTCGGCCGATCGGGATGCTTCGGAGGCTGCTTGGTGCTCTCCGGGGCGAGCTGGCTGGTCATAGGGCTCTTCTCATCGAGGTGGCGGGCATGCGAGGCGGGCATGCGAGGGCCGACGGGGGCTGAGCCCCCGTCGGCCGGTCGGACCCTCAGGCGCGGATCGAGTCCTGCGCGGTCTGCATGGCGGTCTTGACGTCGTCACGGGTGACCGTGCCGCCGGTCGCGATGGTCGCGAACATGGTGTTCATGGCCTGGCCCACGGAGGTCTCGAACTGGTCCTCCCACGGCACCAGCGGCAGCGGCTCGGCGCGCTCGCCGTAGATCTCCATGAACATGTCCGCCTGCTCGGTGTCATCGGTGAAGGTGGGCTTGCCGTCGGCCAGCACGGGCAGCGAGGCGAAGGGCTTGCCCAGCTCCGACTGCGTCTCCTCCGACGTCATGAAGTTCAGGAACTTCAGAGCGCCCTCCTCGTTCTCGGTGTCCTTCATGATCGCGAGGTTGATCCCCGCGAGATGCGAGGCGCAGTCGCTCACGGCGTCCGCCGGAGCGGGGAAGGGGACGGCCTTGAACTGCTCGGGCTTCATGCCCTGCGACTCGATCGTGGCGTTGGCGTTGTTCTGGTTGATGATCATCGCCGCCTCGCCGTTGGCGAAGGAGGTGACGGACTTGGTGCCGTTGTCGAACTGCGCGTTGGAGGGGTTGACGACCTTGTGCTCCTGCATGAGGTCGAGGTAGCGCATGATGCCGTCGATCACGCCGTCCTCGGTGAAGGAGGGCTTGCCGTCCTTCGTGTTCAGCGCGGCACCGTTCTGGGTGGCGTTGATGAACGCGAAGTGGTTGTTCTCCGTGTAGGAGCCGGCGGCCAGGGACATGCCGTAGACGCCCTTGTCCGCATCGGTCAGGGCCTTTGCGGCCTCGACCATCTCCTCCCAGGTGGTGGGAGGCTCGATGCCGGCATCCTCGAACATCTGCACGTTGTAGTACATGCCGTAGGCCAGGCCGTACAGCGGGATGGAGGTGGGGTCGGTGTCGACCGCGCCGCCGGTGGCGAGCGCCGCCGGCACGTAGCGATCCCGGCCGCCGAGCGCCTCGAACTGCTCGTCACCCAGGTCCAGCAGGCCGCCGGTGGCCTGGAGGCTGACGCCCCAGGTGTTGCCGATGTTGACCACGTCGGGGCCCTGGCCGGAGGTGATGGCCGTCTGGATGCGGGTCTGGAGGTCGGCCCAGCCGATGACCTCGAGGTCCACGGCGATGCCGGTCTCCTCGGTGAACTTCTCGAGGACCGGGGTGAGCACCTCCTTGTCGTTCTCGACGCTGGTGCCCTGGTTGGAGGCCCAGTAGGTGAGCTTGTCCGGGCTGTCGTTCGAGCCGCCGGACCCGGAGCCGCAGGCGGCCAGACCGGCGGCGCCGGCGGCGGCGAGGGGGATCGAGGTCAGAAGTGTGCGTCGTCGCATCGGAGAACTCCTTGGCGAACCGTCATCGGTCGCCGTTGCAGGAACGGGGAGGCGCAGGCCCGGGAGGGCCGCGCGACAGAACTGCTTAATCGATTCGAACTTAATCGATTCGGTGGGTATTGCCCGATGGTGCGGCGGGTGTCAACGGGGGAGTGTCACGGTGCGATCACGGATCGAGCCGAGCGCTCGGAGAGGCGGTGCGGGGTGCGGTGACGGCGGCCGTGCCTCGGGGTTGCGCGGGATGCGCAGCGGGTGTCGTCGTGGGGTGTCCACCGGCCTGGGGTGTTCAGCGCGTGCCGTCGTGACGTGTCCACCGGCCTGAGGTGTGCAGCGGGAGACGGTGTGACGTATCCACTGGCTTGTGGTGTGCAGCGGGCGTCGTTGTGGCGTATCGACTGGCTTGTGGTGTGCAGCGAGGGCGAATATGCCTCAGCCTGCACACCTCCCGCCGGTGGGTACGCGGCCGGACGGTACGGCACAGCGTGGCTGTGCAGGCCGGAGCAGGGCGAGTCGGGACCAGGCAGGGCCTGGCAGAGCAGTGCAGTGCAGGTTCAGGCCGGGGTATGCAGGCCAGAGCAGTGCGGGTCCGGACCGGACAGGGCCTGGCAGAGCAGTGGGGTTGGGACCGGGGTGTGCAGGCCGCGGCAAGGCGGGCCGGGACAGGGGTGTGCAGGCCGCAGCAAGGCGGGCCGGGACAGGGGTGGGCAGGGTGTGGCAGCCCGGGCGGGTCAGAGGGCGCCGGTGGACTCGCGGCCGATCAGTGAGGCGGGCTCGACCTCCAGCACGGTGCACGGCGGCTCGGCGCCCTCGATCTGGCGCACCAGCAGGTCACCGGCATGATGGCCCATCTCGAAGGGCCTGCGGGCCAGTGCCGTGACCGCGGGGACGGTCAGCTCGGCGATCAGCGAGTCGTCCCAGCTGACCAGGCCGAGCTGCTCGGGCACCGCGATGCCCCGACGCAGAGCTCCGCGGAGCGCGCCGATCGCGAGCAGGTCGCTCGAGGCGACCACCGCCGGCCGGCTGCTGAGCTGCAGGTCGGAGGCCTCGAAAGCGGCGAGCCCGGCGTCGATCGTGTAGGGGCCCGAGGCGTGGACGTGCGGGATCCCGTGCTCCTGGCACAGCGAGCGCAGCAGCTCCAGGCGGCTGCGCTCGTGGGCGAACTGCTCGGGGCCGGTGAGCTGGATGCAGCCGTCGTAGCCGCGCTCGACGATGTGCTCCACGACGGTGCGTGCGTCGTCGGCCTCCGCGGTCATCACCTTCGCGAAGGACTCCGGGCCGGTGTAGTGGCCAAGCACCGAGAAGTCCATGTTCAGCGACTCGAGCACAGCGGGGCGATGGTCGTCCTCGGCGATGTCCAGCAGGACGACGCCGTCGACGCGACGCTGATGGGCCCAGGTGCGGAACACGTCGGACTCCGCGTCGGCGCCTCCCTGCACGAAACGGATCAGCAGCTCGTAGCCGTGCGCCGAGGTGGCGGACTCGATCCCGGCGGTCACCGAGGAGTAGAAGGGCTCCCTCGAGACCTCCTGCGGATCCCGGATCAGCACGAGCCCGACGTTCCCGCTGCGGCCGCGGCGCAGGGCCTGGGCGCCCGAGTGCGGGGTCCACCCCACCTCATGGGCGCGCACGAGAACACGTTCGCGCATCGCAGCGCTCACCCCCGGCTTGTCGTTGAGGGCATAGCTCACCGTCGCGGGAGAGATGCCGAGGTCGCGCGCGATGGTGGCGACGGTCGGACGAGTCGATTTCCGCGACATGGCTGCTTCCGGTCTGTGGGTGGGACGCTGGGAATGCTCTCCAGCGCGGAGGTCACCGCAGGTCGGCAGGTCGGCAGGTCGCTGGATGGCCACATGATAGGTCCCAGGTCTGCGGGGACGGCGTCGCACGGCGGTCGTCGAGGCCGTTCACGAACGATCGAGCGTGGCCCAGCCCATGGAGTACGCCCAGGCCATCCGATGCCGGAGCGGGGTGCGCAGCACCGCCCGGATCCCGGCGTCCCGCACGCCCGCGACCAGGGTTGATCGAGGTCGCCCGAGGACCATGTTCAGCTCTGCCAGGAGTCCGGCGGTGCGTGCTGCGAGTCTCCGGTCGCGGTCGAATCGCTGCAGCAGCGGCATGGTGGGCAACGGGTGGCGGAGATCGCGGGTGATGACCTGCTCGAGCAGGGGTGCCAGCGCGAGGGCGTCGAGCCAGCCCAGGGTGATGCCCTGGCCGCCGATGGGGCTGATCTCGTGGGCGGCGTCCCCGATCAGCACCTGGCGGCCGCGCAGCATGGTCCGGGCCGTCCGCCGCTGCACCGTGAACGCGCTGATCATCGTGGTGGTCGCCGGGTCGATCCGGGCTCCGGTGCGGCGGCGGACGATGGCGGCGAGGTCGTCGGGGTCCGACGCCGTCGGGGCGGTCCCGGTGTGTGCCACCCAGCGGCGTCCGCTGCCCGGCAGCGGGAAGGACTCGACCACGCCGCCGGGGTGGAGATGGATCGTCGCGGGCCGTGCGGCGTGCGATGCCGCGGTGCGCCGGGCGTCGTCAGAGTCGGCGACGTCGCCCATGAGGTACGTGTCGGGGTAGATGCGCAGGTCCGTGCGGATCCCGGCGAGCTCGCGCACCGTGCTGCGCGCCCCGTCGGCGCCCACCACCACTCGGGCGCGCCACGTCGTGGGTCCCGGGTCGGTGCCGGCCGAACCCGCTGCGGGGCTGGCCGAACCCGCTGGGGTGCCGGCCCCGTCGGGCGCCGTTCCCTGCCCGTCCTCCCGTGGGGTTCTCCGGGCTGTCACCTGGACGTCCGCTCCGCGATCCTGGATCGCGACGACGTCGATACCGCGGTGAAGTGCCGCGGGAGCCAACTGGGTCAGGCGCTGGGTGAGCATCTCTTCGGTGACGCTCTGGGGCAGCGCGAGCACGTAAGGACGCTCCGGACAGGACAGCTCGAAGCTCAGAGACCCCAGGTGGCGGTCCCTGCTGCGGGCGGCTCCGCGAAGGATCGGTGCACCTCGGGCGATGGCCGCCGCGTCGAGGCCGACAGCCGTCAGCGCGGCCAGCGCCGGCGGGTGCAGGCCGATGGCGCGGGAGTGGGTGCTGAGCTGCCACCGACGCTCCAGGACCACGGCGTCCACACCCCTCTGCTGCAGCAGGATCGCGAGCAGGAGGCCGGCGGGCCCGCCTCCGACGACGAGCACATCGCAGGTTCGGGCCGATGGATCGGGAACGTCGACGGGATCGGCCGTGCCCGCAGGGTGGCTCGCGGACGTGCTGGTCACGACGGGCCGAGGTGATCTGGGTCGGGCAGGCGGTCGGCCCAGCTGAGACGTGCTGGATCAGCATCGGGGTCGTGGAGGAGGTCGGCGTCGTGGTGGAGGAGGATCCGCGACGGGGCCTGCTCGGTCACGCGCCACACGGGCGGGACCACGGCGCGCAGTTCCGGGACGGTGTAGCTGCGGCGGATCGAGGTCAGCCCGTCCTCCCGGATGAACGACGTCCGGAAGACGGGGTGGAGGGCCGCGGTGCCGGCGGCGAACAGCAGATAGCCCCAGCGGCTGCGCCGGATGTCGCTGTGCACCGCGCGGACCCGGGCGAGCCGCTGGGAGTCGACGAGCAGATCGGAGAGCTGCTCGTCGTCGAGATGATGGAGCAGGTGGTTGGAGATCACGAGGTCGAACGTGCGACCCTCGCCGACGAGCTCGCGGCTGGTCGCCCGGCGGAAGCTCGCGCCGGGAACCGGGGGCCGACGCCTCGCCCACGCATGCGCCCGAGGATCGGGATCGATGCCGGTGACGCGCACGTCGAACCCGTCGCGCCGCGCCCACCGGACCAGACCGCGGGAGAGGTCCCCGCCGCCGGAGCCGATGTCGAGCACGGTGGTGGGTCGATCTCGGGACAGCACCGGACGCAGGTGACGGGTGTAGGTCGTGCGCCAGCCGGCGACCAGCGCGTTGACGATCCGGAACCGGGCGTAGGTGCGATCCAGCATCTCCGGGTCGCAGTCCGCGGCGTCCATCTGCTCGGTGAGGCTCCGCGCCCGGTGGCGCAGCGGGGGAGGGATCATCAGGTCCCCGTCGGCCCGACCGGCGTGACCGGCCCGACCGGCGCGATCCGGGCGGCGGCGGGCGAGAGCCGCGGTGAGGCGGGGCTGCCCGGGACCCGGGTCATCAGCGCAGATTCGACGGTGAGGCCCGGCCCGAACGCCATCGCGCAGACCCGCTCCTCGGCGACGGCCGACCCGCCCTCGAGGATGTGCTTGAGCACGAACATCACGGTCGCGCTGCTCATGTTCCCGTAGTCGCGCAGGGTGTCACGGGCCGGGACCAGCTGCTCGGCGCTCAAGTCCAGCCGGGCCTCGACCTTGTCCAGGATGCTGCGGCCGCCCGGATGGATCGCCCAGTGCTCGATCTCGGCGTAGTCGCGCTGCGCGAGGGAGGGATCGTGCGCGAGCAGAGGGGCCAGCGCGCCGGTGATGTGCTCGTCGATGATGTGAGGGACGTAGGTGCCCAGCACCATCTCGAAACCGTGGTCGCCGATGTTCCAGGCCATGGCCTCCTCGCCGACCGGCGTCAGGACCGTCTCGAAGTGGTCCAGCGTCAGGACCGGTCGCTGCGAGGGGAGATCGCGGCCGGTGACCACGGCCGCCGCGGCGCCGTCGGCGAACAACGAGGAGCCGACGATGGTGTCCGGGTCGTTGGAGGTGCGCACGTGCAGGGTGCACAGCTCGACGGTCACGACCAGCACCACCGCCTCCGGATCGGCGCGGCAGATGATCTGGGCCTGCCGCAGGGCCGGGAACGCGGCATAGCAGCCCATGAACCCCAGGTGGTAGCGCTGCACGGAAGGATCCAGGCCCAGGGCGCGCACGATGCGGTAGTCGGGACCGGGGGCGAAGAACCCGGTGCAGGAGACGGTGATGACGTGGGTGACGTCCGCCGCGCCGAGACCCTCGCTGGCCTCCAACGCCGCAGCCGCAGTGCGTACGTAGAGCTCGGTGGCCTCCCGGGCGAAGACCTGGTTGCGGGCGCCGGTGGTCGGGTTCAGGAAGGCGTGGGTGGTGGCGTCGAAGAACACCGGGTCCTCATGCGCCGCGTCCTCGCCCCATTCGGTGAGCGCGGAATAGCGTCGCTCGATCCCGGAGTTGTCGAAGGCCGAGCTGACCAGCCGGGTGCCGAGCCGGCTCAGGCCGGGCTGGGCGAGGAAGACGTCGCGCAGCTCCTGCTGGGCGAGCTCCGTGCCGGGTACTGCCAGTTCCAAGGACCTCAGGGTGACCGTCATGCTTCATTCTCTCGGTGCGTGATCCGGGGCACAACGGGTCGTGGAGAGGCGGCGGGCTGCGTGAGGGCGCGACCGAGCCCGGCACCGGTCCACGTGCGTGCCTGGTGCGTCGGGGCGGTTCGATATCGGTGTGGACCGATCGGTCGAGGGTCGAAGGTGGAGGGTCGAGGGTCGAGGGCCGGGGTCGGGAGGGGTGGGGAGCGGTGGGAACGAGCAGTGGTGAGCGAGGTCAGCTGCGCAGGGCGATCCAGATCAGCAGCTGGGTGAGCAGGAACCCGGTCAGCAGGTTCAGGGCCAGGAACCGCCGCCAGCCGGGACGGGCGCGGTCGCCGTGCTCGTCGGACAGCGAACGGTACGGCCAGATGCTCGCGATGTAAGGGATGACCAGGAGTCCTGCCAGCAGTGCGGGCCATCCGGCGACGAGCATGAGGAGCCCGGCGGCGGCGTACAGGGCCAGCGAGAGGCGAACCGTCGTGCGTGCCCCGAGCACGGTGGCGATCGATCCGATCCCGGCCTCCCGGTCGGGCACGATGTCCTGCACGGCGCCGAAGGCGTGCGAGGCCATGCCCCACAGGAAGAACGCGGCCAGCGCCGCGAGGGCGGCGA
Organism: Brachybacterium sp. 107; assembly: GCF_052379725.1. NCBI lineage: Bacteria > Bacillati > Actinomycetota > Actinomycetes > Micrococcales > Dermabacteraceae > Brachybacterium > Brachybacterium sp. 107. The sequence continues at coordinate 10,652 of NZ_JBQSYW010000009.1, read as the reverse complement.
GTGTGAGCGGTGCGCCGGACAGGGCCAGGCCCACGGCGGCGGGGCCGACGAAATGCGTCGACGAGGTGAGCGAGTCCAGCACCGGACGCTCCTTGAGGCGCAGCCCCGGCGCGGAGTATCCGATCACTGCCGCCAGCACGACCATGAGCACGAGGGCGGAGGTCAGCGAGCCGAGCAGCAGGAGCGCGATCACGAAGGGCAGGGCGAGCAGCCCGGCGGACCACAGTGTGAGCGTGTGCCAGCGGCTGTCCAGCACGATCCCCTCGACGCCGCCCTTGCGCGGGTTGCGCAGGTCCGATTCGTGGTCGAAGACATCGTTGATCCCGTACATGAGCAGGTTGTACGGCACGAGGAAGAACACCGTGCCGAGCACGAGCGTGAGGGTGATGCCGCCGCCGGCCAGCAGGTATGCCGCTGCGAAGGGGTAGGCGGTGTTGATCCAGCTCAGCGGGCGGGAGGAGCCCACCACCTGGCGGACGGCGCCGGGCGCGCCGGTGGTCGTGGTCATCGGTCCTTCTCCTGGGGGTTCAGCAGCAGGGCGAGTGAGGGCAGCAGCAGTCCGGCGGCGATCGGCCAGGCGAGGTCCTCCACCGGCACCAGCGCGATCCGCAGCCCGCTCAGCTGGGACTCGTCGTACCGGAACAGGTCCGCCGCGATCATCGCGGTGTCGAACACGATCGTGAGGAGCAGCAGCCCGACGACGGTCCCGGCGGTCACCGCCCACCAGCGTGGTCCGGGCCGACGCACCACGGCGGCGAGCGCCGTCACCAGCACCGGGGGCAGGAGGAAGAGGGCGGCGAGCAGGGCGTAGGTCATGCCGCCCTCCTCCGGCGCTCTCTCCTCCGGGGCATCGCACGGGCGAGCAGGCCCCACAGCACGAGCGTCGTGTAGGCGAGGAAGCTGACGAACACGAGCTCCTCGAGGGGCAGATCGGGCAGGAGCTCGATGCCGGTCATCGCCGGGCTCTGACCGGTCCGGTAGTGACCGGAGGCGATCGCGGCGAGATCCCAGAGCAGGAAGAAGACGATCCCGATCGCGAGGGTGAGCACGAGGGTTCGGGCAGCGCGCTTCGGCGTCCGCCACAGGACGAGGCGGAAGCGATGATCCAGCAGCACGATGCATCCGGTGGGGACCAGCAGCACGGCGAGGTACAGCCCGGCCATCAGGCGTCGACCCCGGTGCTCGCGGCCGTCGTCGTCCGAGTGCCGGCCTCGCCGGGCGCGCGGGATCCCGCCGGCGGTTCGGGCAGCGGCGCGGAGGAGCGGTCTCCCCGCAGCCTCTTGGCCACGAGCTCCGCGCTGATCAGGCACATCGGCAGGCCGATGCCGGGCAGCGTGCTGGAGCCCGCGTAGAACAGCCCGGACACGTGGCGGGAGGCGTTGCCGGCGCGGAAGAAGGCGCTCTGGCGCAGGGTGTGCGCCGGGCCGAGCATGCTGCCCTGCCAGGCCCCGAGATCCTCGGCGAACTCGGCCGGACCGACCGTGCGGCGCACCACGATGCGCTCGGTGAGGTCGGGGATCCCGGCCTGCTCGGCGATCCGCGCGATCGCCTCGTCGGCGATGCGCTCGACGGCGGGGGAACCGCTCCCGTCCACGCCGCCGTGACCCAGCGACGGGTCCGACGGCACGGGGACCAGCACGAACAGGTTCTCGTGTCCGGGTGGCGCGACCGACGGATCGGTCGCCGAGGGCCGGCACACGTACGACGAGGCCGGGGACGGGACGCGTCCCTCGCGGATCGCCCCGAAGTTCTCGTGCCAGTCGCGGGTGAAGAGCAGGGTGTGGTGCTGCAGCTGCGGAAGCTCGCCCCGCACGCCGAGCAGCACCAGCACCGCGCCGGGTCCGCTCGTGCGCCGCCGCCACCACGACTCCGGATAGGTCTGCAGCGGGCGCGGCAGCAGGGTGGTCTCGACGTGATGGAGGTCCGCGGTGGCGACGACGACGTCGGCGTGGAGGACGCGGTGGTCCCCGTCGGCCGTCCGCACCTCGACTCCCTGCACCTCGGGCTTCCGCGCCCGTGTGCCGCGTCCCTTGGCGCTCGGGGCGGTGAGGATCCGTGTGGCGCGCGTGCCGGTGTGCAGGCGCACGCCCTCGCGTTCGGCGAGGCCGACGATTGCATCGATCAGGCGAGCGAAGCCACCCTGCGGGTACTGGACGCCACCCGTCAGGTCCAGGGCGCTCATCAGGTGGTACATGCTCGGGGTGCGGTCCGGCGAGGAGCCGAGGAACACCGCCGGATAGCCGAGCACCTGGCGCAGCCGCGGATCCCGGAAGCGCCGTGCGACGAACCGTTCGAGGGGCTCGGCGAGCAGTGCCAGCAGCCGGGGTGCCCGGGTGATCACGGCAGGGTCCAGGAATCCTCGCAGCGAGGTGAAGGACGTATACAGGAAGTGCTTCAGCGCCAGGTCGTAGGTGTTCCCGGCGGAGTCGAGGTACTCCGCGAGCCGGCGTCCCGCGCCGGGTTCGATCTCCTCGAAGGCGTCGGCATTGCGGGCGGCGGAGGCGTGGATGTCCAGCGGCTCCTCGTATCCCTCGAAGAGCACGCGGTAGCCCGGGTCCAGGGGGCGCAGGTCCAGCTGCTCGGCGGACGATGTGCCGAGGAGGCGGAGGAAGTGGTCGAAGACCTCGGGCATCAGGTACCAGGAGGGGCCGGTGTCGAAGCGGAAGCCGTCGCGCTCCCACGAGCCGGCGCGGCCGCCGAGCTCCTCGCGCGCCTCGACCAGGTCCACCTGGTAGCCGTCGCGGGCCAGCAGGGCGGCGGTCGCGAGTCCGGAGATCCCGCCGCCGATGACGACCGCGGTGCGGGGGTTGGAAGCGCTGGCGATGGAGGCGCGGGGATCGGTGGTGCGGGGCCTGGAGGGGCGAGGATCGGAGGTGCTCATGCGCGCCTGCTCAGCAGGACGCGCACGAGGATCTGCGCCTTCTCATGATCGGGGACCCGCACCCGGGTGCGGCGGATCTCCGCGGCGGGGGTGGCCCGCAGCCGGCGGGACAGCGCGCTGTACAGGCCGTGCGCGGCGGCCACGGCCCGACGGCTGCCGCCGGGCAGGTGGGGGATCGCGGCGGCGGCGCGATCGAGATCCGCGTCGATGTCGTCGAGCAGCTGGTCGCGGTGCGCGTCGGAGAAGTGTGCGGGGTCCAGGCCCGGGAAGTAGGTGCGGCCCAGCTGGTCGTGATCCTCTGCGAGGTCGCGCAGGAAGTTGACCTTCTGGAACGCGGCGCCCAGGCTCTGCGCAGGCTCCCGCAGCCGCGCATAGGCGGCATCGTCCCCGGCGACGAAGACCCGCAGGCACATCAGCCCGACCACTTCGGCACTGCCGTGCACGTACTCCTGCAGGCTCGCCGGGTCGTGCTCGGTGACGGACAGGTCGGCGCGCATCGAGGCGAAGAACGGGTCGAGCAGCTCGGGCCCGATGCCGTAGCGGCGGGCGGTGATCGCGAAGGCCTGCACCACGAGGTTGGTGGAACGGCCCCGCTGCACCGCCCGCGCCGTCTCGGCGGCGAGGTCGTCGAGCATCTGGGCACGGAGCGTGTCCGGCAGGAGCGGGTCGGGGTCGTCCACCGTCTCGTCGGCCACGCGCACCAGCGCATAGATGCTGCGCACATGCGTGCGCACCGGTTCCTCCAGGAGCCGCACGGCCCAGCCGAACGAGGTCGAGTAGCCCGCGATGACGGTGCGCGCGCTGCGCTGCGCGACCCGGTCGTAGTGGGCGCCGGGCCCTTCGGGCGGGCGCAGGGTGCTCATCGCACAGCCCCGTCCGGTGCCCGTCGGCCGCGCAGCCATCCAGTGGCCGCGGCGATCGTGATCACGAGGGCCGCGGTGGCGGCGGCGATCGCGACGACGGGGGAGTGCGGGGCGTCGGCGGCACGGCCCACGGCGATCCAGGCCAGGCCCCAGACCATCGCGGCCGGTGCGGCGATCGGGCGCCGCCCCGCCACCGTGAGGGCGATGCCGAGCGCGGCGACGACCGCGAGCACCACGACGGCGATCACCTCCGGGACCCCGAAGCCCAGGAAGCCGGCACCCTTCAGCGCCGCGGCGATGTTCGCGCAGGTCGCGACGCTCACCCAGCCGAGATACAGGCCGAAGGTGCCGTCGACGACGACCCGCTCGAGGGCGCTGCGGGCCGGGTGCACCGTGATCCGGTGGAACAGCAGGGCCAGCACGCCCAGCAGCACGGCGATCACCGGCACGCTGACCCACACCCAGCCGGCCTGGATCGTGAGGATCCAGGCGGCGTTGAGCAGCAGCGAGGCGATGGCCGGGACGGCGATCCCGCGCTCGTCGCGGGCGTCCCACCACTGCCACAGGGTGTAGGCCCCGAGGCCCAGGTAGATCAGCGACCAGATCGAGAACGCCGAGGAGGCCGGGGCGAGATGGGTGGAGTCCGCGGCGAGCAGTCCGCCCGCGGCCTCGGCGATCGGATCTCCTCCGAAGGCACCCACGCCGATGGCGGTTCCGACCATGGCGGCCAGGAAGGCGAGGGTCACGGCCCCGCGGCGGAGGATCGTCATGAGCTGGACTCCTGATCGGGTCGACGGGAGGTGCGGGGGAAGGTCGTGCCGGAACCGGTCGAGCCGGAATCGGTCGGGTCAGAACCGGTCAAGCGGGGGCGGGCGGTGGGAGCACTCGTGGTGGCGCCCTCGGCGGCGCGGGCGATGTTGCGCTGCATACCGCCGAAGACGATGCCGTGGAAGGGCCAGACGGCCCACCAGTACGCGTCCCCGAGCAGGCCGCGCGGGTGGTAGATGGCGCGCTGGTGCAGGCGCGAGCCGCCGTCGGCCTCGGCCTCGACCCGCAGCTCGAGCCAGGCCTCACCCGGGACCCGCATCTCGGCGCGCAGGCGCAGCAGACGGCCCGACTCGAGCCGTTCCACCCGCCACCAGTCCAGGGCATCGCCCACCGAGAGGCGCTGCGGATGACGGCGACCGCGGCGCAGTCCCGGACCGCCGACGATCCGATCCATCAGCCCGCGGGCGACCCAGCCGAGACGCCAGGAGTACCAGCCGTTCGCGCCGCCGATGCCCTCGACGACGGACCACAGGGTCTCCGCGGTCGCCGCGACGCGCCGGCTGCGTTCGTCGCCCCGGACGATGCCGCCGGCCCACTGCGGGTCCTCGGGCAGCGGGGCCGACGGTGCCCCGGCCGGTGCTGCGGAGTGCCAGGCGGTGCTCACGTCGAGCTCGTGGATCCGGGTCAGGGCGAGGGAGATGGCACGGTCCACCCCGGTGAGCCCTCCCTCGGGGTCGGGGATGAGCCTACGGAGGTCGGACTCCGCCGCGACGGACTCGTGGATCAGCGACTCGACCAGCGGACGGGCGATCCCGGTGGGGACCGGCGTGACCAGGCCGATCCAGTGGCTCGCCAGGCGCGGGGTGAGCACGGGGACCGCCTGGATCCGGCGCGGTCGCAGCCCGGCGACCCGCGCATAGGCCCGCAGCAGGCCGGCGTAGGTGAGCACGTCGGGTCCGCCGACGTCGAAGGTGCGGTTCGGTGCGCCCTCGAGCCGGGCTGCGCCGACGAGGTAGTGGAGCACGTCGCGCACGGCGATCGGCTGGATGCGGTTGTGGACCCAGCGCGGCGCGATCATCACCGGGAGACGCTCGGCGAGGTGGCTCATCACCTCGAAGGAGGCGCTGCCGGAGCCGAGGATCACCGCGGCGCGCAGCACCACGGCAGGGACCTCGCCGGCCAGGAGCACGTCCCCGACCTCCTTCCGGGAGGCCATGTGCGGGGAGAGCTCCTCATCCTCGGGATGGATGCCGCCGAGGTAGACGATGCGTCGCACCCCGGACCGTGCCGCGGCGTCCGCGAAGTTCTGCACCCCGGTGCGGTCGTGGTCGGCGAATCCCTTGCCGCCGCCCATGGCGTGGATCAGGTAGTAGGCGACGTCGACGCCGTCCAACGCGTCGGCCAGCGTCGCGGCATCCATGACGTCCGCCTCGACCACCTCGACGTCGTCCCGCCAGGGGCGCCCGTCGAGCCGGTCGGCGTGCCGGGCCATCGCGCGCACCCGCAGGCCGGCGCGGAGCAGCTCGGGGATCACCCGGCCGCCGATGTAGCCGGTGGCGCCGGTGACGAGGACCAGCGGGGCGTCGGGTCCGGAGCCGGTGCTGCCGGCGGGGGTGATGCCTTCTGAAGTGCTGCCATCTGCAGTGCTCATGAGGAGGATCCTGTCGTCGCCGGGCTGCGGTGCGCGGGGGCTGCACGGGTGGGGTCTCGGTACGCGGCGCCGCGATGAGGCGAAGTGTCCCCGTCGGGGCGAGGGGCTGGCAAGGATTCTGCCGGGTCCGCTTCCCGGCCCGGGGCCGACGACGGCTGCGAGGAGAGCAGGAGATCGGCGGTGCGCAGGATCTCCTCGGTCGCGGTGCTCAGGGCGTGCACGAGGGCGGCCGGCAGCCGGTGGCGGATCGCGGAGGAGACGGCGCTGGCCAGGTGCCAGCGGGCCAGCTCCTCCGTCCATGCCCGGGAACCGCTGTCGGTGAGCAGCCTGCGCGCGCGACGGGCGTCCTCGCCGTCGAGGTCCGGCCGTCCCAGCAGCGGCTGGAGCTGAGGCCACTGGGCGGTGGTGGTCGCGTGCGCGATGAGCACGGTGCGCTTGCCCTCGCGCAGGTCGCCGAGCGTGCTCTTGCCGGTGCGGCGCTCGTCGCCGAACAGCCCCAGCAGGTCGTCGAACAGCTGGAAGCCGATGCCGAGCAGGCTGCCGATCTCGTCGAGGGCGGCGAGGGTCGCGTCCTCGGCGTCGGCGAGCAGCGCGCCCGCGTGGAGCGGGAACTGGAAGGAGTAGACCGCGGTCTTGAACTCGGCGACGGCCAGAGCGTCCCTCAGCGCCGCGGACTGCGCTGTCTGGCTCGACTGCGCCGTCTCGCTCGACTGCTCCGCCTGATCGGGGTGCAGCTCGGATCGCAGGTCCAGCTGCAGGCGCACGTCGGCGAGCTCGCCGACAGCGGACTCGTGGACGGTGGTCTCGACGAGATCCAGCAGGCGGTCGACCACGGGGGCAGGGGCTTCGCAGCGGGCGATCGCCCGGAACGCCGCGAGCAGGCCGAGATCGCCGGCGAGGATGCCGGCCGCCTCGCCGTAGCGCTGGGCAGCGGCGAGGGAGGCCCCGCGCTGCTGGACGTCCTGCGCGAAGCTGCCGGGAAGGCTGGGCACGCCGCGTCGCGTCGGATCGCCGTCGATCACGTCGTCCTGGACGACGAAGGCGGTGTGCAGCAGCTCGAGGGCGGCGGCGACCTGGACCGCAGCCACCTCACGCCCACCGCCGAGGGCGCCGTGCGTGGCCGTGAGCAGCGCGGGTCGGAACCGCTTCCCCCCGTCGGCGGCGCGGGCGAAGGCATCCCACAGGTCGCGGTGCTCCGGGCTCGAGGAGGTGACGCCGCGCGAGAGCAGGCGCGCGATCTCCCGGTCCACGGCGCCGTGGTCGTGGGCGCTCATGACCTGCTCGCGGGTGCGGGTGCGGGTGCGGGGGCGGGGGCGGCGGCGGGGCCCGGCGTCTGTGCGGCCGACGGGACGAGGCGTCCACGCAGATCGGGGACCTGGGAGACCATCCACGGGCTCAGGGTCCAGGGCGCGAGGTCCACGAGTGCGGCGATCTCTCCGGGGGCGACCCAGTGCAGGTCCATGACCTCTGCGGGATTCGGCGTGGGCTCGCCGACGGCGTCGGCGATGAAGACGGGGCAGATCTCGTTCTCCACCACTCCGGAGGCGTCAACTGCGCGATAGCGGAAGTCCGGCAGTGCTTCGCGCACCCCGCGCACCTCCAGGCCCAGCTCGTGGGTTGCGTGGCGGGCGACGGCAGCGGCGAAGGACTCGCCCTGGCGCGGATGCCCGCAGAAGGAGTTGGTCCAGACTCCGGGCCAGGTGCGCTTGGTCAGGGCACGGCGGGTGACCAGCACCTGGCCGTCCGCGCGCACCACGTGGCAGGAGAACGCGAGATGGAGCTGCGTCGTGGCGGTGTGGACGGTGGCGCGTGCGGCGAGGCCCAGCGGAGTGCGGTTCTCATCCATCAGGATCACGTGGTCCTGAGGTGCGGAAGACACCTCGACACCGATCCCCTGTGCAGTCTCGGTCATGCCGCCTCCTCAATAGTGTGTGGCCCAGGCCCACCGTCATGTCCTTAGCCAATCTAGGTAGTTTAACGGTAACATCGGAGGATGGTCGAGAGCGCGGGGGAGACGAGCGGGAGCTCGGGCGGTTCGTACTGGTACGACGGCGGCGATTCGGCTGTTGACCTCCTGTCGGCCCTGCGAGGATTCCGCGCGGCCGATCACGAGCTGCGTCGGCGCATGAGCGCCGGCATGGAGATGAACACCACGGACCTCTCCGCGCTCCGCTACGTGATCGCGCACGAGCTCGGGGAGGATCCCGCGACCCCGCAGGCGCTCGCGCGGAACCTGGGGATCTCGGGGGCGTCGACCTCGAAGCTGCTGGATCGGCTCACCGAGTCCGGCCACCTCGAGCGCGTGCCTCACCCTCGGGACGGCCGCTCCCGCATCGCCGTGGCCACGGACCACGCCCATACCCAGGTCCGTGAGCGACTCGGTGGGATGCACGAGCGGATGCTCGAGATCGCCCACCTGGTGCCGCCGTCGGCCCGGCCGGCCGCCATCGAGTTCCTCCGGGCGATGGCCCGGCATCTCGAGACCGAGGCGCCGCCCGAGGAGCTCACCGCCCGCGAGGTGTGAGACCGTCGACGGATGGTCGACACCCTGCAGGATCGTGCGCAGAAGCTGTGGGCCGCCGCGGTGCAGCCCGAGGCGGTCACCGGCTGGCTGCAGATCGCCAAGGCGGTGATCGCGGGCACCGTCGCCTGGTGGCTGTCGCGGGACGTGCTCGACTCCCAGATGCCCTTCCTGGCCCCGTGGACCGCCCTGCTCACGGTGCATCTCACGGTGTACCGATCCGTCTCCCGCGGCCTGCAGACCCTGGTCGCCTCGATCCTCGGCGTCGCGCTGTCCTTCGTGATCGGCGCCTGGCTCGGGGTCAGCGTCGGCACCTTCGCGCTCGCCCTGGCCGTCGGGATGGTCCTGGCGCTGGTGCCGTGGATCCGGGACGAAGGGGTCGCGATCGCGACCACCGCGATCTTCGTGCTGGGCGCGGGCTTCGGGCAGCAGCAGCCGCTGCTGCTGGACCGGATCCTGGAGATCGGGCTCGGCGTCGCCGTGGGGATCGCCGTGAACCTGCTGATCATCCCGCCGCTGCGGGAGAAGCAGGCGGCGCGCTACGTGGACAGCATCAACCGCCGGATGGGCGGCGTGCTGGTCGACATGGCCGACGAGTTCGCCACCGCCTGGGACACCGAGCGGGCCGACGCCTGGGTCGAGGAGACCCGGTCGATGTCCCGGGAGCTCGCCAGCGCCTGGCAGGAGGTGCACTTCGCCCGCGAGAGCGAACGGGGGAACCCCCGCACCCGGCGCGCGGGTGCCCTCCTCCGCCGTCACCGCGGCACCCCGGCGGATGATGCCGAGGAGGCCTCCTACGAGGAGATCCTGGCCCGGGTCGAGGAAGGGATCTCGCACCTCCGGCACCTGTCGCGCACGCTCCGCGAGGGCGCCTACGCCGAGGGTGAATGGGACGACCGCTTCCGTCAGCGCTGGGTCGCGATCGTCCGCGATGCGGGCCGGTCGATCGCGGATCCCGATGCGGAGGTGGAGCCGATCGCCGACCGGCTTTCGGGCCTCGCCCTCGACCTGGCCGACAACACCGAGCTGCCGCGGCGCTCCTGGCCGCTCTACGGCTCCCTGATCGCGAGCATGCTGCACATCGCCGTCATCGTGGACGACGTCGCCTCCGCGCGGGCCGCCCGTGAGACGCCATCCACCTCATAGTCGAGGCCGGGCAGCAGAGACCGGTTGGATGAGGTCGGCTGGGTCAGGCCGGACGCAGATCGGCGCGGACCTCCGCGGGTTCCCCCGCAGGACGTCCGCGCCGATGTCGGCCCAGAAGGTGCCGATTCAGAAGGTGCCGGCGGCCACCTGGTCGCTGCGCTCCTGCTGGCGCTCCACGTCCCGGGGGTACACCTTGTAGAACAGCATCCAGTACAGGGCGTTGAGCAGGTACGGCACGACGACGAACCACAGGAACATCGTCTGGCTGCTGAAGGCCTCGGCGACGAAGCCGAGCCCCAGGGACATGAGGGCGGTGACGCCGCCCTGGATGAGCGAGAACAGCATCGCGAAGGCGGTGGCACTGAGCTGGGTGGGCACCACGTTGGAGACCATCGGCAGCACGCAGCCGGAGAAGCCGATCGAGAACACCAGGCCCAGCAGGAAGGTGATCGGGGCCGCGGCGCCGAAGCCCTCGTAGGGGAGCTGGGTCACGATCGCGACGGTCGCGGCGAACGAGACCAGGTAGATCTGCATCAGCATGATGCGGCCCTTCTCGCCGAACTTCCGCACGAACAGGTCCGCCAGGCGGCCGCCGAGGAAGGCGGAGAACACTGCGCCGATCGAGAAGCAGGACATGGTCAGGGTGGTCTCGAAGACGCTGACCCCCCGTTCGACGACCAGGAAGTTCGGGTAGAAGGCGAGCAGCACGAGGCTCGTGACGAGCACGACCATGCCGGCCATGAGGGAGATGGTGGGGATCTTGAAGAGCTTCACGCCGTCGGAGATCTTGAACGTCCCGGCCTCGGCCATGGGACTGCCGCG